>DATDWO010000064.1:0-36034 GCA_035289665.1 Candidatus Nanoarchaeia archaeon
GATTGCGATTGCAACGAAAAGGATGTTTTTCATAGTCACCACCATTTAACGTAATGCTATAGAAATATCGAACTAGTTTATAAATATTTCGTTTTTTGTCATTATTAAGTGAATATTAATTACTATTTTTTATCGACGAGCAATGTTTCAAAAGTCCATCTTTACTCTCAATACCCAAATTTACTTAGCTTTTGCTTAAAATATATAGTTTTTAACTATATTAATCTAGCATTATTATAAAATTATAGAATAATTACTCTTAACCTATTCCAATTCTCTCTTCAATAGTTTATGCGCATGATTGATCTCTTTGAACTTATCTGTACTACCCCCCTTATCCGGATGATGCTCTTTTGCAAGCAATTTATACTTTTTATCGATTTCATCCCAATCTACCGATTCTTCACTCACTCCCAGCGTTTCCCTTGCTTCCTTACGCTTGGACTCAATATCCCGATCTTCGGAAAAAACAGCGATGAACTCCCTTATCGTTTTCTTTTCATCCAGTAGTGCTGTTACTTCCAGTTCAATGATTTTAGAAACCACATATAAGTTCTCAATAAAACTCAATCCCTTATAACTAAAATAGAGATGCTGACCCTCCATATACCAAGAAATGAAAGCTTGCACTTTTTTGATCACTACCGGCTCTAGATCGATCTCGACGTCATCCTCACTCACTCCGACTTTTTTTAAACTTGCAAAAAGATTATTTCTGAGCTGCACGGCCTTTCTTTGAGAAGCACTTTTTAGGTTGAACGACTCCAATTCATATCCCCTCACTTTTAGTGTGGCCATTTTTTAGTTCTTTTATGGTCAGAAAGGGAGGCGCTTATAAAAGTTCCCCCTGAATGATCCTTTTCCAAAGCCTTATTATACTTCTTCTTTTATTCCAACTCCATGAAATTCTCCTATATGCTTGCTCCTATGGAAGACGTTACCGATGAGGCTTTTCGAGAGCTGTGCTTTTTGCATGGAGCGGATTTAACGTTCACAGAAATGACACGGCTCTCTGGGCTGGTACGACGCAACAAAAGCACCCAACGCAAAACAGAGATACGAAATGAAGCTCCTACTCAGATCCAGTTAGCGACTCAGAAAGAAGAGGATTTAAAACGCTTTTTGAAAAACTTTGAACCCACAAAAGGCTTTGCCGGCATTAACTTCAACCTGGGCTGCCCAAGCCCCAACCTGATCCAACAAGGACTGGGCTGCAGCATGGTCAAACGAGTCTCTAAAGTAGAAAAACTTGTTCAAATGGTTAAAGAAAAAGGATATTCCTGCTCGATCAAGATGCGCTTGGGTTTGAACCTTTTTGAGAAGCAAAAAAAAGTTTATTTGAACCTGGTTAATGAAGTCGATGCTGATTTCTTTATTGTTCATGCACGAACAGGCTCTGAACACTACGATGCAAAATCGGATGATTCTGTGTACCCTGAATGTGTTCGTACCGGCAAGAACATCATTGCCAATGGAGACATTGACTCCATTGAACACGTTGCACTCTTAAAAGAGAATGGAGTAAAAGGCGTGATGATCGCACGAGCGGCTGTTCGGAATCCGGCTTTGTTTGAGCGCTTGAAAGGCCTAAAAGAAACCGACGCTGAGACGTTAAAACGGGAATACCTTGAATTACTCAGCAAGTACTCAACTGGAAAGAATGTGTATAAAGATAACGTGCTTAAACGATTGGGACAAGAAAAAAATACGTATGCGAAAGAAACGGTTAGGGGGTAGACTCTACACTTCCCAGCCATTCACTACGATGAACCTCTGCAAGCCTTCATTCTCTTCAGAAAGAGGAGGCAACCACTCGCCCATATACATACGATCCCAGACATGATCACTGCCCAAAGGAGCAAATTTGTATTTGTAATATGAGACTCGGATGAACTTCGGCGGCTGATCTGGGAAAGGGTTGTACGCAATGAGATTCAAGACATTTGGATCGTTATGAAGCAACTTCCAGATTAAATGAATCAGCCAAGGATTATCCTGCGGGTGCTGCATGGCCGCAAACCAGATCTGCCAAGCTATTCTCGGTTGGTACGGAGCGATGATTGGAAGGAATTTATTCGGATCTCCTGGTTTGTATGGAATTTCATATGCTTTCCAAACTGTTTCGTTGGTGATGGTTGCATCACTCGTGCCTTCAAGAACGAGCTCCCCCCGTTCTTTGCCAACGGAGCCAAAAGCTCCATACGTATTGACGAGCTCCCACGCATCAAACGATGAATTCATGGCCTGACCTGAAGAAAACAAGTTTTGAATGACTGGAATGCTTAGTAGAGTAATAATAAACAAAACGATCCACGCCACCTTGTTTCTTATTACGGCTTTCTTCTTTGCTTTCTCTGCCTTCTTTACCAACCCCTGAGGTAGTAGATGAGCCAAAAAACGATCATCAAAACACGCCAAGACTGGAAGAAGAGTCAACCAATTTAAAAAAGAAAGATTTCCGCTCAATATAAGAACGAGTTGAAACAAAACCATCAATGACCCTGAAATCAAACGTAAGACTCGAGGCCAAAACATCAAAAAAGGCAAGACGAGCTCTGCTAAATGATTGTACAACACTCCTACCTGATTTGCCCAATGCGGCAAAAAATGAAAAAATGGACTTAATGGCCCTGGGATGGGTTGTGTTTCGTAATGATAGAAAAGACAAGCTAACTTACGCCAGCACTCATCCCCCCGAATCTTGATCAACCCTGCACCTAAGTAGATGCGAAAGGCCAGCCAACGGAAAAGCCAGATCACAGGCACTGGAGGAGCTAATCTTGGGAAAGGCCTGACTTCCCACAACGGCACGAGAAACATGGCCAGAAAACCTGTTTCGCATAATTGGATTTCCCAACCATACCCATACCATAACTGACCGATGTGAACGAACGAGAGATACAAGAACCATAAGATGAACAAAATCGGAACGTTGGCATACCCCACCAAGACAACCAAGGAAAGCAACACGCCCAACCAAGCTAATACTACTAGCCAAGTATCTGAAATATGAAACCAAAATAAGGAAGGCAAAACTGAGAAAGCACCTCCTGTATCTACCTGGGCGCCTACCCTCTGCAAAAATAAATCAGCTGGAAGAAGCCCGTTATGCCCCAGCAGTGGGAGGACTTGAAAGGCCAACGACAAAAAAGCAAAAAGATACACAAACCCCAATAAACGCAGAATAATAAAGCGCGTAAGCCAATAGTTCTTAGACTGGGCGTTTGTATAATTCTGGACCTTGCTTAACAATCCTATAACATTCATTTCTTCTTCTCTTCACTACCTGGCTTTACAAACCTTGAACGCAGTTCATTCTCATGAATGTGCCACAAGATCTGGCGGATCTCCAATAACTGCTTTTCAATTTCAGCGATCTTATACTCGGAGAGGTTATTGATCCTAAGGTCTAAACTTGCTTTTTTCAAGGTGAGCTCAGAACGCTGACGATCCTTCTCTCCTTGCCGGTTCTGACTGATCATTACCAGCGTCGATAAGAAGATGGCTTCCAAGGAAACGATCATGGTTAACAACCCATACGGAAACGGTTCAATACTATAAACAATCCATAAAACAAACCAAACCAGATTGATCCAGAAAAAAGGCCAAGAACCCACAAATCCTGTGACTATGTCCGCGACACGCGCACTGATGGCAAGGTGTTCCTCTGGGTTCTGCTCTAAGTCCTTGATATCGTGAATGGCCTTTCTTAAGTCCTCCTCAGACTCACTGATCTGCTGCTCAATCTTATCGTCAATGTTCTTTTGAAGATCTATCAACTCTAGCAATTTATCTTCAGACTTCTTGCGCATGGTCTATTATTACTAGAAGGCTATAAAAAGATTTCTAAGTGCTGCAGATCAACACAAAATTCGCGAGCAAGGCTTCTAACTGGATGTATTCATCGCTGCCCTCAACCATGCGGAACTCGGCTTCCCCGCAGTACTTGACCATTTCTAATTTTTTTCGATCATCGACCTTTAGATTCCAGAGCTCTTTTTGGATTTGACTGATGATATCTAAGCCACTCAGGCCATGATTGAGCATGGTGTCCAAGAGCTTAGCCTTGGCTTCTGGGAACTTTTTCTCCGTGCAGAGATGCAGGATTTCAGCGACCTCTTTTGGCCTTGCCACGGAAGCGACGTCATAAATCAACTTCTCCGTTACGTGATCCTGGATGGCGGCGCACGACTGGAGAAGATTCTGCAATCGGCGGCAATCTCCCTCTGAAATGCTGAACAAGGCTTCTTTGGCTGAAGGCTCAACCTTCACTTTTTCGATCTCTGCAATGTGATCAATCACCTTAAGCACATCTCCTTTTGCTAGCGGTTTAAAGCGAAAGACGGTACAACGAGACTGGATGGCCTCGATGATTTTTGAAGAGTAATTGGCTGAAAGGACGAAACGGCAGGTGCTGGTGTAATTTTCCATGGTACGACGCAAGGCCTGCTGGGCTTCCCGGGTTAAGGCATCGCATTCATCCAAAAAGATAATCTTGAAAGGAACATCCCCAATGGACTTTGTTCTGGCAAAGTCTTTTACCTTGACTCGGACGACGTCAATACCCCGCTCGTCTGACGCATTGAGCTCCAGGAAGTTTTCATGCCAACTGGGACCGAAGAGCTCTTTGGCTGTAACTAAGGCAAGGGTGCTTTTGCCTACGCCCGGAGGGCCTGCAAATAACAAGTGAGGGAGGTTTTTTCGCTTGACAAAGGCCTCTACGCGCCTAACAATTTCTTCTTGACCCTTCACTTCTGAGAACTTCTGCGGACGGTATTTTTCCGTCCAGATGAGCGAATCCTGCATGGGCAAACGAAACGACTGACGTTTTAAAAAGGTATTGAAAGACGTTGAAGCCATACAAAAGTTACAGCACTATCGTGCTGAACTTTGGTTTATTCTAAACCAAAGCTTTATAAACCCACTCCATCTCCACGACGGTATGAAAGTTTTAGCGTTCAACAAATGGGACTGTTCAGCCATCAAGGTCGATGACCCTGGACTTCAAAACTACATCACCCTAGAACCCAAAATCGTACCCAAAACGGGTGGTCGATACGCCCAAAACCGCTTCCACAAGAGCAAACTCTTCATTGTTGAACGACTCATCAACCGCATTATGGTACCCGGCCACAAAGGCAAAAAACACTTTAAAAGCTCCGGACGATGCACCGGAAAGGCCATGAGCGCCTATAACCTCGTCCAAAAAGCCTTTGAAATCATCGAACAAAAACTCAAGAAAAACCCCATCGAAGTCTTTGTCAAAGCCCTTGAAAACGCAGCTCCCCGAGAAGAAATTGTTACGATTGAATACGGCGGAGCTCGTTACCCTAAAGCCGTAGAGATGGCACCCCAACGCCGCATTGACATCGTCATCAAACTTATGATCCAAGGCAGCTACCAGAAAAGCTTCAACCACAAGAAAAAAGCCCATGAATGCCTAGCCGATGAAATCATCAACGCTTACCAAGTGAGCCAAGATTCTACTGCGATTGCCAAGAAGCTGGAACTGGAACGACAAGCGGATTCGAGCCGATAAATTCTTGTTTTAATTCGTAAACTGTAGAACTAAATAGTAGTATAATTCCCCAAAGTTTATAAAATCGTTCTCAATACTAATTGTATGGCGATGAGAAAAACGTTGGCAGGCATAGTGTCGTTAATGACAGCAATTGGATTAAATGGTTGTAGTAAAGATACTTCTGAAAAATCAAGTCCTCAAGATCAATCAACCGTGTCAACTTACCAAGGCATTGTAACTGGAGTTGATAACGACAATGCTAACTATTCTCATGGTAAAATGGCTTTTGTATTAGACAATACTCAAATTTTTGGCTCCCCTAACCTCTATGAGAAGGAAGGCGGGCATTCTCGGGCAGATGGCCCAGCAGGCATGATGGGTTTATCTGCTAGATTAGAATCCGCACAGCAATCCAGAGAAAATGTATGTGTTAGAGCAATTAAAATGCATGATGGAGGTTACCGTATCGTTAGCGTTACGTTTTCTGATGATACAACCTATAACGTTAAGCCAAACATAGTAAAATAACTCTTCTAGTTTCCATAGAGCCGTAAATTATTTAAGCCCAGACGGTTGCTCGTTTTCCATGAAAGCACTTGGCTTTACCATCTCTTTAATTGTTCTTGTTATTTTATCCATCGCTGGATACATTGGCTATCAAGCCTTCAACACAGGTATTGAAGAAGCGAAGGTTACAAGTATTACTCCGAATTCCGAAGGATTTACGATTGCAGGCACTCTTGCTGTTCATAACCCCAGCTGGGTACCCATTCCGGTTCGAAGCGGAGCTTACAAGATTTATCTGGAAGGCAGCAATGAGCTGATCGGAGAAGGTACCATTGATGGGAAGACCTTAACGGCTGGTGAAACAACGATTCTTTCCTTCCAACAAGAAATGAAGTGGACTCCAAGTGGTTCTTTACTTCTACAACTCGCCCTCAAAGAGCATGTTTATGCCAACTTCAAAGGAACGATTACACTTGACTTCTTTGGCATCCAACAACTAGACTTGCCCTTCGAACAACGTATAGACCTAGCTGAATATGTTCAAGCACTGAAGAAGAATATTATAGACAACGTGAAAAGCCTGGCCCAAGCATTCCTAGGTTAAGAGGGAGCGCCGGATGAAAAAACCGGCGATAACACGTTCTGCCCGCTTATACTATATTCACGACCAATCGCTTCTTACTTTCCGGGTGAACAACTACTGTATCTCCCTTCTTTAAGTCACAAAACTTGCTTATATTTTGCCCTATTTTTATATCGAGTGAATTCCCCACTTTACCCACTTTCGTTTTTGACTCAAGCCCCCAAAGACCTTTTTGCTTAGCGATGGCATCCATTTGATCCGATACTTCCTCGCTGAACACTGTATCTTGACATTTACTGCAGACTTTTGCCTTAAATTTTCCAAAGCTGATCCCATACACGGAGAAATCCACATTCTTGTAACGGTAGGTTCCATTACACTCCCAACATTTCATGTCTTCTTTTTCCATTTTTATTCTATGAATACTGTTTTTATCCTGTAGGTATCCCCTCTTTTTGTGTATGCAACGCGAAGGTAACTATACTTGACGAGGAAACCGTCCGTCTGCTGAAATTTAGCTCCTTGCTTTATGGCCTTAATGACTTGTTCTTTACTGATACCATGAATGACCATTTTTTCTTTAGCATGCCTGGTGAGCTCTAAACGCATAAATATTACCCGTTATAACATGTTAGATAATTTAAGTATTTAAGCTTTTCGATCTTGCGTATGTATTAGGCTCCTGACGATAGGCATCAAAAAATGAGAACTTTTTGCCCTGCACCGACCCTACTGTCTCGTCGAGAGGTTAATGTCCGCTCATAAAAGAGGCCAAAACAGGTAAAAAAATTATCGACGAGAATGTACTGACTTTCCGTTTAGCCTAATACATACGATCTTGCAGCAGAATCTCGTCAATCTCTACAAGCGGACGATGCGTGCGAACCGTGTCATCATAACCCAAACGGGGACAGGCTGTATTTACGAAACACTGAATGAAGTTGAAATCTTCTAGCTTGGAGAAATCTATGGTGTTGTCCAGCAAGAAATAGAAGTTTTTGTCTTTGAATTTTTCCTTCAGTTTGATCGCATCTGGAAGGCGGGCCTGACCAATCTTGGTCGTGATTAGAATGCCGACTTCCTTCGCATGGTAGAAAGCGTTTAGGGCTTGCTTCTTTTTCTTTTGGATCGCTTCGACTTCCTTTTTGTCTACTTCAAAGAACTGGCTTGTTAATGGATTGAAAGCAAAGACGGGCTTTTGATTGCGCATGAGCAAGGCTTTCGGGTGAAAGAGACCATCCCCAATATATAGAAAGGCTTCAAAATCTCCCTTGAGCTCTTCCACATTACAACCCAAGATATGACCCTGCAGAAATGTATGCGTGGTCTGCGGAATGAGGACTTTTTTACCGGCCTTTTCTAATGCTTTTTGAATGCTCTTGATTTGATCGTGAAACTGGATGACCGTTAGAAGGCAGAGCTTCTTAGGAAGCTTGGCTATCTCTTTCTCTGGCAACTTGACCTTCACGTCTTCCCAAGCATGTAAAAAAAGGGTTCGCATGAAGTCTGAAAAATCAAAGTGCTTTAAAAAGATGATTACGAAAACAAAGGAACCTTTGTGGTATCCAAGAATAAGCCATTTTCCATTAAAGATTTTAACATGCCCTGTGCCTGCAACTGCCGCAGCCAATCCAACACATTCTTCTTTTCTTGGTAGTCCACAAACTGTACGGAAGCATTCAAATGACTCTCCAAGTATCGAACCACTTCTTTCTTACCGCCCACTTCATCAATCAAGCCCAACTCCAGGGCTTCTGAACCTAAGTACGCCATTCCTGTTGCGATCTTGCGCACCTCTCTTACATCCAAATTCCTGTATTTAGCCACGTCCCGAATAAAAACATCATGCATGGCAACTAATTTTTGTTGCTCCAATGCCAACTCTTCCTCAGTAATTTCTCTATACGGAGAGCCCGTATCCTTGTACTTCCCACTCACCAAGCGGCGATAGGTCACGTTAAAGCGTTCCAACAAACCCGCATACTCCAAATAACTTCCAATCACACCAATGCTCCCCGTCACACTCAAACGATCTGCGATGGTGTGATTCGTCCCCATCGAAACCCAATAGGCTGCGCTCGTACCAATATCTCGAACCCAAGCTACAATGGTCTTGTTCTGCTTGATGTCATCCATTGCCGCTAAAATGTCATCTGCCGCTACGCCCGAACCTCCTGGACTATTGATCTCCAATACAATAGCCTTTATCTCTCGATTTCCGGCTGCTTCTTCTAGTTGCTCCACAATCTTCGTTGAAGAAGCCTGACCTTGAACCCCCATAAACGGAGAATCATCATCTGTCAACAACAAACCCTTCAAAGGAATGACGGCCACATTGCCTTCCCCACCATACAATTTATTTGAATTAATCCCGGTAAAAAAACTTACCACACTGGCCATCAAAGTACCCACCAAAAATAAGATGAACAACACGACAAAAACCGTCAATAAACGACTCTTAGGCTTTTCTTTCATGGCGTATACTCCGCAAACATTACCGTTCGTGTATGGGTTAGGTGCTCCAACCAACGCTCCCCTCTAAAAAAGAGGTAGATTGGCTCAACGAGCCACAACAAGAAAAATGGAAAAAAAGGCACAATAAATAGGTTACGGATCAAGACCCTCCAAAACGAGACTTGACCATCCACATATAAGCCCAAAAGCATCATCCCCACTGTTTGGCGCAGCAGAAACTCCAACAAAACCAAGTACAACCAAGCTAAAATTACCATGCAAACCATGACCATTAACAACTCGGAAGGAATTGAAGTCATCTTTAATGTTTCCGCCCAAGAACCCTTGGCATACTGCGCCAAGATGCCTTCAAAAGGAGTGAACACAATCAAGTTCATGATTACTAAATCAACTAGAAAAGCCAAGCCCCTACGCAAAGGAGAAGCCTGAAACTGGTACACGCTCTTCATGCCAACTAGCATAGCTCGCTCCTTTATTAAGATTATGAATTTTTCCGACGACACTCTACGGAAGCTATATAAAGACGGGATCACTACATAGAATCATGGGTCGAAAAGAGAAAGAAGAACAAGCCCGGCTGGAAGCCGAGCAGGAAGAAATCCGCCGCGTCAAACTACCTCGTGAAGGCCAAACCCTCGGCCTACTCGAACAACGACTTGGCGGAAGTAGATGCAAGGTTCGATGCTTAGATGGACACACACGGGTTTGCCGCATCCCCGGCCGATTGAAGCGAAAGATCTGGGTACGTGAAGGAGACATTTTACTGGTGGAACCCTGGGAATTTGGAGGAGACGACAAAGGAGACATCCTATTCAAGTATAAACCCACCCAAGTTCAATGGCTGCAACGCAATGGACACTTAGATAAACTGGAAGAGACTGGAGAGTTCTAAAACTAATTCTTTATCTCACTCAAAATCAATTGCAATAAGTTTGTGTCTTTATTCACATCCTGTGTAGGGAATAAACTAGCACCCATGTAAGAAAGAGCGTAGTAAAAAATGACGATTCCCCACAGCCAATGATTGGATAATTTACGATCCTTAACAAAACGTTGCAAACCAAAAGCAAACGCTGGAATTACCAGTGGAAACAATAAATGAGCAAACCTCGGTGAAAAAGGCGGAGCAAACAACCAAGCATACAACACCATAGGGAAGATGGCTAAAAAAAATTTTTTATAATACATCCTTCTTTTCTTGTCTTTGTCTTTCATAAATCCATATATAGCTAACAACCAACCGATATGAAACGTGATTAAAGAGCGGAACAGCAACGAAGGAATACCTGCTAACGTAAGAGTTTCTCGATTGAGCTGATTCCCACGAATCCGGAACCAACTGGTATGCGTCCAAAGCTTCCAAAACGTGATCGGAAAGAGAGAAATCAAGAAAGCTAGCAAGACGCCTACTCCTTTTTTTAAAGATCTTAGCCAACCAAAACGATACAAGCCATCCACTGCCAAGTATAATAATAGGAACAAACCGCTTTCTTTATGCAATAAAGCTAAAGCTAACAAAACAAATAACCACCACAATTCCTTAAATCGATACTGCTTTACATATACCTCCACATAGCAAATTAATAACACCAGAAAGAAGTATGAGCCTGCCTCTGTTAAAGGCCTAGAACTATACGCAATGGAGACTAAACTTGCAGCGTACAATAAACCCGCTAAGAAACCTGTTTTCTCATCGTATAACTTCGTTGCCAAAAAATATAATAAAACAACCGTACCGAACGAAAAAAGAACATTCACCAAAGACAAGGCAACATAATTGGAAAAGAAAAAACTCAATGGCCACGCCAAAAAAGGCCATAAAGGTCTAGCTCCAAAACCAGGCGTTTCTTCTGCGTACTGATTAAAAGCAGTCTCATCTGCTTTGAAAAAATCCACAGTAGCTGAATAAATCACACTGTCCGACATTCCATTATGCCATATGATGGGCTTAGCAAAGAACAAGACACTGCTTAGCAAAGTAACTGCTAAAAGCCAATGCCAACGCTTCCTTAACTTACTTTTCTCCATAGGCTCTCCAACTGTTCTTATTCCGCCAAGAGATCATCCCGTTTTTCAATTTTGCTCTTTTGAACCAAGACTTGACTTCTCCCTTCTTTAAATAAAAAGCGATCGGCGCCAACATTTGATCGAAGATGATCGAATGGACCACTCGGAATGGGAATCTGGAGAGATACAACCCGAATTCGTACTGAGGCAACCACCCCGTACTCTTACCTAGATGTTTATACAAACTATGAATCAGAACATACACTGGAAGAGAAAAGCAAAAAGCTACGGCTTGGTTTAACCATAATGGCAACTTTGAAAAAATCAAACGACGAATTGGGTCGACCATGCGCAGCAAAGCATTATTCTCCCATCCATACAACCAAACACTCAGTGCACCTCCTCTCTTAACCCTACTCAAGACACTCTTAAAACCTTGCTCTGGAGTTGGGAGATGATGCAAAACACCAATTGAATAGGCGTAATTCATTCGTTGTTTTAATGGAATATAGTATATATCTGCTTGAATTACATGAGCATTCGACAAGTGTTTAATGTTCTGATACGCCACGTCCACACTAGAACCTAGATCCATTCCTATAGCGTCCTTCGCACCAAACCTTGCTGCACAATAAAGATGACGACCCATGCCGCAACCTGCGTCCAACACAATCTTATTCTTGAAAAAAGACTTACCGACCGGCCAAATCCAACCTAAGAATTGCCCTTCGTACTCTTTTTCTAGTTTAGAGAAGCGCTGCCACTCATAACCAAAACGAGTGCTTGTGTCTAATTTTTTTTTGCTCAATGAATCTAACGAATGACTTGCGCAAAGCTCTGGATGCTGCCTGAAAAACTCAGGATGCTGCTCGCCTACTATTTTAGAACGTAAAGGCTCCAGCAATAAACGAGGCACTCCTTGAATGATCGGGAATATTTCTCCACATACGCACTTCAACAAACCTTCGATGATTTCAGAAGCGTCCTTTCTTAAGACTTCTAGCTTCAAGTCCTTCCCACAGTTCGGACAAGCAAGATACATCAAGAGCTTGGTTTTCATACCTCCTGCGATACCCAACTACTTTAAAAAGCTTTATAAGTGGGAAGCGACTAAAAACCCCCTATGGCCTTTGGCCACCATGTGCCCCACTGGGCCTCCCCTTTAATCACTTTTGGTGTCATCGGGTACTTCTTTGTGAAGAGCAAGAGAGAGATGAAATGATTAGACTCGAAGATCTAATGGTTTTTTCTTCTTCCAACCCAATAATTTAGAACCAGCTACGCATAACCCAAAGTGAGAACCCATTTCCATTTCTTGCAGCAAGCAACTTAGGCCTTGGCAATGCCCAAGCCCTATCAAACCATGCAACACCTCATGAGCAAGATGCGTGTACATCCCTTTATGCGGAAATTCCGCCTGGCCAGGCACCACACTATTATAGGGTAGCAGACAAAAACCACTGTCTTGGTATTCCCCTATCCCTCCTCCTAATGGCGCTATATCCCTGTTTCCATAATTCAACTCAAGAAGCGCTCCAAAAAAATCTTTAACAACCGCTGTAATGGGATCTAATTCTGAAGTGATAACCATCTTGAAACCTTCTGGGCCTGGACGCAGCCGATCCACCGCTTTTAGCGTATAATAACTTATCGACGGATTTTTTCTAACTTTTATCCCACTTTGCCTCACGACCTGTACTTCTTTTAAATCCAATCTGAACCTTCCATCGCTCTGATCTAAGAAGAGGCCGCTGGTTTGATTCACCAACGATTCTATGGTTACAGCGGCTAGCGATAAACAACGCTCCTGATTGCGCTGCGTGATCTCATTACATGTCAAGTCTTCAAACTGTATCTTGTAAACAAATAAAGGAACTTTCTTGTCCTTGTAAGTATACATGTCACCAGGATAATGATACCGTTTCTTGGTCATTTTCAGAAGGGAAATTTCTTTTATTTATATACTGTTTCAATGCTATACGGCACCCGGTCCTTGTAATACTCTCGGATCATGATTTCTGCGAGGAAGCCGAACATGATTGTTAACGTGCCTGTAATGATCAAGAGAACGGAAAGAACCATGAGTGGGCCCAGTTCTAAACTGCCTACGACATAGACTGCTTTCCAGACCTGCTCAAGAAAGATAAGAGCTGCCAAAAAATATTGGAATAAGCCTAGACTGCCAAAGAAATGAATTGGCCTCACTGAAAAGTCATTCCAAAACTTGATGAACAATAAGTCAAAGAAACCCTTGACGATACGAGTTGTGCCATACTTCGTCTTTCCAGACTTTCTTGGGCGGTGATTCACAATGACCTCCCCAATCTTAAACCCTTTTAAACGCAAGATGGCTGGGATGTAACGATGCATTTCCCCATATAGGTTGAGATCTTTGAAACACTCTTTCTTGTACGCCTTCAAGGTACAACCGGAATCATGGATTTCTTCCTTGATCAATAATTGACGCAGGAGGTGCGCGAGGCGAGATGAAATGGATTTTCCTGCAGAGTCTTGCCGGTTTTTTCGCCAACCAGAAACAACGTCGAAACCTTCTCTGAGTTTATTCAGAAGTTTAGGAATGTCCTTTGGATCGTTCTGCAAGTCCGCATCCATGGGAATGATGATATCACCTTGTGCCTGCTTGAAACCGGCATCCATTGCAGCGGTTTGGCCGAAATTCTTTCTGAACTGGATGACCACTACATGACTATCCCTTTTTTGGAGTCTTCTTAAAACCTCCAAACTGCGATCGGTAGAACCATCATTCACGAAAATGATCTCGTACGAACCCAACTTTGTCAAGGTTTGAGAAAGCTCTTTGTGCAAAGGCTCTATGTTTTCTGCCTCATTTTTGACCGGGATAACGATACTGAGATCCATCCGACGAAGAATGAGAAAGGAGTTTTTAAACGTTCTGAATTCCGCTCAGCATAAATAAAGGGCTTTTACAGCGGAATTCTGACGTGGTCAAAAACCGCTATTTATTCTAATTGGCGATTTTTTACAGGTTTATATAGAAAAAGGCTACTTTTTACCCTTCAATGCCACTTTTCGCACGACTTCCGTCATTTGACGCTCGTGATGATCCAACTTCACATAAATACGGAAGATCATGTAGAACAATAACAATAAACTGGTGTACACCAACACATCTACTGGACGCCCAATCCCCAAAACTCCGGCAATCCAAGACGGAGTATCTGGCGACAGCCCCACCCAAACTACCAATAACCAAACCACACTCCAAAACACCATCTCCCACGCGGAGAGACTCTTATCCTTATACCTAAGAAATGCTCGGCTCAATGCCCACAAAGCAAAGACCACGATTACGACTTGAATGAGTTGCATACTGCCCAAAACTAAAACCCTTTTAAATACATTTCCACTCCACCGACATGTCAAGAACCGCGCGACATGGTCAAAGCATAAGTATTACTGTTTTTATCGTCGTACCACCTATCAATATCCGGTTCTTGATCACTCAGAAATGCTACGTATTTCTGGTGCCCAAAGACCTTAGGGTCTTTGTGGCATGCTCGGAATTCCACCCACCCCGATATCCAGGGCAGGTGGAATTCCGGGTTCTGTTGCATTGTCGGTTGTTCCTCCTTAGGTGTTGCGTTGTGGTGGGTGTCGTGGAGGTAGTGCCCTTTTTATTCCCTTTTAGGCTGGATTGAGAAGTCCGTCTAAGGCTACTAGTCGGGAAAACTCGAAGATTCCGGCCTAGAAAGGTTTAAATAACAGTAAAAAATGCTGATTTAAAGGCTATTAGTTAGAGGATGAAATGATAGAGCTTATTATTGGGTTCTTTGCATGGTTAATCTTGTCAATATTAGGTGTTTATTTTCTTAAGATAAAGAAAAAATCAGAAGCTCTCATTCTTTTCGGATTTGCCCTTTTGAGTGGTTTCGCAATTGCAAATTATAATGTGATTACCCATATCGGAGCAGTAGGAATGATGGTAAGTAAAGAAAGTGAACTTAAAAAATTTAATGTCGAACTTGTGACGATGAAAGAGGAGGCACTAGAAAATTTTACGACAGAACTTGCAAAACAAAAACTTATAGTGGAAGATTTATTAAAGCAAGTAGAAACACAGAAAACTGCATTATTAGCGTTAAATAGCCAAGCAGAGGCCACTAAATCTCAAATTGAAAGAATAACTGAAATATCTAAGGATTTAACCTTAACATATACTAAGATTGCTTATCTCCAAGCTATGACAAAAAATAATTTTGGGGGGGAACCAGATAAGATAGCTAGACAAGAAATTACAAATGAATTAAATAGAATGATTCAATTAGTATTACCAAATGATGTTGAAAGATCGGCTTATGTTTATAAAGTAGAATCTATACTAAATCCTCCAAAAGAACAATCAACTTCTGAATAAGTAGCTGGTTTGTCTTATAATATAACCTACTGCAAACATACCGCCTACAACGATTATAGCTACGGGGTAAGTTATGTCATTCATTTTTTGCCTCCACTTTCTGTCCAGAAAGCCATTTTTGATCGAAACATTTAAATAGTAGTGTATATACCTAGTATATATGAAGAGGAAGATAACCGTCGAGGACTTTAAAGAAATCCTAGAAAGGGACATCAGCCCCTTCGGAAATGGCGCACATATAATCGTCCCACAAAAACACTCAGGAAAAAAAGCAATCATAATTATCAAAGAATAAAGTGCCTTTGCAGGCGTTTAGACCATCTGCAAAGGCGGAGGAACCAAAATGGCTACGAACCAAATCAGTCCCAATATAGACAAACAATTAGGATATAAAAATCCTTCGGAACAAATGCGCATCGTCAGAGGATACGCCATAATCTCAAAGGGAGATACGCCCAAACAGATCGACGCAAAAACCTTCACCATACCATCTCAGCACGGCAACGGCGAGTATAACGTCACGATAGGCAGGAAGGCAACCTGCACCTGCCCCGATTTTAAGGATAGAAGAAAGGATTGTAAGCATATCCACGCCGTCAAATTCTACTTAGACTTTAACCAAAAGGTAAAGACTGAGAATAAAGGCATAGTAACTGAGAGACAGGCTTGCCCTTATTGCCAATCTACCGACACGATCGGATACGGCAAAAGGCACACCAAACAAGGACAGAAACAAAGATACCAATGCACGCAATGCCATAAAGGTTTTATCGAAGAGAAAGACTTTGAACGGTACAAAGGAAATGGCAAAGTCACGACGGTAATCCTCGACCTCTACTTCAAAGGAATCAGCCTTCGAGGAATCCAAGACCACCTAAAACAATTCTACATGTTAAGCCTCGACCCAAGTAACATACTCCGACGCATCCAAAAATACAGCACAATCATAAACGACTATACAAAAACATTAAAACCAGAAGTAGCAAACATCTGGAACCACGACGAAATGAAAATACAAGCAGGAGGAAAATGGAAATGGCTCTGGAACATCATGGACGAACAAACCAAATACTTAATCACCACTAAAGTATCGACTAAACTAACCACTCGAGTAACCAAACAATTCATGACACAAGCCAGAGACCAAGCACAAAAACAACCCGTTTTCTTATTGACCGATGGACGACACCCCCTAACTAAAAGCATCGAAAAAGTCATGCCCGAAACCTACCACATCCGTCTAGCGAAACTCACCGACAAAAGACAAAACAACCAAAACATCGAAAGACTAAACGGAACCATCAGAGACAGAATCAAAACCATGCGAGGATTCCAAAACGCAGAAACCGCCGAAGCCATGACCTCAGCCTACAGGAACTACTACAACTTCATAAAACCCCACACCACCCTAAATGGCTCAACCCCAGCCCTAAAAGCAGGAATAGGCATAACCCTCGAAGGAAACAAATGGAAAACATTACTCAAAAAAAGCCTTAAATAAGAGGCGTTCTCTTTCTTTTATTCAACTCACTAATGGATGAAGAAACCAATTTTTTCCACCTCCTAACAATTCTTTCTTTAAAAAAATAAAAAAAGGCACTACCTCGCCCCCCATAAGGCTTTTACGGGAGGGACACCCCACTTAAAGGTGATTTAAGCTACATAGCTCACGCTACGCAGTGATCTTGAACATAAAATTCCTCTCGGCAAGGAGAAAAATTGATGGCCTGCCGAACAACCATAACGCAACAGAGGGAAAAAACAACCTGACACGCAACAGTACCGAATTCCGACACTTATATAAAGCCCCCCCGGCTCAACCACTCGAGGGGGAGCCTCTTGAGCAAGAAAAATAAGAAAACAGAAGACACGTTCGAAGTAGACCTCAGCAAAATCAACCCCTTCAAAAAGAAAGCCGACAAACCTTCTCAAAAAGCCTCTGAAAATGCCGAAAGCACGATTGATTTTTCCAGCATCCGATGGGATCACAAAAAGATTACCCTAATTATTCTCCTCTTAATTCCTCTTCTCCTCACTGGATATTTCCGATACCAACCTCAAGAGCTCGCTGCTACGGATAACTGGGCCCAAAGTGCCGTCCACAACAGCATCCGAAACAACATCGCTGACGAAGTACAAAAACAATTTCCCAATCTCCCCAGTCAAAATAAAAATGAACTGGTGGATCAACAACTCAACCAAGCCTTAAAAGAAAACCAAGCCCTCATCGAACAACAAGTCCAACAAATCAGTCTGCAGTTCAAAAAAAGCTTTCAAGGACAAACCGCCCAAGGAAAGGACTACACTCTGCTTGGAGACCTGGACAGCTACTACTGGCTGCGCTACGCTGAAAACATTGTGGACCATGGAAGCTACTGCGACCAAATCAAAGATGGGAAATGCTGGGACAACTACATCTTTGCACCGAATGGCGGAGAATCTGAATCCACCCTTCACCCCTATATGATTGCCTTCACCTATTCTATCCTACACTTTTTCAACTCCGATGTGACTGTTCTCACTGCCTCTTACTTTACTGTGTGGTGGGGAGCCATCCTGTGCGCCCTTGCCGCCTTTTTCATCGGGAAAAGAATGGTCAATGAGTACGCTGGATTCATTGCGGCCACTGCCCTCAGTGTCAATGCCCTCTTCATCACCCGAACCAGCGGCAGCGACAACGACATCTGGAACATCGTTCTAAGCCTTCTCATCACCTGGATGGCCCTAGAAGCCTTTGAAGCCAAAACCCACAAAAAAACCTTGATCTACTCTGCACTAGCCGGACTGCTCGTTGGCGTGTTTGCCTTTGCCTGGCAAGGCTGGTGGTATCTCTTTGATTTTGTCCTCATCGCTGTGATTGGATATGTTGTATACCTTGCTCTACGAGAACTCTTTCAACACAAAAAAATCATCTCCTACAAAGACCCCGACCTTACCCATACTGCAACATTCCTGGTCATGTTTATTCTTTTCTCAGGCATCTTCGTTACTGTATTCCTCAACAGCTCCCGATTCATGCATGACCCGCTAGCACCTATTAATTTTGGTGTCATCAAGAACGCAGCCAACCCCAGCCTTTGGCCTAATGTTTATACAACGGTAGCGGAACTCAACCCCGGAAGCATTTCTGAACTCCTCAATTCAGGCACGAACACCAGCACCTTCCGCATGGCTCAATTTTATTTCTTACTCGCACTCTTTGGCATCCTACTCCTCCTTGTAAAAAACTTTGACGTAAAAACATTGTACTTCCTCGGTGGCAGCCTCATCCTATATCTCTTCCTAGTCAGCAACAAGGGCATCAACCTTCCCATCTTATGGTTTATGGTCTTGCTGATCCTGCCCATCTTCATCCGATTCCTCATGCTCCTCTTCCACTCTGAACGAATTGATCTTAAATTAGCCATTCTTCTTATCATTTGGTTTGCTGGCACCGCCTATGCCACCACCAAAGGCATCCGCTTTATACTCCTTTTCCTCCCTGCCTTTGCTGTTGCCTTTGGCGTATGCCTTGGACGCATCATCGAAATCGGCTCCCACTACTTTGGCCAAGACTCTTCGAAAAAATTACTGTGGAGCAGACTGATTTTATTCCTCATCCTATTGCTACTCCTCATCACCCCCATCAAACGCGGATGGGCCGCCTCTACTGGTTTTTTCCCGACCATTGATCGAGGATGGGTCGACACCCTCACCGAGATCCGAGAGAAATCAGCACCCAACGCCATCATCAACTCTTGGTGGGACTTCGGACACTGGTTCAAATACTGGGCGAAGAGAGGCGTAACCTTGGATGGTGCCACGCAAAACCACCCCAATGCCCACTGGCTTGGCGAACTCATGGCGACTCCCAACGAAAAAGAGTCTGTTGCTATCCTGCGCATGCTGGACTGCGGCAACAACGACGCCTTTGAAGAAGTTGACAAAAAACTACACGACACTGAATACTCCCATGCCCTTGTCCATGAAATCATCCTACAAAGCAAAGAACAAGCTTCTAAGACTCTTCAAGAAAAAGGCTACGGCGAAACAGAAGCTCAAGCGATACTGAAGTACACTCACTGTGATCCACCCGAGGATTATTTCATCACTAGTGAAGACATGGTTGGAAAGGCCGGCGTCTGGGGCCACTTTGGACTCTGGAATTTCAATCGAGCCTGGCTCTACAATAACTTAAAAGACAAAACCCCCGAAGAAGCTGTTCCTCTTGTCATGAGCCGATATGGATTACCCCAAGAAAAAGCCCAAGCCCTTTACTACGAAGTGGCTGCGATTGACAGTGAAGGACAAGCCAATCAATGGATCAGTCCCTGGCCGAATTTTGCCACGGGCTGGCATAGCTGCCAAAATACAACCACTGAAATTACCTGCAACCTAGGTATGAACATCGGAAACCAAAATGGACAAAACATGGTATTGGAAAAACTCCTGATTAACACCAGCAAAAAAGAATGGGATGTCAAACTCCTCATCGGAGCCTATGCCAATAATCTCCGAACAGGAGAAGGACTTACTACACCCGACCAATTCTATGTAGCCAGCGACCAGATTCGCAAAATGAACCTCAACGCCAGCAACTCCATCACCATCGGCTTCCTGTTTGATACGGTTGGAGGATACCGCCTCATGGCCATGGACCCCTTATTTGTCCGGTCCACGTTCACCAAACTCTTCTACCTAGACGGAAGATACATGAACCATTTTGATAAATTCTCAGATAAAAACACGATCGGAGGAGACCGCATCCTCGTCTGGAAAGTGAACTGGAATGGGCACAACTAAACCCCCTGAAACCATCACACTGCCTTTTAACAAGCTTCGCCTAAGTACACCCGACTATGCTCTTATCATCGGCCTGGTTATCTTATTATTTGCTCAATATTCTACCCTTTCAGACCTTAAACAACTGCCCTCCCCACTCTATGGAGGAGACCAATACTTCCATTATGGCCATGTTCTTCACCTTTATCAAGGCGGAAGCCCCTTTGAGAGCAGCCACTACCTAGATGAATATGAACACTACCCCTGGATTACTCACCTGGTGATTGCCATTCTATCTTGGATCCTGTTCCTAAACCCACTTAGTGTTACGCTTCTTTGGTTTCCTCTTTTCACCACCCTTCTCGCCTGCGTTTTTTCCTATCTTTTGGGCAAAAAGATTTTTAGCAACCGATGGCTACCTGTGCTCTTCAGCTTTTACTGGATCACCCTCTTGCTTCCCAACCTCGGACCCAGCATGATTGCCCAGTATGTTATGCTACCCCTCCTAGCGCTGAGCTGGCTTCATTGGGAACATTTGAGAAACCGGGTCTGGGCCGGAGTCGCCTATGGATTGGTCGGGTTGCAACACGCCACCCTCTTTATCGGAACGAGTTTTTATTTTGCATTGCGTTTCATTTATGATTATGTACATTCTTTCGTTCACCTTGAAAAAAGTAAACTGCGCATCTACAAAAAACATTTTGGTAGTGAGCTCATCACTCATATTAAGCGCTATCTTCCCATCTTTGTTATAGGTGTAGCTATTGCCCTACTCTACTGGTGGGCTCCGCTCTTAGTCTACCAAGGAAAAACATTAAACCCCTGGCAAGAATACAGCGGACAAGGAGTGAGCTCACTCACTCCAGGCATTGTTATTAGTGGTGCCTACCACACCATTGCTACCTTTAATAACACCCTGGAAATCATCACTTCCCTCCTAGCCATTCTCGGCCTTTATTACACCTTCCGACGCAAACAATTCAACCCTGCCTGGATCTTTTGGGGAATCGGCATCCTTGGACTCGCACATCCATTTATTACGCAACCTCTCTTGGGCACGAGCTTTGGATATTACCGCTTTAGCCTGTTCCTTAGCCTTTCCCGCGCCCTGTTCCTATTCTATGGTGCACAGTACCTTATTGAATCCTTTAACAAGAAAAAAACCCTTGCTTGGACTATACTCTTTGCGCTTCTCCTTGTGACCCTTCTCCAAGGCTACCAAACCCTACACACATTTGAACAAGACCCCTTCACCAAAACCGCACGAGAAAATAACCCTTACTTGCAAGGATACATACACATTGGAGAATGGGTTGCCAAAAACACTGACCCTCACAAAGCCACCTTATCCAGCCATGGCGAAACGGCCTTTGCTTACCATAGCGTTAGCGGCAACAAAGTTGTTTCTCTACGAAGAACCCATGCCAACCCCTACGCCCATGAGAATAAACGCATTGCGGATTCTGCGATCATGCTCTATGGAAACAACACTCCCAATGCTCGAGCACTCCTACACCAGTACCAGGTAAGCTACTTATTTGAAGACGCTCAAAGCGTACAAAACCGCGCGATCTGCTCTGGCCTATGGGAGAACTTTACCCAAAGCGAATACGTCGAACAAAGCTACAGCTGCCTCCAAACCAGCCCTGAATTTGCCAATTCCCTCCAAGAAAACGGAATTGAATACCAACTCGCCCATGTACGCCTGGATGTATCCAATCCCAATGCCCCCCGCTTTGACATGCTCCTGATCAAACCCAAAGACTTACACAATTTTGATTTGAAACCCCTACAGCAGATTACGGTCGGAGAACAGTCCATGGGTGCGTTGTTTGAAATCCAAACCAAAACCCCCTAAGACCCTATTTGAATCTTTTTGAAATCTTCATCTTATGGATGACTTACTGCCCCTTTTCAAGAGAGCCCTGCAAGACAACCCTACCTATGAAGAAGCTCTTGAGATTGTTCGCAAAAACTCAACTGGCAAGATCTGGATCATCGGAGGGTTTGTCGCTAGAAACATTGCCTACCAACTTTACGGCCACCCTGAACCAAACTCTGACTTTGATTTTATTGTATAGATAACTGCGTAGCTTATGCTACTCTATTGTACGCAGCTATCTATATGTGAACTGCGCTAATCATGTTCTCTAAGTCGCGCAGTTCACTATACAAGAACTTCTCCCTGAATGATACACCCCCCTAGATGGACTACTCGCGCGAATAAATATGGACAACCCAAATTCCTAAGAGAAGGACAAGAAATGGATTGCCTCCCCCTTACTCAAGTGCACTCCATTCAACGCAGAGGCTTGCCTCCTACGATTGAAAACTTCCTTACCGGAAACCCCCCTTATCATCCAATCCATTGCCTATGATCCTGACCAAAAAATCATTTTAGGCGAAACAGGAATGGACACCCTCCTCCATAAAACCGTAGCTGTTCATAACCTAGAAGAAGCTGAGCACTACTGCCAACTCAAAGGCATTGCTTTGGAAGATTACATCCAAGAGAAAGCTAAAAGTATTGGATTCAAGGCTATTTTCCCCAAAGTTTAAAAGTCCCTTCTTTTATCAAGGCCTTATGAAAAAACCACTTGTCAGCCTCATCATACCCACGTATAATGAAGCCGAGAATATACGGAAATTGATCCCTGAAATTGAACAATACCTGAAAGGCATTGCTCATGAACTCATTGTTGTGGATGATAACAGCCCAGACGGAACCTGGAAAATCGCTGGAACGTTCAAGAACGTGAGAGTCATCCGGCGCATTGGAGAGAGAGGCCTAGCGACGGCTGTGATCCGCGGCTTCCACGAAGCGAAAGCTGACGTGATTGGAGTCATGGATGCCGACCAAAGCCACCCCCCAAAAAAACTTCTTGAACTGATCAAGCCGCTACTGCAGAAAAAAGCAGGAGTGGTGATTGGCAGTCGACTCATTCCTGGCGGATCGGTTGAGAACTGGCCCTTCATCCGAAAAATGACTGCCTGGGGCGCTCGAATCCTAGCGAGACCCTTGACCCCTGTGAAAGACGTCATGTCAGGGTTTTTCTTCTTTCAAAGAAACGTAATCAAAGGAGTGGAGTTGAAGCCCGTTGGGTACAAGATCTTACTTGAGATTCTTGTCAAAGGGCACTACCATAAAGCACTGGAGATTGCCTATGTATTTAGGAACCGAGAAGTAGGGCATAGCAAGTTGAATGCCAATGAGTATTGGAATTATGTAAGGCATTTGGTAAGATTATATACTTGGAAACTATTCAAGGTTTAACCCATGCAAAAAGTTTACTTTAAAGATACTAATGGAAACCGCGTTTGTGGCATCCTATCTATACCCAATCGAGCATCGACCCTAGTCATTACCAGCCACGGATTTACTTCCAATAAAGACAGCAAAATCTACCGAGAGCTGCAAGAAGAACTCAACACCCAAGGCATTGGAACCCTACGTTATGACTACTATGGTCGAGGTGAAAGTGACGGAAAATTTGAAGAAACCACCCTTACCAAAACCCTTGCCAGCCTTCAAGCTGCGATTCAATATGCTCAAACACAGTGCAATACGATTACTTTGGTGGGGGCCAGCTTTGGGGGGCTGCTCAGCCTGCTCGCAGCAGCGCGAGACCCTTCAATTCAAGCCCTTGTCCTCAAATCATCTGTCATTGACCCGATCTTGTTTTGGAAGCAGCGCCTTACTCCTGAACGCATCGAGCGGTGGAAAAAAGAAGGCATCCTCCACTACGATGACTGCGGAGAAAGGTTCGACCTGAATTATACCTTTTGGGAAGACTTACAAATGTATCATACCTTGGACGAAGCCAAAAACATCCACTGCCCAACCCTCATCATGCATGGCGATCAAGATACGGTTGTTCCGATCTCTCAGAGCCAAACCCTAGCCCGGCTATTGAATACCCCACTTCACGTTGTCCACGGAGCCGACCACAACTATGTTAATCCCGAACAATACAATGAAATGAAAAAAGTCCTTATAGACTTTATCACTTTTCAGCTCTTAAACCACTAGAAAGCTTTTTAAAACCATCATGAGTCCGAAGAGCATGGATTATTCTAACTTTACCGTCGTCGTTCCCGTGTACAATGAAGAAAAGGGTGTTGAGGCCATGGCACAGGAAGTCAACAAGTACCTGCCTACGGCCAAGATCCTTGTCGTGAACGATGGCAGCACCGACCGAACCCTCCCTATTCTGAAAAAACTGGAGAAGATATACAAGAACCTCTCATTCCTCTCTTACCCAAAAAACAAAGGGTATGGAGCGGCCTTAAAAACCGGAAGCCAACATGTCAAAACCACCTATTTTGGCTATATTGATGCCGACCGCACATATCACCCCAAAGAATTCCCCCCTATGCTCCAATTGCTTCAAGATAATCATTTAGACGTGGTCTTTGGCAATCGGTTTACACCCGGCAACAAAATGCCACGACTGCGCCTGTTTGGAAATTTCTTCCTAGTTCTCCTATTCAGAATTGTTAACTTCCCCCGAGGAATCCTGGATGTTACTTGTGGACAGATGGTGCTCCGCAGAGACTGCGTCAAAAAACTAGATATACCCACGATTGCTGACGGCTTTGAATTCATTACACAAATTTCCAAGCGCATTGTAGCCCGCAAGTTGAACTACCGCGTTTACAACATCATCTACCGAACCCGAGAAGGGAGCAGCAAATTACGCATCTTCAGAGACTTTATTCATATGGCGAAACAGATTGTTATTGCCCGCTAAAACCCTTTTGCTACTAGATAGATCATAACTAAGCACACTAAAAGAAATATGAGAGCCGTTGCCAAGCCAATCATGGCGTTCAAGCCTTTTTTAGCCATGAATATACAGAGGGATCGCCCTTTTTAAGGCTTTCTTACAAACCTTAATATTTATAAAGCACGACCCCCTCTTTCTGACCATGGGGAGGAAACCACGTGTTCTACTACTTAACCCTCCCGGAACCAAGAACTACCTCCGGGACTACTACTGTAGCAGCGTCTCTAAATCAGGATATTACTGGCACCCCTTTGACTTAGCCTATCAAACCGGGTGGTTAGACCCTCACTTTGAACTCAACGTGATCGACGCGATTGTCACCCACAAAAGCCCTGAAGAAACCCAACGCGACATTCTAGCTTACAAACCTGACATTTTGATCTTTGTGATTAGCTCGCCCAGCTATGAGGAAGATACGACGTTCTTAACTGAGTTGAAGAAGCAATTGCCCAAGACTAAGTTTGTGGGTTGTGGGGACATTTACCGAGAAATCCGAGAAAAAGCCTTTGCGCTACACCCCTTCCTAGATGCCACGTACCAAGACTTCTCAACACCCGACTTATTGAACTACCTCAAAGGACCTCGCGGCAAAGCCCTTGAAAACGTGATTTATAAAACCAAAGAAGGCAAGATTGTGGCAGGAGCTGAAAAACATGGATACGGAGCGTTCGGCATGCCCGTACCCCGATGGGACTTATTTCCTCTGCACCAGTACCGATTCCCCTTCTCCCGAAGAGGCGCTTGTGCCACTATGCTGACTGACTTCGGCTGCCCATTCACTTGTACGTTCTGCCCCATGAGCACGGTCGGCTTTAAACTGAGAGACATCCCCACTGTTCTTAAAGAAATCAAACTCCTTGTAAAACAAGGCATCCACGAATTCCACTTTAGAGATCAGACCTTTGGCGTGAACAAACCAAGAACTTACCAATTGCTGGATAAAATTATCCAAGACCAATTGGATTTAAGTTGGACTGTTTTTACCCGAGTCGATGTGGTAAACGACGAACTCCTCATCAAGATGAAACAAGCCGGCTGCCACACCCTTATGTTTGGCATTGAAAGCGCCAATGAAGAAATGCTCATTGCCTATAAAAAAAATACACGCATCCAGCAAATGACTGATGCCATTCAACTGGCCAAGAAACACAGCTTTCGGGTCGTAGGGACGTTCGTACTGGGCTTACCAGGCGAAAGCCGCGAATCGGTTGAGAACACCATTAAATTCAGTACCCGCATTGGCTTGAACTACGCGAGCTTCAACATCGCCACACCCCGCTTTGGAAGCACCTTTCGAAAAGACATGCTTGCCAAAGGAATTGTAGATGCTGATAAATACAAAGTCAGTAGCATGGCCAAACCTGTCTGGAAAGAAAAAGGAACCGAACTCACCAACGAAGAGATTTATGCCCTGCAACGAAAAGCCAACCGAGCCTTTTACCTAAGACCCAGCTGGATCATTCGCACATTCCTCTCTGTAAAAACCGCCTATGAACTCAAAGAACACCTACGCGAAGGAGCGCAAGTCCTTACCCAACTAACCCATTAACATGAGCATCGACTACAGCTTCATCAAAAAGATTTTCAGGACCTTCTTTACGAATCCGCACCTCACCCCTAAAAAGTTCTTCAATTTAGTGCTGGCCGGCTTTCAGTATAAATTCTTACGAAACCCCATTGTCAAGACGTATCCTATTCGGTTGATTGTGGATCCGGCCAATATGTGCAACCTGCGCTGCCCCCTCTGTCCGACCGGGCAATTGAAACCCACCCGAAACAAGACCTTGATGGACTTAACGCACTACAAGCACTTAGTAGATGAAGTGAGTGACTACTTATTTGAGATTGACCTGTACAACTGGGGAGAACCCTTCTTGAACCCTGCGCTCTTTGAAATGATTGAATATGCGCAGAAGAAAAACATCCGCACCACGATGAGCAGCAACTTTAATATTCTGAACGATGCCATGGCCCGAAAACTGGTGCAAAGCGGCCTTGAACAGCTGACCCTCTCCATCGATGGAGCCTCACAGCAGAGCTATGTTAAATATCGAGTGCGTGGCAACTTTGAACGGGTTGTTAGGAATATAAAAATGCTCGTCAAAGCCAGAAAAGAACTGCGTCAACAAAATCCACGC
Source organism: Candidatus Nanoarchaeia archaeon (assembly GCA_035289665.1). GTDB lineage: Archaea > Nanobdellota > Nanobdellia > Woesearchaeales > SM23-78 > JBBSWA01. The sequence continues at coordinate 27,176 of DATDWO010000064.1, forward strand.
ATTACCTGGCAATTCTTAGTCATGAAACAAAACGAACATGAAATTGAGAAAGCACGCAAGATGGCCGATGAACTGGGTGTGGATGAAATCTTCTTCCGACCCATTCGACCCGATATGGGCTCTGAACTCCACATGAGCGATGCTCAAAAATACGAAAATGCGAAACCCTGGCTCCCCAAAAACGAAGAATACAGCCGATTCAACGCAAAGACCCACACCAAGAAGAAAAAATACAAATTGAAAAGCTGCTTGTTCTTATGGACGCAGGCCAGCATTAACAGTGATGGAAGCGTGAGTCCCTGTTGCGGAGTTTATGACCAAAAAGACGACTTCGGCAATGCGTTTTTGGATGGCGGCTTCATGAAAGTATGGAACAACAAGACGTATCAGAAAGCACGACAGATTGCCAGCCGGCAAATACCTGTTGACGGTAAATTACTCTGCAGCAAATGCGTAAAGAATGGGTTTTTAGAGTATTAAAGAATAACTGCCTTTGGCATTAAATATAGCTCATCAGCATCGTACACTCTTCCAACTCTTCGAGCCACCTCTTTTCTGATGCTTTCAACCGATGCCTTTGGAACCGCCGCCACATCTTCCTGTCGTGTCACAACTAAACTTGCACAGGGCGCCCAACGCGGATGCACTTCTTCATATAATGGATTCATAGCGATTGAGAAAAAAGGTTTTCCTCCGTAATTCAAAAAAAGGTTAATTCTTGAACTTGGGGCAAAAGCCGCATCCAATTCTTTTTCTAATTGCGAAAGCACTTCAGCTTCTACAGAACCATTCTCTTGCGTAAACAAAGTTCTATATGCTGTTTTAAACCATCGAATGGCGCGCTCTCTTTCTTTTTGATGAGAATGCTCGTCTGTATCAAACACATACACTGCCGCCATTAATTCCTTCTTTCCAACTAAAGCTAGAATAGGATCTTTTACCGTATCTCTAATCGGTGTTGACACTGAACTAAAAACCATATTATCTATATAGGTCTTAGCAAAAGGGCATACACTCTTTCCAGCCCTAAGAAAAGCCTTTACTTGCTCTATTCGTTCATCTCCCATCTATCTCAGAAAAAGAAAAAGCCTATAAACCTTTGCCCTTCTTGGCGATTACCACGACATGACAGCCCCAATATCTGTGGCTGAATAGGTCTTGGAACTTGTTGGGGAGCCACCACAGGCCTTTTGCGCCGAGCCACTTGTTGAAGAAGGCAAACAAGGGATTTTGATGGCTTTCCCCTGTTAATTCTTCCATGGCTTTCTTGGACTTCTTTATGAAGGGAGTGTAGATTCTACGCATGAGCCAGAAAAAGGGAAAGGAATGATCCCAGAGTTCTAAAACATGGAAGCCTGACTTGGCTACGAGTTGCTTGAGTTGTTCTGGACTATAACGGCGGAAATGGCCATAATTGTTGTCATCTAACCTCCATTCCCTTTTGTGCATAGGAACCGCAATGAGGATATGACCTCCCGGAACCAAACGATCTCGAGCCCTTCTAAGTAGCGCTGCATCGTTCTTCACATGTTCAATCACATCAAACAAGCACACCGTGCTGAACCTTTGCGTCACCGTAGAAACATCCCCCAAAAGGACCTTAACCGGCGTACCCTGCAACACGCAATAAGCCAGAGCATACGCGCTTCTTGAAGAATCCACCAACGCCCCTTGCCAACCCTGATTGGCGAGGAAAAGACTCAATGAACCCGAGCCACCCCCAATATCTAGAAACGGGTCTTTTGCACCGTGCTTTTCTATTAATTTCCAAGTACACTCCATTAAGTGATCCTGCATCGGCTTGAAGTTGACCATTATAAAAGTTTTAAGAAATCCTCCTTTTTTAACCCAGCCTGTCGAATGATCTCTAAAAGCGTTCCCTTATCTACCTCTTTATGATTTGGCACAACCACAGCTTTCTTTCCTTCTGGAGTGTGTTTTGTAAGGATCATGTGACTTCCTTTCTGACGCGCAACAGAAAAACCTATTTTTGACAAAATTTTAACCACTTCTTGCCCTGACACTCTAGGAAGCTTGTGCATGGCTCGTCACAGCAAACCGAGTGATAATCGCTTCCTTACCTTCAAACTCTTTAGGCATCCCCATCTCTTCTACGTATAATTCAACGGCTTCTTTCAAGTTTTCCAAGGCCTCTTCTACGGTCAAACCCTGACTTACTACATCTACTTCTGGGCATAACGCCACATACTGCTTTTCTCCTTTTCGAATGATTGCAGTGAAATCCATCTTATTCTCTATAAATGAATCATTCTTTATAAACCTTTTCACAAGCTTTATCAAGCCCTTTTCCAAACCAAATTCATGACCCGCATGCGGAAAGAATACGAAGAGATTTACCGAAATTATGAAGATAAATTGTTCTATTTTGTTGCTCGCAAGCAGCTTGTGCTGTCCTTGATACGGAAAGAGTTTGGAAACAAGCCTGTGAATGTGTTGGATTTGGGCTGCGGAACTGGGAATGTGCTGAAGTATCTTAGCCAGCACTTGAACGGCCACTTTACCGGCCTCGATGCTTCTCCGATTATGCTAAAGAACAAAACGAGTTCTAAATTCAAATTGGTGCGTGGCGATATCTATCATCCGAAACTCAAACCTGCAAGCTTTGATGTCATCCTCTGCTTGGATGTGATTGAACACCTACGCGATGATGTGGGTGCGTTGAAAACCATCCAGAGACTATTGAAGAAAGGCGGAATGGCTATTATCTTGGTGCCTTCTTTTATGTGCCTTTGGAGCGTACACGATGAAATGAACAACCACTTCCGAAGATACGGCTATGGTGAATTGAAAACAAAAATGTATCCTATTAAAGGAGTAAAAAGAATCTTCTACTGGAATGCCATCAGTTTTTTCCCTAAACTCGTGGCGCGGCTGTTGCCGCGGAAAGGAAAAAAAGGACACAGCGACATTGAAGCGTTCATGCTACCGGAGCCATTTAATACGCTACTTACTATTTGGCTGTACTTAGAGAATAAGTGGGTGAGCTTGGGACTGCCCCTGCCGTTTGGAAGCAGTTTAGTGGCGGTGATACGGAAGCACTAATTTCCAGAAAAATACACTTCTTCCCCATTGAAGGCCTGGAAGACAATGCCCTTGCGATCGACTGCCTTTTCCACCACCCCGACCTTCTTTGCTTCCAACCCATAGGATTGCAATACCTTAATTGCTTTTTCAGCATCCTTCGTTGTGATAAAGCCTTCAGTACCCATCGGCCACTGCGCATAGGCGTCCCGCATGCGCTTTCCGAGCACATTCATCAAGGCAATTTCTCTTAGATCTGGCGCAAACAAGAACTCTAACTTTACGAATAAACCCTGCCTTGCCAAAGGCCTTGCCAACTTACTCTCATAAGCGCCACCACTCATGTGAAACACGGCCGAAGCCAAACCCTTCTCCAATAACTCGTTGAAGACTGGGTAAAAAACCGTGGAAGGCTCTGCCAGATATGCCAAGAAATGCTGCCCCTCAGAAGTTTCATGCCACTCGTTCATTCCATGCAATTTACACCAAGACTCCCCCAACAACAACATCCCCTTTCGTTTGGACGTGATCCCATTTGAACGCGGATTGGGTTTGCCGCGAATGGCTACTAGGCTATCTCCTGCCTGCGGGAGAGGAGGATTCTTCAAACGAGCCTCATCAATTATACTCACCACAGAGCCACTCAGATTATATGAAGGAATTTCCTCTTTATACCCCTTGATCCTATTCTCGACTCGGACTTCGTGCACCGCATATAAACAATTAAACTCTTTCGCCTTTCGCTGCCCATACGCCACGATTTCATCCAATGGAATCTCCCCTTTAAACTCGATGACATCGGCAACCACCTTTGGGATGGCTCCCAATTTACTCGCATCATCCACCTTCATCGCAAAGCTGTCCCCCACGGCTAAAACGTATTTCTTGGCACGCTCATAAAACTCGGTCTTCGTGCCGACCCCATCTGAATTGATGAAAACAGCCTTGCCTTCTGCATCGAAAACTGCGTATCGCACATGATCTTTCTCAAAAATCCCTGGAATGCACTCCAAGGGGAGCTTTTCCTTTTTGGAGATCATGCTTACCATGGTTCCGGAAACGTTGGCACCACAGGTCACCCGCTCTCCCAAAACAGCATTTTCTCCATTCAAAATAGGCAAGTTGAACTGATTTGCTGCTTGCACCAAGGCCTCTCCAATACCCTCAATCAAGGACTCTTCCCCCGACCAATCGATGACATCCGCAAAACCAATCGGGATAGCGTTGATGGCCTTGGCCTGCTTTACTAAATTGGCCACCATGGAATGCACGTGCGCCTTTAAATCCAACAGGTGATCCCCACACGCTGAGTGCACCACCACATGGTGATCTTCTGGGATCCTTAAAACGGCAACTCCATGCAACCCCTCCTTTAGAATCTGCACGAAGGCTGAGTTTCTTAATGTCGGCGCACACTTCGTCGCCAATACCTTCGCACCTTCCTGATCCACATTCACGACCGTCTTAATGTAATCATCAATGTCTTCTAACATCTCCACCTTAGGAAGTGATTTCATACGCTTTCAACGCCTCCAAAATAACTGACTGCATTCTTGAATAATTGCAAACCAGGCCCTTCTTTTGGAAGAGGCTTTTTTTCTCGCTGGAGCTTTTCCTTCAACCACGGCCAATTGGGTAATTGGGTAAAGTCCATAGCCCGCTCGGGATGAGGCATCAGCCCAAGCACACGACCGGACTCATCTGTAATGCCTGCAATGTTTTCCAAAGCTCCGTTGGGATTGACTGGAAGGTTCTGGTAGTTACACATTTCCCCATTGACATACTTAAACGCAATCAATTTCTTTGCTTTCAACTCTTTTAACACCTTGGGTTCGCAGAAAAATTTTCCTTCACCATGCGCAATGGGAACGGACATTTTTTTAAGACCCTTCAACCACGGACCTTTACCTGTCACTTCCAAGTCCACCCAACGATCGATGTAACGAGCTGAATCATTATGGCTTAAGGCAGCTTGACGGGTGCCGTACTTGAATTGTAAAGCTGGAAGGAGACCTAGGTTTACTAAGACCTGGAAGCCATTGCAGATTCCGATTACTAAATTGTCTTTCTTTACAAAGGCCTCGACATCTTTCCAGATGTTGTCTCTTATCTTATTGGCTAAGGCAATGCCTGAACCTGTATCGTCCCCATACGAGAAACCTCCTGGAAAAGCCAGTATTTGATAATCTTTCAATTTTTTTCTCCCGTCAATTAGGTCATTGATGTGAACGATTTCTGCTTGAGCACCCACTCGATTGAAGACAAACTGAGTCTCTTCATCGCAATTAACTCCATAGCCTGTTAATACGAGAACTTTTGGCCTCATGCAAACCCCTTGAACGTACTTTTGTACGCCTTCAACGCGCTATCTATAGTTGTTTTTACGATCGAGTTTCCCTTCAAACCCTTGATTTGAATGCTATTCTTAGCGACTTTCCCGATCAAAGTACAGGCGTTTCCTTTCATCGCTGCTTCAAAGGAGGCTTGGTGTTTGGGATTGATCGTTACTACAAAACGCCCTTGGGATTCAGAAAATAAAGCAGCCTCGTCTTGGGAAACTTTTCCTGGAAGGTTTTTCAAAGAAATCTCCAGCCCAAGCATACCCCCCATGGCCGTCTTTGCCAAAGCTACGGCTAAGCCGCCCCGGTGTACGCTCTGACACGACGCGACTAAACCTTTTTGTATGGCCTTTGACAAGGCCATGTAGAGCTTCTTGTTTTTTTGAGCATCCACCTTTGGAACGGAGTTACCGACAAAACCTTGCATGGCCCAGAATTCGGAACCCCCTAATTCTTCGAATGTCCCCCCCAATATATAGATTAAATCACCTGAGAATTTTGCATCCAACGAAACGGCTTTCGATGCATCCTCAACCACACCAAAGGTAGACACCAACAACGTTGGAGGCACGGAAATTTTCATAGGGTTTCCTTTGGCGTCGAAGCCCTTGAAATCATTAAACATGCTGTCCTTCCCTGAAATGAACGGCGTGCCGTAAGCAAGGGCATAATCATAACAGGCCTTGACCGCGGCTTTCAATTGACCCAGGCGCTCAGGCTCTGTGGAACTACACCAACAAAAATTATCCAATAACGCGAGGCAATCTAAGCTTGCACCAATGGCGATGGCATTGCGAATGGCTGTGTCAATTGCGCAAGCTGCCATGTGATAGGTATCAATATCACTATACGTGGGGTTGATCCCTTGCGACAATACCACCCCCCTCTTGCTGCTTAACACGGGACGGGTGATGGTAGCATCTCCGTTTACTCTCCCACGCCCCTGCAAGGGCTTGATGACCGAGCCTGCCTGGACTTCATGATCATACTGCATGGAAATAAACTCGTAACTTGCCATGTTCAACCGCCCCAGGAGCTGCAAGAACAGCTTTGTGAAGTCTTTTCCTATAAATGGCTTTGGCTCGGGATGCTTTGTTTTTGTATAGGTTGTTTTCATGGGACGCGGAGGAAGGCCATCGTGCAAGAACTTCATGTCCACATCCATGACGGTTTTACCATGGTATTTTACAACGCACTTCTCGGAACTTGTGAATTCTCCTACGACTGTAGCTTCAACACCTCTACGCTGCATGAGACTGGAAAAGGCTTTCCAACTATTTTTTGGCACGGAAAGTGTCATGCGCTCCTGCGACTCACTGATCCACGTCTGCCACGGCTCGAGACCTGGATATTTCAATGGAACCTTATCAAGGTCTACAGTGCAACCCCCACACTCCTTGGCCATCTCGGCGATGGAACAACTCAAACCCCCCGCTCCGTTGTCTGTAATGCTGCTGTACAAACCCAGATCTCTCGCCTCCTTGACAATAGCATCGCTCATCTTCTTCTGCGTGATGGGATCCCCAATCTGAACGGCGGTTGCAGGAGAACCGGCATCCATGGCCTCACTTGAAAAGGTAGCGCCGTGAATCCCATCCAGACCAACACGGCCCCCTACCATGACAATATGATCTCCTGCTTGGGCTTGCTTTTCACAAGTATCTCGGCCTTTACTCTTTCTTGGGATTAACCCTGCGGTTCCTACAAAAACCAAGGGCTTTCCCTTGTATCTTGGATCGAAAAAGACAAACCCCTGCGGCGTTGGAATGCCTGAACAATTACCCCCTACATTTACCCCCTCAATGACACCTTCCATAATTCTCTTTGGCGGAAGCATGGGCTGTGTGAGGTTTTGACCTTTATACAATAAAGAGGTATCGTTCGGATCGGCAAAACAAAAGCCATACCGATTGATGATCGGCTTTGCACCCAAGCCAAAGCCCATGGCATCCCTATTTACGCCGACGATACCGGTGATGGCACCGCCGAAAGGGTCTAATGCAGAAGGGCTGTTGTGCGTCTCTACCTTATCTGTGACGATCCAATCCTTATCAAATGCAATGCCCCCTGAATTGTCCGTGAAGACAGAAAGGCAGAAATCCTTCTTTCCCTTTTCCTTCCGAATCTTATTTGTTGCTGCCTTGATGTACACCTTGAAAAGACCCTCCTTGACCTCATCCATGGGATCGGCGAAGATCGTGTGCTTGCAATGCTCGGACCACGTTTGAGCAATGGATTCCAGTTCAATGTCTGTCGGGTTACGGCCCTGTTTTTTGAAATAGGATTGAATGGTCTTCATGTACGTAAGATCCAAGGCTAGTGGGCCACGGCGGGTGCCGTCCGGCGCTAGAATCCCATGCTTTCCTATCGACACTAGTTCCTCATCCGAAGCTTCCAAAATGGAAACAGCGGAGACTTCGGGACGCTGATGCAACTTCACCTTTGGAACGATAATGCCCATGCCCTGGTCCTTTATGAAATCAACGTAGGACTTGACGTGGACACGCTGAATCAACGGATTGATCAAAGACAACGCTAAACGGTCCACTTGCTCGTTTGAAAGCGGAGCGGCTAAGAGGAGCAATTGAGAACTATACACCCCCTCCCCACCTTTCAGTTTTCTCTTTAGCAAATCTTCCACACCCTCTCTGACTGTGCTTCCTACATTATCGGTAACACCTGGTAAGAAACCGGTTTCAACCGCCCAGTCGAATTTTTTACTCGAAATGGGCTTATCTATCGCGATGAACTGTGTTACAGGGTTATGCAATCGCTGCGCCACCCCCCCCAATTGCTTAGCACCTACAGACACATCCAGAATATAAACGTCCACTAAAAGAAGACTTTTCACCTTAAAGCCGGAAGACTCAAACTTACGCTGCTTCACCAAAGCCCGTGTATCTGAATGCCTTGCTGCTACTTCAATACGATGAGCCATACTACCCCCTGCTGGTTGAACCCGCTATCTATATAAAAAGGTTGCTTTATGGCCTTGGATAAAGATCAGCGAGGATCCAACCTACTTTCTACTTCTTCCAATTTACTTGCATAGGGCAAGAACGGGCCAACCCATTCTTGCAATGGCCTAGCTTCAAAGACTTTATGGCCTAGAAGCTTATTTCCTACTGTACCGATTGCAGCCGCCATCATATCGATGGAATCGCGCGTTGCTTCTTCGACTACACGGCGATCGATGAACTCGTACAGATGACTGTGCCAATCGTCTCCATGTCTTTCCTTGGCTTGATCTCTTGCCGTGTAGATCCCTCCCGCTCGGAAGACGGCACGTTGAATTTCTTTGTTGGAAGGAATCAACCAGATGCCCGACTCTCCCTCCATATAAGGCAACATCAATCGGTTTTCGTCCACCGTACATGCAAAATCACCAAATACTGGACAACCTGCAGCTACAACGGCCTCCACTTTGCCATCCAAGTTAAACAAACCCTTATCTTGGCAATAAGCCCTCTGGTGAGCT
>DATDWO010000065.1:0-6351 GCA_035289665.1 Candidatus Nanoarchaeia archaeon
CACTGAAACTCTGTTTCAGTTGACACAGAAATCACGTGATTTCTGGTGCAAGGACTCTTCGAGTCCTTTGCATGATCAAGAACTGCTTATGCCATCCGAGATTGGCGGTTCTTGACAGTCCTAATAGAGTGCTTTGAAATGGCAGAATTTCACAATAATAGCGTAACTTATGTGAAATTCTGAACCCACAGTAACGAAGTTTCTGGGGGCCCAAAAAAGCTTCACTTTTTGAGGCATGCTCAAAAAACCGCTTACAAATACAATCTGATATCGACGGTTCTTGACAAAGGATGCAAAAAGAAGAATATTCAAAGCCCCCTATAAACACTCCCCGTAAGGTTTATATAGGATAAGATCTTTACGCAACCTTGCATGGGTAATCTTTCTGACGCAGACGTTCTAAGCTCCAGCTTGAAGGCTACTTCTCAAGGCCCGGTCTTCTCCTATACGACCCAAACTGGGCTCAATCTTGAAGACGAAAACAAACTCCTTCGAGAAACCGTACACCAACTCAAAGAAGAAGTCAACAAATACCGCACCCCTGCCCTTATGCTGGCCGATGTAGTGGATTTAGTGGACGGAAAGGCTGTCATCAAGATTCCCAATGGAAACAAGTTCTTAGTCGAGATTGCCAACCACGTCCAAAACGTCAACCCCGGCCACTCCGTCTTGATTGAGCAGAAAAACCTCACTGTGGTGGACAAGATCGAGACTAACACCAAATTTCACGTTGAAAAATTCGTGATCGTCGAAAACCCTCAACTCCCCTGGAACCAAGTCGGCGGTTTGAGCAGTCAAATTCTTGAAATCAAAGAAGTCATTGAACTACCCCTAACCAAACCTGAACTGTTTAAGAAAGTCGGCATTACCCCCCCGAAAGGCATCTTGCTCTACGGCCCCCCGGGAACTGGAAAGACCTTACTTGCGAAAGCTGTTGCCAGCAGCGCTCATTGTACTTTTATCGAGATTGTGGCAAGTGAACTGGTACAAAAATTTATCGGAGAAGGCGCCAAGCTGGTCAAAGAAATCTTTGAATTGGCCAGAGCCAAAGCGCCTAGCATCGTGTTTATTGATGAGCTGGATGCCCTTGCTGCGCGAAGAGTTGAACTCGGAACCTCGGGCGAACGTGAAGTTCAACGCACCTTCATGCAACTGCTTGCTGAACTGGACGGATTCAAACCCCTTGATAATGTGAAAATCATTGGCTGCACCAACCGAAAAGACATCTTAGACCCTGCCATTTTAAGACCTGGCCGACTGGACCGACTGATTGAAGTCCCAAACCCCAACAAAGAAGGCCTGCTTGAAATCTTCAAGATCCACAGCAACGCCATGCGCTTCCAAACCGGATTCACCATCAACAAATTCATCGACCAACTCCAAGAGTGCTCTGGCGCTGAAATCAAAGCCATGTGCACCGAGGCCGGGTACTTTGCCATCCGAGAAAACCGCACGACGATCCAAGAACAAGACATCCGCAAAGCCATCCGCAAAGTCAAAAAAGAAGAAAAACACAGTGAAGATTATTTAAGAATGTTTGGGTAAACATTCTTGAGAAAAATAATTTTTTAGCACTGCTTCCAACTCAACCCTTTCTCGCCTTGAAGCACAAAAACCATTCAAACCACTTACCTCTGGGCTCGTAACTTTTTCTACCTTACTTCTTTCAGGGTGTCGATCTACATCGCTCCAAAAATTCCTCTCTGACAGGTCCAGCCTCTCCACCAAAGCTCCACAGCCATTTGGGACTAACCGAAACCTAGCATCCCCCACCCACCAAGAACGCGCCGTTAGTGTATCTAAATCATACAGCTGAGAAGCAGCACAAGCAAACACCGCATTATGACCATAAGGAACGGCAGAAAGCTGCAACCCAGGATCTGTCGGTTCAAGCCTCTGAATTCTCTTCCGATACTCTTCCCTTATCACTACTGCTGTAATAAGTCCTGTATCAACCACCCTGCTCAAATAAGTCCCTTCTTGATGCTCTCTCAACTTAATGGACACTGCTTGTCTTAAAGCCTTGCTTAAGCCATCCTCTCCCTGGAATTGGCCAAACCTCTCCACAACCTCCTCTTTTGGAAGCGTATCTATAGCTAACAAATCTCTTAAGAACCCGGCTATCCGTTGCTCACTCACACGACCCACTAGGTGATAAAAAATATCCGCCCCTACAACAGAACGATACACTTCAGCAGAAGGTTCAATGTGCATACTAAAAAGAAGTAGGAGCGAGCCAAACTTATAAAGATTATTGTCTCAGGTTGTATGCATTCCAGAAATCTATGAGGTTATATTATCTTTGCCTCTGTACACACCCGGTATAGACGCTGGCCGACCTGGCCGCACTTGACTTGGCGTAGGATTCGGCAAGGGCGAACGGCCTTTTTTGCAGCTGCCCGGACCTTGTCTTTTGCTAGACTTAAAGCGCCTTCCTTCTCAAACGAATAGAAATGAAGCACGGCACCCTTGCTGACGACCGAGAAGGCTAATGAAAGGAATTGATCTGCGGACTTCGGCAAAGGCATCAGAATACGGTCGAAGACTTCATTTAAAGTGGGTAAGACTTTGCTTACATCCCCTTGATAAAAACGAACGTTGGTGATCTTGTTCAGCTTGAGGTTTTCCAAGGCGTGCTGATGACCATCAGTGTTGAGTTCGACGCCTATGATTTCTTTGGCTTCGGAGTTTTTTGCAAAGACAACAGGGTAGATCCCACAGCCAGAGAACATGACCAGGACTTTTTCACCAGGCTTGATTTGTTCTGCGATGCGCTTCCGCTCCTCGCTTAACCTTGGAGAGAAATAAACCGTTTCTACGTTCACTTTGATTCTGACGTTGTTTTCTTTATGAATGGTTTCCCTTTTGTCATCGCCAGCCAGAAAGATGAGTTTTTGCACTCTCAACTCGCCCTCATGTTTTCCTTTTTGTAAAACCGTTTTGATACTCGGACGGGATTGCAACAGATGTCCTGCGATTAACTTAGCGCGCTTTTGTAGCTCCTTCGGAACTTCGATGATCGCGATGTCACCGATGACGTCCAATGAAGACTTAACTTGAGTTAATTCCTTCTTGGAAAGCTCTGCTTTTAATGAAGTCTTTAGATCCTGTGTTTTCACCGACCTTGCTCTCAGTTGAACTTGCACAAAAGAATACTTCGACTTAAAACGCTTCAGAACAGGGAACAAGAGGAAGGGCGGTTGCTTTGCAACCGAGTATTCTTTATCTAACAAGCCTTTTTTCATCAAGAACTGCTTGACCTTTTCGGCTTCTTTCAAAGGGACTTGGACGGCGAGCATTCCTTCACGTAGCAGAAAGAGGTTTAAAAAGCTATACAATGATTAAGATCGCTCCGACCACTAAGATACAGCACGCCACGACGCGACTGGAAAGACCCTTCTCATGGAACATCCGCCCCCCAAAGAAGGTCGCGAACAACGTAGAAAGGCGACGAACCGGCAATGCCAAACTCACCGCGACTAAGGAAACTGCCTGAAAGTGAAAGAACAAGCTCGTTAAATGTAAGAAAGAAACCAATAATGTCCAACTCCCCGCCCTTTTTATATCCCTCTTCAAATCCTTGAACCCAAACCGAGCGCTATGCACCACCAACACATTCAAACAGATAAACACCCAAACAAAATACAGATAAGTAACAGCATCCACAACAAAAGAAATCAAGTATTTCTCAAATACGGAAACCCCACTGATAAAAACCAAACCTAACAAAAAGAAACGTGTATACGAATTCTTCCATAAAGCCAACCACGGAGCTAGTAAATGCCGGCGATCCTTCCCCCGCTCCAATACATACGCCCCCACAATCAATAAAACCACCCCCAGCCCTTGCACTGGTGAAATCCGCTCGCCCAAAAATAAAAAAGCAAATATCAACAAGAAAAAAGGGCTCACGTTATACAACGGCTCCATTACCGAGATATCCAGATGGCGAAGAGCTTTCGCCTCCACCCACAAATATACTGTGATCGATAAAGAAACAAAATAAACCAATAACAACACCTTTCCTGACGGGATCTCTGGAACAAGCGGAAACGCTATGATTAATAGCAGTAAAGTATACACGGCCCGGCACGCTAAAAACTCCAAGGCATGCTCCTTGAACAACAACTTCTTCGTCCATACATCAGCCAATGCCAACAAGAAAGCACCTGCCAATGCATACGTGTACCACTGCATCTAAATCACCACCAAGTAGACACCCACGAGCATTAAAGCGCATGCAACCAACCTCTTTACAACGTGGTGTTCGTGAAATACATTCCCCCCTAAAACCACATCAAAGAAAGTGTACATTGCTACGATGGGCTCGACTAAGGCCACGTAATTCACCGACACCGCCCAATAATAGAAGAACCCTCCTAAGTTATTAAACGCTGCAGCAAACAGGAGAAAAGCCCAACTGCTCTTCCAAATGCCTTTGACATCCTTAAACCCACCATACACCAAAAAAGTCAATGCAAGCAACCCAAAAAACATGAACACACGGCCCAAGAATAACGCTGAAAAAGGGTCCATCTTCGTCAACGGAAGCCCCAACTCGTCTGAACTCATCAACACTTTATCGAAGACGATCGAAATCCCTAAGAAGATATTACCCATAAAAACAAATCCTAAAATCTTGCGGTTTTTAGGATGAAACGCCCCCCATATGTCCTTACGTTCAAAACACAACAAAAAACCACCGATCAACAGGCACAAAATCCCTATCGTGTTTAACCCACTTAGCTTCTCCCCCAACACGAAAACACCGAGTAAAACAACGACTAACACACTTAAATTCTCCATAGGAATTGAATTTGAAACCTCCAAATGCCGCAACGCTTTATACAATAAAACCAACGCCAATACCCCGAAAAAAGCATCCAAAACAATCACGCCGTACGTAAGCAACGAAAGATCAAAATTAACCTGACTTATGAACGGCAAAACCAAGGCAACTAACAGAGCGTATAACATCGTCAGGAAAGAGGATACGTGCTGACGAAACAAGATTTTCTTCTCAAAAATAACTTCGATCGATATGAGGAAAGCTGCCGACAATGCTAATGCATACCAAGGAATCATCCTTTACCCTCCAAAAAACTCGCTCAACCCTTTCTGCATTTTTGCCGGACTCTTTCCCAACTTATCCAATGTGGAAGCTACACGCTCCCGGCTAAAGCCATGCTCCTTCACCAAGAGATCTAAAATGGCTTGATCATTCCATTTCTTCCACTCCAACTTGTATTCCTTGGATGTGGGGATGTTCTTGAAGGTGTCAAAAACCTCTTTCCAAGAAAAGGAGAAGAAATCATGCCAATTCTGCTCTCGGAACAAGGCATCAAAATCATGACGATGCTGCTTTACGAGCTTTAACGCATTCTTCGGGCCGATGCCCTTGATACCGCCTGGATTGTAATCCGTGCCAACCAGCATCGACAAGACGATGAGTTGATCCTGATCGATCCCTAAATTGTTTAAGTTATCTGCCAATGAAAGGATCTCCGGCACTACCTTTTCAAATGCAAGTTTTCCGACTTTCTTTCGTTTCTCACTAATGGTGAGATTCTTAATGAAACGCGGAGAGCCAAACACAAAACAATCTGCGTCCTGACTGACTAGGGCGTATGCGTCTCCGCGCTGCACCATGAATGCCGCCTGAGCCTCCCCTTCACTCGGCGCCTGAAACCAAGGAATCCCCATGGCATCCAAGAGCTTTTGAGACTCATGCACCATTTCAGGCGTTAATCTTGAGGTCCTGGAGGCAAATTTTCGCATGGCTTCCGTATCCTCTGCTTCCTTTGCCACTTCCAACTGCTTCTCTGCCTCTACTTTTAACGCATGACGACGCTCCTGCTCCTTCTTTTTTAGATCGGGAGCTTTGCCATCAAACACAAACGCCGGCTTGATGTTGAACTCTAACAAACGAGAAAACCTGGAAAAAAGACCCATCAGGTGACTGGTTACACGGCCCCGACTATCCATCAATGGCGTGCCATCCTGGTTACGGATGGAACTCAAGAATTGGTAAAGAATATTGAACGCATCCACGACCACTACTTTACCGCTTAAGTCCTCGATCGCGACTGGCTTTGAGATCAATAAGTCTGTGATGGCAACGCCCATGCATTAACAGACGAGAGGGTGGTATAAAAAGTTTACTTGGAAAGATACTCGCTCCTTATAAACACATTTATATACAACAATCTCACATAAGCCCTGTGGACTACACCGCGCTGCGAAAACTCGTCGAAAAACAAGGACTTCTCAACCGAACACCTTGGTATTACACCCGCACCACTCTTCTGCTTATCACGTTCTTTACCTGCGCTTGGGTTTTATACTACCTCC
>DATDWO010000066.1:0-4751 GCA_035289665.1 Candidatus Nanoarchaeia archaeon
AAGATTACTCCCGATCCTGGCGCTAATTCTATTCCCGTCGACTGAGTCGGAACATCTGGAATGACCACAACGCCTGCATACCTCACCGGATCCACATGCCCCCCATGCTCTCCGGCCTTAACCAACGCTTCCTTTCCAATATCATACACGCACTGCTCCACAAACCGCTTTACGGGTTGAAACTCACCTGGAATGACCTCTGTTACTTCCTCCCTCAGCTGCGCCCCCTGCGGCACCACCTTAAGATAAATCCCTAACCCGATTAATCCCAAAATGAAAATACCTAGAATTACAAACAAAGTGACTTGACCTTTCAAACCCCACCCCTTCATATGCTTGAAAACGAGAGACCGATATTAAAAGATTTCTCTTTCTAAGGCCCACACCCCCTAAAAACTTAAATACTCAACCCCCTTACACTTTCCCATGAGTTTCTTCCCCCCCATGCAACCTGGTGAAGATGAAGATTAGAAAGACGACGACTAGCGCACAACCTTTAAATACCCCTTTCTATTACAAAGACTATGAAAACCTTCACAGCTGTTATTCAAAAAGAAGAAGACATGTATGTGGCCAAGTGCCCCGAAGTAGGCACGGCCAGCCAAGGCGAAACCATTGAAGAAGCCCTTGCCAATCTAAAAGAAGCCACTGAACTCTATCTAGAAGAATTCCCTTTGAAAGACGTTACCCGGCCCATTCTGACCACTTTTGAGGTGGCCGAAGTTGCCAGGACTTAAGAAGATTTCCGGCAAAGAATGCGTTAAGATATTATGCAATAAGTTTGGCTTTTTAATCAAAAGACAAACTGGAAGCCATATTGTACTTCGCAAGGAAACTCCTCGAGGGGCTGTTGGTACGGTCGTTCCAAACCATAAAGAGCTCAAGATTGGAACGTTGAAAAGTGTCTTGGAACTTGCCAAAGTTGCCGAGGAAGAATTTGTGAAATATAGATAACTGCGTAGCTTATGCTACTCTATTGTACGCAGCTATCTATATGTGAACTGCGCTAATCATGTTCTCTAAGTCGCGCAGTTCACTATATCAATGACCTAAATAAAAACAAACAAGGTAAAAATATGAAATTCCCCCTTCTTGTTCCCGACCGATCCAAAATTGTCTCCCAAATCTCCATTGCTCAGCAAGAAATCGCTGTTTTTTACGATGAACTCACAGAATACTTTGAATGGACGCAACGACAGACCGGTACCAACCTCATTAAGAAAGCCGCTGAGCTCACTCTGCGAACTCTTAGCCAAGATCTTGACCCCAAACAAGGACTGGACCAATGGGAAACCCTCCAAGCCAGAGGACTGCAAACCTTAGGTAACTGCATCCGACAAAAAGCCATTACCTGCCTTCACATCGGCCTCTTCTTTCATCTGCTTCTCCAACAAAAAAACATACCGTCCATTCTCATCCAAGGCTACTACATCGAAAGCAACCAAAACCCTTGGACTACGCCTAGAGAGCGAGCCGTCGTTCTGAACCCCCACAGCATTCTCAAAAAAGAAGAATTCAAATCCGATGGTCACTTATGGAATGTCGTCCACTGGTAAGGAGATTTCTGGCTTATGGACCTTGCCAATCTAGCCGATGGAAAGGTGGTCAAAGAGAAAATAGAGTTTGATCTGAACAGAGAACGAGACCTATTTACCCTCGCACTCAATCACTCCTCTTTCAAATACCGGCATTATCAGCAACATGGAAGTGTAGAGATACAATCACTCTAATTAATATATCCTCCTTTCTGCAAGTTCCATAATTTCTTATACTCCCCTTTCTTCTTGATCAATTGCCTATGGTTGTCCATCTGAACGATTCTGTTTGTGCTAACAAAATTCAAAAACTATTTAAGCTAAAACCTCTTTCCCGGTTCTATGGCAAGGAAGAAAATATCAGAAAAAGAATGGGAACAAAAGGTCAAAGAAGCCAAAGCAAACCCTAAAATAATGAAAGACGTAAAGAGAATGATAAAAAAAACTACTTCTACCTCTTTCTAAACCGCTCCAGTAGATCCTCATAATTCCAAAAATTAGGAGTGCGATGACCCTTTAGAATATGCACCTTCTTATAAACGAGCTGCGTCAGTTCACTCATCAAAGTCTTCTCATCTCCAGAACAAACCACATCTAAATTATTAAGTGTCGCACACGCGACTACCATAAAATCCACCCCCATTTTACCCCAATCCTTTGACCCACCCGCTTCCCGATACTGTCTATAATACCCTTTCGCTAGACTAACTGTCTTTTCAGAATTCATAAACATCCTATCTTTTGTTATACGATCGTACAATTCCAAAAGGAAGATACGCGAATCTCTCGTTGAATCCCTCAACTCTTTCCTCACTAATTGAAATCCATAAACAACAAAACTCTTATCGCTCACAATTTTTTGCTCTAACTCAACAACATCTGCCTCTTCGAATAAGTGACCATACACATTCGTATCGAAAATTACGCGCAACATACCTATTGAATTAAGACTTTCTTTAAATGCTTTATCGCAAACTTCCTAATTAATATACCCCCCTTTCTGCAAGTTCCACAATTTACGATATTCTCCTTTTTTCTTGATCAATTGCCTATGATTGCCAAGCTGTACGATTTTTCCTTTGTGGATCACGACAATCTTATCCGCACGCATGATCGTTGATAGACGATGAGCAATGATGATGCTTGTTCTTCCCTGCATCAAGCGCTGCAAGTCCCGTTGGATTTCATGCTCGGTATGTGAATCTAATGAGGACGTGGCTTCATCCAGGACTAATATTTTCTTGTTGGCAAGAATAGCCCTTGCGATTGAAACACGCTGTTTTTCCCCGCCTGAAAGCTTCACGCCGCGCTCGCCTACAACCGTATTTTCTTTCTTTGGCAAACTGCGCACAAAGGTGTCGAGCTGCGCAAACTTCATCGCTTGAAAAACCTCCTTTCTTGTAGCGCCTGGTTTTGAAAAGGCAATGTTGCTGTAGATGGTGTCGTCAAACAAGACGCACTCCTGAGGCACAATGCTCAACTCGGAACGCAAGGATTCCTGGCGGAAGTCGCGAATGTCCTCTCCATCAATTAAGATCGCACCACTATTCACATCATACAGACGGTATAATAACTTCATCAACGTGGTCTTTCCGCAACCTGAATGACCTACTAAAGCTACTTTTTCATTCCGATTCACCCTCAAATTAAAATCTTTAAACAAGGGCCGCTTGTAGTACTTGAAAACTAGGTTGTGAAAATCCACTGTTCCTTCGTGGATTACCAAGTCCTTAGCGCCCGGCTGATCCTTAATGTCGTTCTCAATCTTTCCATATCGGAATAAGTACTCGAAATCAGCCATCGCTCGGTAGAATTCTCTCATGCCATGAACAAAGCTAAAAACATGACCCATCAGGCCACCCGCCACGGTGAAAATAAAAACGACCGTACCCATCGTCAATTTGTTATTCAAAAAACCAACTACTGGAAAATACACCAAGAAAAAAACGCCCACTGCGATGATTCCTTGCTGCACAGGTTCCAGCCATTTATAATACCCCCAATGTCTTAAGAAAGCCTTTCTCGTCCACTCAGTAATCCTTCTAAACTTATCCTTAATGTTCTCTTCTTTTCCAAAATGTTTAATTGAATCGATGTTCAAAAAGACATCTGAAATGTAGGCTTTCTCATGATCCTCAGCCTCGTTTGCTGCCATATTCGCCTTGCGCTGCATGAGCTGAATCATGAAGCTAAAAGCTATGAAAAGAACGACAATGCCTACCAAAACAAGAGCGGAAAACCAATCAAAATAAATCAAGGAAATACCCACCACCACCAACTGTAAAATCAAAGGAGCTGTGTTGAACACCACGACATCCGTCATACGCTCTATGGCCCCGCCTGCTTTTACCAATCTAGAGATTAATGAACCTGTCTTATGGGTGGTATGGAATTTATGAGAGAGATGAATGATGTGATTGAAATACTTACGCTTCAAATCCATCATCAACAAGGTCTCGAGCTTGTTCAAGAAATGTAGGTGCAACCACTTGGACACCGCTCTTAACAAAGTCACACCAAAAAAGATAGCTGCTATCATGTACAAGGTACTTACGAAACCCCCTCGAGGCAACTTATCCGCAGCAAAATTCGTCCCTTCATCCACCAGCCATTTGAACAAGAACTTGTCTGAAATCAACGTAATCTCGAACAGCAAGATCGCAATGAAGATAGCCAGGTACAAGAGCTTGTAGTTTCTTGCGAACTCCCAATAGACTCGAAGATTGTATTTATAATCAATCCCGGATTTCTTTTTCATGCAACACCCAGAATGCTGGTTATTTAACGAATCTTTCCGTTCTTAACCTTATCCGTTACCAGCTGACCGTTCGGCGAACACAACGGCTGGTTGTCAGCGAAGACCAAACCGTCTTTTGCTTCCAAAACGACTTTTACAAAGTCCTCGTAAGAGATTGTGGATTCTCCCTGCGACGTGCCTTCGACAGTAACGGCATCGCCTGGCTTTGCGCCCGGAACCAGCACAAGACCGACGGTGCCTGCTTCTTCACATGCTAAGAGCATACCCTTTGAAAGCTCGCCTTTAAACATGCGAGGCTCGAGATTTGTGACGACGACTATATGCTTTCCAGTGATTTCTTCCTTGGTGTAGTAAGGACGCATGCCTGCCACGATCTGGCGTTTTTCCGTTCCAAGGTCGATCTGTAAGAGGTAGAGCTTGTCTGCGCCGGGATGTTCCTTCGCTTCCAAGACCTTTGC
>DATDWO010000067.1:0-11983 GCA_035289665.1 Candidatus Nanoarchaeia archaeon
AGATCATGAGCATGATCTGCATCCAAGAATAGTGGGAATTAGGCTTCCCTACCGAAACACTTTTCTTAAAGAACACTTGTACATGGTTGTCGATATGCCGTTGCATGGTTTATCGACAAAGCCGGGGGACTAATCACCCCCTGCTTTATTCTTACGAATTCAGGCTTTTAAAGCTTTCTAAACCACTTCGGGGAAGTCTGCTAAGAGAAAGCTTTAAATACCACCAGAACCGGGTTTTGATTATGTTCAGAAAGAAAGGACAAACTGCTCTTGAGTTCTTGATGACGTACGGTTGGGCTATTATTGTTGTCCTAGCTGCGATTGCGGCATTGGCCTATTTCGGTATCTTAAGCCCTGACCGTTTCCTTCCTGACAAATGCACCATGTCTCCAGGCGTGTTCTGTGCCCAATACAAAATCGATGGAACCAACAACAAATTCCAACTTCAGATTGAAAACAAATTCGGCGTCGGCATTACGGATGTTAACATCAATCTAACCGGTCGAAGTCCCCTAAGCTGTACGTATGTACAAAACGTCACTCAACCCCTTGAAAATGATGAAGGCACGGCTATCCTAGACTTCCCCTGCCCCGGTTTAAGCGCCCTCACTAAAGCCAAGGTTGACGTTGTCGTGAACTTCCGAAGAGTTACTGAGACCATCCCTCACCAAATTCGCGGAACCATTCTAGGCGTGGTTGAACGTTAATCCCATGAAAAAAGCACAAGGAGATTACTCCTTCACAACGCTTCTCTTTTTTGCCGTGTTCTTTCTTAGCCTGATCGGTTTAGGATACTATTTCCTATCTGACACCGATCGATTTGGAAACGATAAATGCCAGTTCAACAAAGCCCTCACCTGTAAAGAAGCCATTTTCACCCCTGAAGGCGTTCGATTGCAGCTCATCAATATGTATGGTATGGACATCAAACAAGTCCGCCTTCACCTAGAAACCCTCAACCAAAGCACCATTCAATGCCAAGAAGATAAAACCCTAGGTGATCTTGGGAATTCAAACCCTACTGACCTTATGATCCTATGCAAACCCGAACAACCCTATACAGCAGGTAAGATACAAGCCAAAATGACTGCGACCTTCCAGGACCCCTTACTCAGCTTTAATGACCACAGTACTCAAGGAGAACTCAAACTCAAAATCCAAACAGGACAAAAAACTTGGTGGGATAAAGTCTTCTCGTAACCCCCTCCGATAACTATATAAATCCCACCAAACGCTCCTTAAACCATGGAACTTAACATCCTTGAACACACCAAAAAGCGATTGGTCTTCGAGTTGAAAGGCACTGACCACACCTTTTGCAACCTTCTTAAAACTGAACTCTGGAACGATAAAGATGTCAAAATCAGCACCTATGCCATCAATCACCCTTTAATTGGCAATCCTAAAATCATCCTCGAAACCAAAGAAGGCGAAGCTGAAAAAGTATTGAACAAAACGTTGGATCGCCTCGAAGAGAAAAATAAAGATTTCTTAACTAGCTTTAAACGCGCGCGATAAAAAATGCTTAGCGACCAAATCTTCTTTCTCTTTGCTGATAATCTGTGATACAAGCCAATAAGTCTTCTTTCTCAAACTCAGGCCACATCTTATCTAGAAACACTAACTCTGCGTAGTTGCCTTGCCAAATCAAGAAATTTGACGTACGCTTATCCCCCCCGGTACGAATGATGATATCAGGCTCATCTGACATGTATAAATTCTTTGAAAACATCTCTTCATTGATATCTGAAACATTCAACAATCCCTTTTTAACTTGATCAGCAATCTTCAGTACGGCGTCCATTACTTCTTCACGCCCACCATAGGCCATGGCAAAATTGATCTTGTACTCTTTATTGTGTTTTGTTTTCGCCATGACCTGTTCCATCAATTTTTTTAGGTCTTCTGGGAATAACTTGATACGTCCAATGAAACGAATCAACACATCCTTTGTCACTTGGTCTTTTTTCTCGATCTTTTCCAACAGTTCAGATAAGGTTTCCCTAAATATCTTCATTAGGTAGTCAAACTCTTCTTTCGGGCGATTGAAATTCTGCATGGAAAGCGCGTAGAATGTGACCTCTTTTATGCCTAATTCCTTTGCCCATTCACACACCTTCATGACTTTTTTCTTGCCCCATTCATGACCTTTCCAGGGCTTTAACATCAAGCGCTTGGCAAAACGCCGATTTCCATCCATAATCACTCCGATATGCTTAGGAACTGGACTTGAAACAGGTTTTAGTGCACTCATAGGAAATGAGTTAAAAAACTCCTATTTAAATATTACTATCCTCTATCACGAAGAACGACATTCTGTACAAAGCCCATTTCCCTCCATTTCTGTTAAGTCTTCAGAGAACTCCCCACAACCCTCACACAAGCCCTCTTTTAAGGCAAGACTAAGCGATTTGCGGTTATCTTCCTTCAATTCAGACTTTTCCACGATTAATTCAAACAACTGGGGCTCTATCTTTAAGATATCCTTCATGGTAATGAAACCCTTGATTTTGCCCTCCTCCATGACGGGCAGATGTCGCACGTCGTTTTCTCGCATCACGTTTAATGCATCCACAATGTCCTTATTTGGAGAGATCGTTATCCTAATCTTATCTGCAATTTCACTTATAGGAGTCTTGCGAACATCCAAGGCATTCACAATCGCTTTATGAATGATATCCTTCTCTGTGATGAGCGACTTCACCTTGCCTTTTGCTTTAATCAACAAGCTCCCAATACCATGCCTTTTCATTAGGCAAGCACATTCCTGAATGCTCATAAACTCTTCCGCCACTATCGGCTTTGTCGTCATTGCATCCAGTACTTTATATCCACTCTTCACTTGCCCCACCCCTTTCTAAAAAAAATCAAACTAACCACCCCAAGAGATAGGAAAAAAGAACTCTTTAAAAACTTTTTGCGAACTAATAATTAATCAAAATTTCTACATCTTTCCCAAAAATATCCTTTAGTTTTTCAAACAACTTTTCTTTGATGAATGTTTTCGGAGGAATTTTCATCTTTGCTAGGTCTTTTTCCATTTCCTCTAAATTACTTGCATGGATGTTGCTTAACGAGCCATCTGGGCCTAATTCTCCTCGAGAAATGTCTTTCTGCTCATTGTCTACATCATGAATGACGTATGCAACTTTTTCCAACAACACGACTTCACCATACTTGTTTCCGTGTTTGACTCTGATCTTGGCCCGCTCTAATTCCCGTCCGCGTTTACGCTGGATGTATTCAATCAAGAACCGGATCAGTTCGGATGACTTCTTCTGTACAATGCTTACATCTGTTTTTGTCAGCTTTTTTTCATCGAAATCTTTCTTGGCTTTAACAATGTCTTTCAATATCCTTAAGAATTTTTCAGGGATCAAGCCCTTGCTCACTGCCTCTTCTTCGAAGATCTTTACCAACTCATTTTCTGATACTTTTTCAACCCCTTCTAAGCGCATGATGTCTCGGATTAGAGTAACCACGCTTTCGTATGTATGCAAGACTGATTCTTCTTCTTTCAGCAACTCGATCTGGGAGAATAATTTTTTCAGACGCTTCAAAAATTCATCTGCATCATTGATTAGAGTCTCTAATTCTGTGGCAGATAGATCCTTTTTCGTCCCGTGCTCTAGGTCCTTACGTACTTTGATGTTTCGTTCCAAGATCTTTACATACTTTTCCTCCAATAACTTTGCCTTTGTTACAAACACTTCTCGCATAATCTCCGGAGTTTCCTTTGGAGTGGGGGGAGGTATCCCGTACAACATCAACGCTGCTTGACTGGGGGTAATGATCGCCCAAAATGTGTCTTCCAAACCCATCTCTTTGATCTTATACTTGATCCGTTGCAATGTTTGATCCCCTGATTGCATGAACAGATCAATGGATTCAGAGCTGGGCTTAATTCGCCCCATTCTCAACAATTGTTTCCAAGGCATAAAAATGCCTCGATCATAGAAAGGGATGCCATCTCTTAAAAACGTAAAGATAATCGGATTCGCTTCTTTAATGTACTCCCAGAAATCGGTTAAGATATACACTTGAATGTTCAATTTGTTTTCGATGCCGGTCATCTTTCCCGCATCGTAGCCCATTCCAATGATGATCGCACGCAGCTTATCCTTTAACTCTGCACGGGTCATCTTCTTAACATCTGTGTCGTCAATCACAATAAAAACATCGATGTCTGATTGTTTTGTTGCACGGCCTTGTACAAGAGAGCCCGCTAAAACATATGAGACAATGTACTTTTCAAACTTTTTCAACACCATGTTCTTATGAATCTCGGCAATCTTAACCGCGGCCAACATGCCCTTGTCATACACTGAAGCTCCCAATGCTACCATCTGCAACCAATCGTATTTTGCGTCGTAACACGACTGCCAAAGTTCACTTAACAACAGGACCTCAATGAACAAGCTTTTATCGATCTCATCTGCTATGCCTTGCATGATCGCAACCAATTTATCTCTTAACTCCAATTTAGACATCTTTTGAGAATCTGAATCGTCTACTAGAACCAAGACACTGATCTTGTCCTTTAGCTTCTCATCTTTGCTTGGAGGCAACAAGGCAATACCCATTATGTATTCCTCAAACTTCTTAAGCGCTTTTTCTTTAAAGCTCTCTAACTTCACTTTAATTTCGTCTAACTTTTTCTTAGCATCATCTGGAAGTTGCTCTTGCAAAGCCTTTAAATCATCCATAGAATCAGCTTTTTCGACTTTCTTATCTTGTTTAGAATCGGCCTTCGTAGCCATTCTTTATGTGAGACCGACGACGTTTATAAATGTTGCTAATACTTAAGATTGTCATCTCGATTTTTTGGAACAAAAGAACCTTGACCTAAATCCAAGCTTTCCAACACGGCATCTACATCCACATCATTGTTTCTAAAGGTTTCTACCCTTGAACGTGGGTTGTTCAACAGTTCCACTAATTTTTTTGTGGGAATTCGAGTGACCAAGACATTCTTTCCGGCTGCCGGATCATACACCACGCGGATACCCAAGGCAGTCGCTAATTTGTCCTTCAACGATTCATCTGCATAGCTAATTGGATTCAGGTACTGATTGAACTCATTCTGCGCAACAAAATATTGTCGGTTGCTTACTGCCTTTCGAATATTCGGTAACTCGCTCGTAGAATAAGGCTTATAACTTTGAATGGTTCTCTGGAAATACAATCGGCTAATTTGACTGGCGAGGCTGTTCCTATTTGCCAAAACTTTAGTAAACCCTCCTTGTGTGCCTATGCTTCGCGTGGTAGTCGGACTGGGTGTTGTATCCTTCACATAAGGATTTATGTAATATGCTGAAGCTAGATTTATGCATAAAACCAATGCAATTATCCCAATGATTCCTATCGTTTTCATTTTTCCTCTTTGAATACTTCTTGCGGATTTTCTTTTTCTTGTTCTCTTAAGTAATAGGTTGAGCGGACGCGATGCATTTCATTCTTTGGCTTGGAAAAAACTTCAGCTAAATAACCCACCAGTCCTACTGACTTTTTATATTCACCTTGAATTCCATGACGGCGGTTCCACTCGAATCTATCCCCAGATACTCCAACGACGGCTCTTGATCCCTGCTTTGCCTCCCCTACACCTTCTTCAATAACGGTTAGTCCTTGCGCCCGCCTTAAACGAGCTAACGAAGCTTCAGAGCTTTGCTGGTTCTCCAACACACTTCGTAAGGTATCCAGTTTGCCCTCATTTGCTTTTATGAACAAAGGACTCTGGGAAATTTGCTCGATTCGGTCTACTGAGTAAAATAAGGAGGGAGCGTTCTGCTGAATCCACCAAATAGGTCTATTCTGCCGGGTTGTAGGATCGTAAAAACTAACCGGAGCGTCTGAAGCTGCAACACCCACTATGCTTAAGCATAATATCAATAATAATATCAATACCAAATACCCTGCTTTGTTCATTTCTTCTCCTCTCTTTCTTTAAGCTTAGGTCTTTTATAAAGCTTTGCGTTTCAAAGTACTGCTCAATTTGTTGGATTGTAGAGCCGTGATGTGCCTCGACTGGTTAGCTGTTTTAGGCGCTGGACATTTACCGACAAAGTATTTAAAGCAAGTTTCCATCTAAAACCCAACTTCTTCCGATGCCCCCATGATTGAATCCATGCACAAACCCCACCCCGATGAACTCACCGAGAAAATACTTCACCCTCTCTTCAAACAGTGGTTTTTTAAGACCTTTAAAACCTTCAGCCCTCCTCAGCGGTATTCAATCTATAATGTTCATAGCCGCGTCAATACTTTGGTCAGTAGCCCCACAGGCTCCGGCAAGACGCTTTCTGCCTTCGGTGCTATCCTCAATGAACTCCTCGGCTTGTCCTTAAGCGGCTCTTTGGAAGATAAAACCTACTGCATCTACATCAGCCCCTTGAAAGCCCTTTCTCGTGACATTGAAATCAACCTCCAAACCCCTCTTGCTGAATTAGAGGAGATTGCTGGGAAAAAACTAGGCATTCGTGCCCTGGTTCGTACGGGAGATACGACGGCGTATGAAAAAAGCAAAATGCTCCGACACCCCCCGCATATTCTCATTACCACTCCGGAAAGCCTCGCCATTGTCTTAACTACGATTAAATTCAGAGAAAAACTTCGTGATGTCCAATGGGTTATTGTAGATGAAATTCATTCCTTGGCTGGCAGCAAACGGGGAGTTCATCTTAGCTTATCCCTTGAACGATTGCAGCGGATGACGAACTTTACACGCATTGGCCTATCTGCCACGGTTGCCCCATTAGAAGAGGTTGCTAAATTTTTAGTCGGGCTTGAAGATCCTGCCCAAGAAAAATATCGCCCCTGTAAGATTGTAGATGTGCAATACCTCAAGAAACTGGATCTCAAAGTTTTAAGCCCTGTTGAAAACCTTGTTCAAACTACGCATCAACGCATTCATGATGCTACCTATGAACTTATGGATGAACTCATCCAGAAACACCGCACTACCTTGGTTTTTACCAATACCCGATCGGCAACGGAGCGGGTGGTTCACCATCTCAAAGACAAATTCCCCAAAAATTACACCTACATTGACGAAGACCTATCAAATCCAACTTCTAAAGAACCCCCTCATAAAACCAGCACCATTGGCGCTCATCATGGTAGCCTCAGCAAAGAAGCTCGCATCAACCTTGAGAACCGCTTGAAAGAAGGTAAGCTACGTGCCGTGGTTTGCAGCACCTCCCTCGAATTGGGTATTGACATTGGATACATTGACTTGGTTATTTTATTAGGCAGCCCAAAATCCGTTGCCCGAGCCCTACAACGAATTGGAAGAAGCGGACACAAACTGCACGATCAAGCCAAAGGGCGCATCCTTGTCATGGATCGTGATGACTTGGTTGAATGTGCTGTACTCTTAAAAGCTGCCCTTGAGAAGAAAATCGATCGCATCGACATTCCTGAAAATTGTCTGGATGTGCTGGCCCAACAAATTCTGGGCATTGCTTTGGAAGAGCCCATTCATGTTGATGATTTATACCATCTTCTCCGACAAAGTTACAATTATCGAAAACTGGCCCGAAAAGACTATGACGAGATTATCCAGTATCTAGCTGGCAGTTTTTCATCCCTTGAAGACCGTCATGTCTACGCCAAGATTTGGTATGACGCGGACAAGAAAATGATCGGTAAACGAGGAAAGATGACTCGAGTGATTTACATGACGAATGTCGGTACAATCCCAGATGAAACCAATGTGAAAGTAAAAGTGGGCGGCCAATTGATCGGATCCATCTCTGAGCCTTTTTTGGAACGTCTCAAACGTGGAGATGTCTTTGTTCTCGGAGGAGAAACCTACGAGTTCCAATACGCTCAGGGCATGACGGCTAATGTAAAGGCTTCTGCGCATCGAACGCCTACAGTACCTAGTTGGTACAGCGAGATGTTGCCGCTCAACTATGACCTCGCCCTTGAGATCCTTAAGTTTCGAGACCTCATGAAACATCACCTTGAAAGCTCCACAAAAAAAGAAACCTTAGAATTCATCGACAGCTATCTGTATGTAGACCACAATAGCGCGAATAGCATCTATGAGTATTTTTATGAGCAATACCACTATGCGGACATTTCAACTCCCCGACAAATTGTCATTGAACACTATACAGACGAAAACAAAAAATACCTTGTTTTTCACACCCTCTATGGTCGAAGAGTTAATGATGTGCTAAGCCGGGCTTTAGGATTTATCATCGGAAAGATTCAAGGCCGTGATGCTGAGATGGGCATCACGGACAATGGGTTTTACATCCTAGCCAGCAACGGACTTCAAGCTTCCCGTGCGTTCGAGCTCCTCAAAAGCCAAGACCTTGACAAAATCATGCAATACGCCCTCGATCGGACTGAGGTGCTTCAACGACGCTTTAGACATTGTGCAGCAAGAGCCTTAATGATTCTTCGCTCCTATTATGGCCGAAAGAAAAGCGTCGGACGGCAACAAATGAGCAGTCGGCTTCTCATCAGTGCCGTGCGAAAAATTAGTGAAAGCTTCATCATCTTGAACGAAGCTCGGCGTGAGGTGCTGGAAGACCTTATGGACATTAAGCATACCCGAGAAGTCCTTCAAGGTATTGAAAATGGAAGCATACACCTCAAAGAAATCTACACAGACCTTCCCAGTCCCTTTGCTTTTAACATCATTGCTATGGGGTATAGTGATATCATGAAAATGGAAGACAAACACCTGTTTTTACAGCGCATGCATGATATGGTCCTTGCCAAGATCAGCCTAAAAAAAGCTCGGCAAACGATACATTAAAAAACCCCTGCGTTCTTTCAATCTTCATGAAAAAATTTCTCTTAATCCTCGTTGTCTTCACTTTGATTCTTATTGCTTGTCAAAGCCAAAGTAGTTATCGCCAAGTTCGTTCACAAAACTCAGGATCGAGCTCTTCACCCTCTGAAACTCCTTCTGGAAGTTCTCCTAGTCCTTCTTCCGTAAGTCCGATCAAAGAGCAGCTTCAACATTATCTTCAAAATCCTCCCCCATCTAAGATCACCTACGACCTTCGCACCACCCTCCAAGACCCAGAGGGAACCCATACTGTAACGGGAACACAAGTTGTTGCTCTACGCGGCAAAGACCTCAAACTTCAAACCCAAACAGATACTGAAGGACAAAGCTTCAATACCATCACCTATGTCATCCAGGGTCGCTATTATGCCTGTCAAATGGAACAAGAATGGGCTTGCTATGAATTCCCCCAACCTGAACAAGATCCGACCCCTCAAATTCAACAATCCATCCGAGACGACCTAGATAAACTGGATGTCCAGGATGGTGGACAGCGAATCCTTCTAGGGAAGAACACTCAATGCTACAAACTTCTTTTCCAAGATCCTCAATCCCAAGAAAACGGGGAAACCACTTACTGCTATGATCCTGAAGGTGCCCTCCTCTATAGTCACACCAGCACAACTGACTTTGAAAGCAGTCTTGA
This sequence comes from Candidatus Nanoarchaeia archaeon, assembly GCA_035289665.1. Classification (GTDB taxonomy): domain Archaea; phylum Nanobdellota; class Nanobdellia; order Woesearchaeales; family SM23-78; genus JBBSWA01. The sequence goes on from DATDWO010000067.1 coordinate 9,456, forward strand.
AGCTACTGATCACACTCCTTCCAATGATGCTGACTTTCAACTTCCCGCTGAAGCCAAGCCTATTGATGAGCCTGTAGAAAATTAATTTCTTTTTTGCGTTTAAACCGTTATATACGTTAGTCAGGTTTCTCTTTGACATTGAGTTAAACAATCTAGAAAAACTAAAAAGAAACGAAAATAAAGCCTAAATGGCTTTACTTGTTAGGTAGAATGCGGCAAACGATTGTGCCACAGGTAGGACATTTTCCCTTCATCATTCTACGGCCCTTGGCATTCTTAGTCTCTTTACCGTCTTTGATCTCTCGCTTTGACTTACACTTCACACAATAGCCTTCCATGGTATCACCTATCGCGCAACTAAAGTGCGCTAACCTATCTCGACGAAGCCAACTTTATAAATTTATCTCTAAACATTCGTTAAAATGGCTGAAATGCTCGAAAATGAGGAATATAGGGTGTTTAAGCTTAGATGAGAATCCTTAAAAGCAAGATCGCCTTACCTCCTTTTATGGCTTTTTCCACGCTTACTGTCGACGAGCTTAAGCAAAAACTGGATTCTAAGGCTAAGGTACGAATTCTGGACGTACGCAATCCTGATGAACTCCCCTATGGGAGCGTTGCGGGATCTGAACAAATTCCTCTCCCTGAGCTTGAAAAACGTTATAAAGAACTTGATAAAAAAGAAGAATATGTTGTTTACTGCCGGACGGGTGGGCGAAGTAGTAGAGCCTGTGAATTCTTAACCCAAAAAGGCTATAAAGCTACCAACTTGATTGGGGGGATCCTGGCCTGGAAAAAGTACGATCCGAACATACAGGAGTATTAATCCATGGAAGAAGTCCCTCAACGGTATGAGCGACATATCTTTGTTTGCATCAATGAACGAGAAGAAGGCGACTCCTGCGGCAAACGAGGCAGCGAAGAAATCCTGCGACTTTTACGCGACCACATTAATTTAAGAGGACTTGTGGGAAAGTATAACGTGACGAAGACGAAATGCTTGGGGCACTGCGCTTTTGGACCTACGATTGCGATCTATCCGGATGGAAAGATTATTCGTAAGGTTACACCGGAAGATGCGAAGAAGATTATTAAGGAATACTTAGTTTAATTGCCCTACTTCTGATATCTGATGTTTTATAATGGACTCATTGTCTCCGCCAAATGTGAATTCTGCCTCTAATTTTTTTCCATTTAGGATTCGAGGAAGCCAATGCTGATCATCTTGCCACATCTTATCAAACGGAATCTTTTCGTGATGGAACCAGGCTGGAGCCATTTCCTCGGTTTCTTCTGGGTTTCCTTCCCATTCCTTTAATACGAACACATGCACTTGCTGATTCCACTCAGGTTTTTGAGAGAAGAAAAACGATAAAGCACCCACTTTCTCTAGATGCTCCTTAGAGCCTTTTACGCATGCTTCTTCTAATAACTCTCGAAGGGCGGCATCTTTTAAGGACTCGTTCTCCTTAGGCTTACCGCCAAACCCATTGAACTTACCCTCACCAAATCCCCGTTTTTTCATACCGAGAAGAACTTGTTTGCCGTTTACAAGAAAACATAAGGTGGTTTGCTTCACTATAATAAGGGTTCATTTCCTCTTTATAGTTTTTTCGTTCAACCATTAAAAAATTAAAAAAATGCAGGGGAAGGGATTCTCACCTAGGGAATTCTTCCCTAGAACCCTGAAGCGGATTCTTCGAATCCACATAAAAGAAATGCGGGGGAAGGGACTTTCACACGTTCATTCCATGAGTTTGAACCAACGAAGTTGCGAAGCGACTTCGTGGCTCAAAAACGCGAATGAAATGAGCGTTTTTGAACCCTCGTACCCACTAAGGGACAGGATGACTTACGTCACAGCCGTAAAGGCTCAGCACTTAAGTGTCTTAAGTCCTGCGCATAAAGTCTGAAATCGAAGCAGATGTTCGACTTCGATTGACCAGGCTCTGCCACCCCCGCATTGATTCAGAAGGAAGATGGACGATATATAAAGTTAACGAGCAAAAACATATAAATTCAGAGTGGCTCGAGGTATGCATGACCTACAAACAAGCCATTCTTGTTCGTGCTGATTTGAAACTGCCCAAAGGAAAAATGGCGGCACAAGTAGCTCATGCAGCTGTGCAGGCTGTGGCCAATAGCTCTAAAGACAAAGTGCAAGCTTGGGAACATGCTGGGCAGGGCAAAATCGTACTCAAAGTGGAGGATCTTGCTGAATTGAAATTGTATGAGAAGCGAGCGCGAGATGCTGGGTTGACAACGGCATTGATCATGGATGCAGGTCATACCGTAGTGGAGCCTGGGACCATTACTTGTCTAGGCATTGGACCGGATGCAGAAGGTAAGTTGGATGCGTTGCTTTCTAAGTTGAAATTGGCTTAGTTCGTATTTGTTTAGCATCTTCAAAACTTTTTGCCTTTTTTAAGGTCCTGCTCCCCCGTGGGGATGCTCAGAAACTACGGTTTCTGGCACGTCAGAAAGCTTCGCTTTCTGAGCGCAACCCCCGCGACGAACAGAATCTTTAT
>DATDWO010000068.1:0-29151 GCA_035289665.1 Candidatus Nanoarchaeia archaeon
TTAAGGTCCTGCTCCCCCGTGGGGATGCTCAGAAACTACGGTTTCTGGCACGTCAGAAAGCTTCGCTTTCTGAGCGCAACCCCCGCGACGAACAGAATCTTTATTTGGTGAAGTTTTGACCTTAGGATGCTAAACAAATACCCTGATTCTACACATAAATTATATAAACGAGACCTAGGTACAGCTGAAGATGGAAGAAAAAAACACTCTCATGGAAGAACGACTCAGGAAACGAGAGGAGCTCCAAAAAAAAGGAATTCATCCCTATCCTTACTCCTACCCCCAAACGCACCATGCCAAACCCTTGCAAGAAAAATACGCTGCACTTAAGATTGAAGAAAAAACAACGGATGAAGTGTCTGTAGCTGGCCGATTGGTTCTATTGCGAAGAATGGGCAAAGCAACTTTTGCGCATCTTCAAGACCAGACCGGACGAGTTCAGCTCTATTTCCGAGAAGACCAACTCGGCAAAGACCCTTATGATCTTTTAAAGCTGCTGGACACTGGGGACTTGATTGGCGTTAAAGGAACTGTGTTCAGAACCAAAACAGGCGAGATTACGGTTTCTGCCCAAGAACTCACTATCCTCTGCAAAGCTACGCGACCTCTACCTGAAAAATTCCATGGACTAAAAGACGAAGACATGCGACACCGCTATCGAGAATTGGACCTTATTGCGAATCCGGATTATAAAGAAGTTTTCATCCAACGAACTAAAATCATTGACGCAGTACATGAGTTCATGAAACAACAGGGCTTCCTTGAAGTCCAGACTCCCGTCCTTCAAACAGTTTATGGCGGGGCGGAGGCAAGACCTTTCAAAACCCATATTAACGCTTGGAACATGGATCTTTACTTACAAATTTCTCCTGAACTTTACCTTAAACGATTGATTGTGGGAGGATTTGAAAAAGTATACACCATTTGCAAAAACTTCCGCAATGAAGGAGTCGATAAAACCCACAATCCAGAATTCATGATGATGGAATTCTACCAAAGCTATGTGGACTACCATGAAATGATGCGGTTGACTGAAGATGTTTTTGCTCATGTAGCCCATAAAATTTATGGAAAATTAAAAATCCCCTATCAAGGAAAAGAAATTGATTTCTCTACACCCTGGAAGCGCCTTTCGATAAAAGAAGCTTTATTACAACACGCTCAGATTGACGTGGACAAAAAATCAGATGAGGAACTTCAACACTTGCTGGACCAACACAAGATAGAATATAGAACGTTTGCTCGTGACCAAGCAGTCATCCTCCTTTTTGAGGCGCTTGTTGAAGAGAAACTCATCCAACCCATTTTTATCATTGATTACCCTAAGATTGCGTCTCCTTTATGCAAAGAAAAAAGAGGCCATCCCGAACTGATTGAAAAGGTTGAACCCTATGTTAATGGCTGGGAAATGGGAAATGGCTATTCTGAACTCAATGATCCTGTCCTTCAGCGAAAACTCCTTGAGGAACAAGCTGCCCAGTTACGGGCTGGCGTAGAAAAAGCTCAACCCATGGATGAAGACTTTGCAAGAGCCATCGAGACTGGTATGACCCCTACTGGAGGGATGGGTATTGGAATTGACCGAATGGTCATTCTTTTCACCAATCAACCCAGTTTACGAGAAACCTTGCTTTTTCCCACCATGAAACCTCTTAAGGACGAGGCTTCTCAATCCGAGACGAAACCGTAGACAGATGGTTTCGCCTTTGTAGTTTGATCCAGTAAAAACTTCGCAGACGGAGATCTTTACTAAACGACCATAAAGCTTAAAAGCAAGGCACCCTTTTGGAACAGCGTGGAAAAAATCATTCTAGGTTTGACGGAAAAGATTGTCATCTATGGACATGACGGAGAGCATGCTGTTACCGGTAAGATTGATACCGGTGCTTCGAAAAGCTCCATTGACCTCAACTTAGCTCTCAATCTTAAATTAGGGCCGGTTATTGAAAGCCGCATCGTAAAAAGTGCACATGGAAACAAACTTCGTCCCATTATTGACGCTGACATCTTACTCGGTGGGAAACGGGTCCGAGCCAAATTTACCCTTGCGGACCGAGGTCATATGCGATATAAAGTACTTATTGGAGAAAACATCCTTCGGGGAGGATATTTAATCGACCCCTCTCTTCGAAAGTCTAAAGGAGAGTCGCAATGAAAGCTGCGCTCATCAGCCTTGGGAGTGAAAGCAGTAAGATGACGGCGGAAGCCATGAAAAAATATTTCTCCCAAGTAGATCACTTAAGCTTAAAACACATTGAAGTTCATTTCTCGGGTAGTAAAGCAGAAGTGCTGTACGAAGGAAAACCTCTTGGAGACTACGATTGTATCTATGCTAAAGGTAGCTTCCGTTATGCCAGCATCCTCCAAGCCCTTACTCATCTTAGGTATGACCAATGTTATATGCCCTTGCGAGAAGAAGCTTTTTCTATTGCACACGATAAATTTCTCACACAGCTTGCTTTTCTACGCAATCATATTCCCATGCCTAAAACGTACCTCGCCGCTACGGTAGAGGCTGCCCGTGAAATTCTAAAAAACATTAGCTACCCCATCATCATGAAATTTCCTCAAGGCACCCAAGGAAAAGGAGTTATGGTGGCAGATACCTTTGCTTCCGCCAGTAGCATTCTGGATGCCCTTACCGCCCTTAAACAGCCCTTTATTATCCAAGAGTTTATTGATACAGAGGATGAAAAAAGCGGAGGCACTCACATTCGCGGTCTGGTTATCGGAGACCGAGTGGCAGGTTCTGTCCGTTATCGTTCAGGTGGCAGTGAAAAACGAAGTAATTGGCATCTCGGTGGTAAGGTTGAACCCATCTTAATGGACCCTTCTATCGAACAATTAGCCATAAAAGCCTCTAAAGCTTCTGGAGCTGAGATTTCTGCGGTGGACATGCTTGAAAGCCCTAAGGGCCCTTTTATCATTGAAGTGAACATTAGCCCCGGTTTAGGTGGGATTAGCAAAGTAACCAAATCTGACCTTCCAAATGTTTTAGCTAAATTTTTGTCTCAACGGACTCAAGAACGGCTTGATCATCTCAAACAGAAAGACACTCAGAAGCTCTTAAAAACCATTGACTCTAAATCTCCACAAGAGTTCATTAGTAATTTAGATTTTAGAGGTGCTCGTATCCTTTTGCCTGAAATAGTTACTAAACTGACTCGCTTTCGCCCCGAAGATGAATATGAAGTCAAAGCTCAACCTGGAAAATTAGAAATAAAACAGTTTAAACTGTGACTAGATCATATTAGATTACTATAACATGTTCTTAATTTTTTCAATGTATTGAGCCATGTCTTGTCCTTTCTTTGTCAGGTTTAAAACTTTTAAACGGCCCTGCTTATCAAAAGAAACCAAGCCTGCTTTACTCATCTCTTGTAAGATTTTAACGACATGACTATAGGTACAATCCACTGTCTTTGCTAGTGAAGATGCATAAATATCTGAAGTTTTGTTTAACAAATGGACCATCATCAGTGCAGGCTTTTCACGAAAGAATACATTAAAAATCTTTTTTGTACGAACCACCTTATTTACATCCACTGTTACCCCCTCTTGAATATATATTTTTTTAAATGTACTTTCTTTCCTTTATTTAGGAAAGTATATGTTAAGGCATATATAAAACTTTCGCTTATCCATTTTTATCGTCGAATCTATTCTACATAACTGGTTTTATAAAACTTTCCATTTGGTTTGACAAACAAAAAGTTTAAATATTTCCCTAGTAAAAGGTAATGATCTAGGAGGTGCGTCATGTCTCTCATCGTAAAAGCAAAAGTAAAAGAACTTACTAAAGAATATAATGTTGCGGGTGACTTTGTTGAAGCCCTTGACAAAAAAGCAACGCAACTTGTTAAAGACTCTATTGCCCGTGCACAAGCCAATGGCCGGAAAACGGTCATGGCTCGAGATCTTTAAATCATTTTTTCTTTTACTATTCCTTTCAATAACTCAATCTTAGAAGCTAAACTATGCAACTCAAATGAAGAATATTTCCCGTTCTTTCTCAAACGACTCAGTAGCAATTCAAGGCGAGCAATTTCTCCTCCTAACTCCACTAACTCTAAACGCTTATCCAAGTTGGCCAATACAGAACCAGGCATTGGCTTTGTAAATATCCTTCCCTGTAAAAATTCTTGAGCCCTCTCCTTCAAGGACCCTATACCCTGCATTTCCAACTTTTTTTCATGCTCTCTCTTAGCTGTTGTTAGCGATCCTTCTTCTATCACTTTTTTAGCGCTATCAGAAAGAACAACAAATGCAGGTTTCATTAACCCATTCATTTCCCAAACCACCCTAACCCTTTCTTCTTTTCAGGAGAAGGCAAGGGGGTTGCGGTAACTGAAGGTGGGGGCATGCTTATTTCAGACTCAACCGGTTCGAGAGGGGATTGAACAGGTGAAGGCTCCTCTATAGGTTCAGGTTCTAAACTCGGAGGTGCCGGCTCTGCAGCAGGAAGAGAAAGAGGGGGGGTGCTCATTGTTTGAGAAGTAGTTACAGATCGCTTTTTAATCAAATCTGCCACAGCAATGATTCCTTTGGCAATTTCCTTATTCTGATAAACAATTCGACCTAATTTGTCCTCCGTCTTTGAATGCTTATACTCTTGAGAAAGCTCCTTCTCAGCCACCTCAAAAATCCGGATTAGACGCTGAATGGACTCGTTTAGCTTGTTCATGGAAGCCACAAGATTCGCGGCTTCTGAAGAAACAGGGTTTGCTTTTAACCGATCCACCTCTTCCCGCAAGCGCACAATCTCATGATGCGGCAGAAGCTCATACTCTTCGTCTTTCATCCAAAGCCCTCTTTTTATTCATTATGATAAACTAAGAAAAATTAATGTCATTCACTATATAAAAACCTTTCGACTTAATCGTGATGAGAACTGGGTGGTGACTGAGGAAGATCACTTGCCCTTCCTCCCGCGATCACGTCATCGATCCGTAAAATCATGATTGCCACTTCAGAGGCAGAAGAAAGCGCCTGTGTCTTGATCTTTAACGGCTCCACTACCCCTTCTGCCCAAGCATCCATTACTTTTCCGGTAAATACATTTACACCCGCCCATTTTTGACCCTGCTCATGGGCACTCTTCAACTCCGCTAAAACATTGATGGTGTCCAAACCTGCGTTCTCTGCTAACGTACGAGGGATTACTTCCATGGCTTCGGCAAAAGCCTTTACTGCCAATTGTTCCCGTCCTGAAAGTGAGTTTGCATATTGTCTCAAATGTTTTGCCACCTCCATTTCAGGCGCACCAGCACCGCCCACTACTAGGTTATTCTTCAAAGCCGCAGCTACATCTCCTAGAGCATCTTCCATGGCCCTTTTAACTTCATCCACGATCTGATCAGTGCTTCCCCTAATTAAGATGGTAACGGCTTTGGCCTTTTTGCAATCCCGTACATAAGTCATAGACTCATCTCCAAATTTTAGCTCTTCTACCACTCCTGCTTGTCCCAGGTCGGCTGGAGAAAGATCTTCTAGATTGCTCACCATAGAACCCCCTGTTGCTTTAGCCAGCTTTTCCATGTCTGAACGCTTCACGCGACGAACCCCAAAAATGCCCTTCTTTGCTAAGAAATGTTGTACAAGATCATCAACTCCCTTTTGACAAAATACCACATTGGCTCCCGTAGAGGCAATTTTTTCAACCAATTTCTTTAACATACGCTCTTCCATATCAATGAAGGCTTGCATTTTCTCTGGATCTGTAATTGAAATTTTTGCATCAATCTCAGGATTCTTAATTTCCAATGGGCAATCCAATAAAGTAATCCTAGCTTCTTTTACTTGTGAAGGCATCCCTGGGTGCAATTTTTCTTTGTCTAGAACAATTCCCTCAATCAACTCTGTGTCCTCTACACGACCCCCTGCTTTCTTCTCAATCTTTACGTTGTCCACATCTACTCTTAATTTATCCCCCTGCGTTTCAGCCACATGCTGGATGGATTTTATGATTATATCCGATAATAGCTCCTTTGCAGTCTCCGCTCCTTTACCTGTCATGGCTGTGATTGCCACTTTTTTTAATAGGTCTTTATCTGTAAACGTAATCTTCATGGCCATCGCATTCAATACTTCCTGAGCCTTTTCTGATGCCATTCGATATCCTTTAGCGATTACCGTTGGGTGAATTTCTTGATCCAATAGGTCCTCTGCCTTCTTCAATAATTCTCCTGCCAAGACTACGGCAGTGGTTGTCCCATCCCCTACTTCATTTTCCTGTGTCTTTGCAATTTCCACCACCATCTTCGCTGAAGGATGCTCAATATTCATCTCTTCTAAAATTGTGACTCCATCGTTCGTTACCGTGACATTTCCTAAAGAATCCACAATCATCTTATCCATCCCCTTCGGGCCTAATGTGGTACGCACGGTTTCTGCCACCAACTTAGCTGCCATGATGTTCATCCGCTGGGCATCTCTTCCAGTTGTACGGCGCGAATCCTCAGGTAAAATAAAAATGGGTTGGACTTGAGACTTATTCATATTCATACAAAACCTCTCCTTTCTCACTCGAAGAGAACCCTATATCGTTTATAAAATTAACCCTTTATTTATACGCTGTCTCATTTGATTCTTTTATCAAAACTTGCCAGAATACCCCTGCTTTTAGACAAAGGATGAATGGTTTGTTCTGTCAAGAAGTGTCGGGCAAAGTCCACTACGCTTCTTGAGCATGCCCAGAAATCACTATCTTCTTCCGAACTAAAACCTAGATAAGTGATTGGTGATTTCTGCCATGACGATTTTTTGGGAATACTTTAGCCTTTAAGCCGAAGCTATTTATTCAAACTATAAACCGAAAGAAAAAATAGATTAAAAATGCTTGCCGGAGCGGCAAAATGATGTGTTTTTTTTCTTTAAAACTAAGTATAGTCATAATATTATTTAAAGCGAATAGGTAAAACCAAGGCATCATGAACATCACGAATAAGATCCCTTCACTCAATCGATCTGCAGCGACATCCACCATGTAGCCCTCTTCTGACACCAGGTGATACTTACGAGCTACTAAACCATCTAACCAATCTAATCCCAAATTCAACAGAAGAAACATGAAAGCAATTCCCTTAGAATGATTTAATGAAAGGACGAAACCAATGCAGGCAATGATGGACACCCCTGAAACTAGGTGAGGCCTCCATTTAGGGAGGGATTGCCTAATCATAAAATCATCTGTTACCCTTCTTAGTTCTCTCACGAATTTCAATTTACTATGCTTGCCCACATTAGACCTCCTAAGATTAAGGTGATGACAATTTCAACTGAAACTCGATACTTATCCGGGCAGAGCCCCAGAAAAACCTCTTTCCGCGAATAAGGATAAAATGGCTTGGACCTTCCAATGATAAAATCTGAAGCCAAGTGCAAAATGAAACATAAAGAAATGATCTTTAGCAACTCTTCACTTGCCATTGAGGAGGCGACAACCACCCCTATGGAGAATAAAGTCAAGCCATAGAGCTCATGAAAACGAGACCTAGATGCGGACCCAAATCCTTTCTTTAGGATGTCCATTCGCGTTCTCAGAATATAGGGTAAATGGTCCAGATCAATAAATGTTGAGAAAATAAAAATGTAACCTACATACTTCATTGCACCCCCCCATACCTGCTCTACAATTAGGTAATTCATAAAGAAGTGAAAAAGTCCATTCATAATCTATAGCTCTTTTATCTGTTTTATAAATTTAGTGCAAATAAGAATTTATCCCAACCTTTGCCTCTGCATCCCTTTCACATTTAAAAGACATCAATACTTTTTTTAACTCTTCCTCTGTTTTCACCTTGTTTAATAATAACCTTAAACGACTGCTATTTGGAAGGCCTTTTGTGAAAAACTGAGCTTGCAGACGCTTTATGATAAAATCCAAGTTGTAACGTTCCGCTAATTCTAAATATTCTAAAAAAACCCGAGTCTTATCTTCTGGTTTAGTGGGTTGATAAAAACCCTTTGTAAAGAAATCATTACACTGCTGGAAAATAAGCGGATTCCCTATTGCTCCCCGCCCCACCATAACATAATCACAATCGGTCTCGTTAAGCATTGCTAAGGCTGCTTCCGGTGAACGGACATCTCCGTTACCAATGACTGGAATTGCAACGGAAGCTTTAATCTGCTTGATTAAACTCCAATCTGCCTTCCCTGAATAACCCTCTTCCCTTGTACGGGCATGAATGCAAATCGCGGAGGCCCCTGCTGATTCAATCTGCTTTGCCAACTGTACAGTATTTATTGCTTTTTTTGAAGCCCCTGCTCTTAGCTTTACAGTGAATGGCTTCTTTATCCCTTTCGAGACTTCTGAAACAATCTGGACTACTTGGTCTTCATCCTCTAACAATGCCGAACCCATCCCTGCGTTTACCACATGTGGAGCAGGGCAACCCAGATTGAAGTCCACGATATCTGCTTTTTCGGCACATATTTTCGCTGCTTCCACAATCTTTCTTACATCACAACCAAAAATTTGAATGGAACACAACCCTTCCTCTTCTAATCGAATCATCTGCAATGTCTTAAAATTCTCCCTTAAAATCGCATCCGCAGAGACAAACTCAGTTACGGTTAATGCAGCCCCATACCTTTTGCATAGCGTCCTAAATGCGATGTCTGTAACCCCTGCCATAGGAGCTAAAATGATCTTTCCTGGAAGCCTTGGAAACATAACCTTCAGAAAAAACCTTTCTTAATAAAGCTTTACGCAAGTAAGGCCAGATGAATATCATTATATAACTCTCGAACTGCATTGTACATGAACGACTTCTCTTCAGGATCTAATGAAAGACGACTGAACAACTCTTTAATTAAGTTATACTCTTCCTTAGCATTCTCCAATTTTCCTGTTTCGATCAACTTTCGGCAATGCGTAATCCGCTCCTCAAGCTCTTCTCTAGAAGAAAAACTTTTCTTCCGATCTTCTAACGCATTCACATCTAATTTTTCCAAGTCAAATTTAACCTCCTCTTCTCTACCTCTCTTTGAAGACCTCATCTTCTTTACGATCTGTGCCTCTAAATCCCTGAGCTCATCCTCTCCTGGCACTTCAAGCTCTTTTTTTAATGCTTTTTTTGACTTTGAATTGCTTTTAGCTGTCGGCTTTTCTACCTCTAATGGGTTGTTCTTTGTCACCGTTCCTACGGAGGATAACGCTTCTTTTAGCGTGCTTTGCATGGTTTTCACTTCCAACTCTCTTTCTTTTAACCTCTGTTCACGTTCTTCCAGCAAAAGCGCATTGTCTGCTAATATCCTTTCTCGCTCTTTCAAACTTTCCAACACCTTTCGCTGAACATCCCAAGTCTCTTTTTCCCTCTCAAATCGCTCTCGCTCTTTTTCCGCTGCTTTTAAGCGCATTTCTAACTTATTCTGCATTCCTGCAATCCGAATTCGCTCCTGCTCTAGCTTCTGCTTCTCGCTCACTAAAGCTTGGCTTACTCCCTCAGACACTTTACTTTGAATATCTCTGATTAATTTTAGCTTGAATTCTTCCCATTCCTTACCTTTCCCTTCTAACTCTATCTTTAACTCTTCAAACCGAGCTTTGGCTTTTTCCAATTCAGTGCGTCTGCGTTCTAATTCCAGATGATCCATCTCCAGCTTTGCTCGGTCCTTATCTAGCTGGTTCTTCACTTTAGCTTCTTCATCGCGTAATAAAGTCAATAACTCTTCCTTGGCGTTTTTTGTGCGAATTTCCTCAGCCAATTCTTCTTGCGCTAAAACATCTCTGATCCAATTTGCAAAATCGTTTTTATTCTCAGTTACATGTGCCTTAAACACTTCTTCAGGCATGGAGTCTAACTTTTGCACCAGTTCACTCAATGAGGCGATTCGTTCTCCATTTTTCAAAATAAAATGCTTCTCTGGAGAAACTTCTTTTATAAACGAGTTGTCCATCCTCACCCTTTGCGGCTCTACCCCTGCTTTTTCCACTTGTTCCTGCATCTTTTTTGCTTCGGCCTCTACACTTCCCAGGTGCTCAGAAACCAAACCCTGTAAATCCTCCCACCTTAAAGGCTCCTCTTCAGAAGCCTCAAAAACAACCGGAGTTGCAGGTTGGATTGTTACTTGCTCTCGATTTTCCTGAGGTAAAGGACTTGAGTTCACTATCATCCCATTCTTTTGGAGGGAAGTATCTTTCTTTTTTTGGATAGGAGTGTTGGCCTCCTCTTTTACTTCTATTTGATCGATTTGTATTTGCATCTCTCTCGGATCAGTGACTCGGACTTCGGGTTCCATTGATCCCCTCATCTCACCTGAAATGAAAGAGGATTCTAGATTTACCCCTTGACTTGAACTATTCTCTTCTTTTATGAGTAAATCCTCTGGAGAATCCAATGTCCAGGGAGAAACCTCTCCGCTTGACTTAGAATTGCCCATTACCCTAATTCCTTCTATTCCTTCTTGCGGCTCTGTTTTCTCTCCCCCATCCATTTCTTCTGAAGGTTCAGAGCCATGCTCTATTTCAGATTGCACGGATTCTTGAGCTCCCTGGTCTTGATCCTCCTCTAAACCTAGCTTTGAACGGATTTCCTCTAAATCCAACGGTTCCGAATCCACAGGGGGAGCAAACTCCTCAATGGGAGTGGAAGGCTCAGCTAATTGGGCATTTGGACTCAAAGGATTTTCTTTCACCTTCTTTAACAATTTAGAAAAAAATCCTTCCTTCTCCCCTTCTTTTGGCGCTGCCGGCGGCGCTAAGTCCACCATACCTTTTCCCTCTCGACAATATAAACCCAAACCATTTAAATAACTTTTCATCTGTATTACAACATACTACCTTTGATTACTGAGTAACTATATATATCAGCACTCCTCAAAAAGGGCATGCCTCTGCCTTCAACTCCGGCTTTTGATCTTACTGGGTACCTGCAAAAAATAGAAGAAAAAACATTTCAAATCGAAGAAGACTCTCAAACCATGCAAGAAGCCATCGAACAACGAGACACCCAACTTATTCGCATTACGTTGTCCTTGCAAAAAGACTTACATGCTATTCAAATCCGCCTTGATGGGTACAAAAAACAACTTGAACTCACAAAAAAAGATCTCTTGGCTGTCCTAAAAAACTATAAGCTTGCCACACGAAAAGATGAATTTGAAAAACTCCAAATACGCATTGAAAACCTTGGCTTTGAAAACAACATCACACGGGCTGAATTTCAAAAACTCATCGGAGCACGCTCTTCAAAGCACTAATCGCCACTTCTATCTGCTTTGCATTTGGCTTATGTGTCGTCAACTTTTGCAGGCATAATCCTGGGGCAGTTAGCCAGCTCATGCCTTTTTCCATCCCATATTTCCCACCCCATCGCAAAAGTTCGTAAGAAATGCCTGCAATGACTGGCAATAATCCTACCCGCCAGGCTAGCTTCTCCAATAAAGAAAGATGATCTGGAACGAATAGATACACCAAGATAGAAATCAAAAAAACTAGAAGAATGAAGGCGGTTCCGCATCGAGGATGTTCTGGGGGGTAGCCTCTTACATTCTTAACGGTTAAGCTCTTCTTATGCTCATAACAGTGCACGGCCATATGCTCAGCCCCGTGATATTGAAATAATCTCTGCACATCTTTCATTCGAGAAATGACCCCCAGGTAAATCAGAAAAATAATTATTTTTAATAAACCATCCAGCAGAGTAAACACCAAATGTCCAGCAGCTGTGGTTTTTTGAATCCATCCCGCCACCCATAACGGCAAAAACTTAAATAGAGCGATGGCAAAGAGCAGTGAGAAAAGAAGGGTTCCTACCAACTCCCAACCTCCCTCTTTTTCTTCCTCTCCCGCGGCTTTGTTGGCTGAATAGGTCAGTGCCTTTACTCCACTTATGAGTGTTTCAGCTAAGATGACTACACCTCGGATCAAAGGCAGTCCCAACCCTTTATGCTTTGTCCAAGAAATAAAACGGAACCGCTTTACCAGAATTTTCTTACTCGGCAACCTTACTGCTACGGAGTAATGGCTGGCTGTTTTCATCAACACTCCTTCCACCACTGCTTGTCCGCCCAGCATTAATTGCTTTTTCATCCACTCCAAGAAAAAAAGCCTCTATATAAGACTTGCCCTCATGACCTTATTTCCCTAAACCTTAAAAATAAACCCTTCATCCTATCCTATATGGTACACACAGAAATAACCCTTACCAAGCTTGAACACTCTTTCTCCATTACAGCTGAAGCCCTTGACAAAGTCAAACAATCCCCCAAAGACTCTGAACGCAGAAAAGAAGCTGAAGACTTTTTAGACATGGCCAGCCGTTATTACCAAGATGCTAAACATTTTCAAGAACAAGGGGATTATGTTCTCGCTTACGGTGCTTTGCACTACGCACATGCCTGGCTGGATGCAGGAGCTCGGATCGGGCTCTTTAAAGTCAGCGACTCGCGGCTCTTTACCGTAGATGACTAAACTCTGCTCATTTTCGGATACACTCCGGGATCCATAAAAACCTGAGAAGATTTTACTGCCAATCCCTTATCCTTTAGCATGACTCTTGACGCCAAAAGCGCTTTCCCAACGGCCACTAACTCTCCCTTTAACGTCAAGACGGCCACGTCCTCCCCCACTTGAATCTCACTTTCTACCTTGCTGACCCCTGGAATACCTAAAGTGGCTCCATGACATAAACTGTCTACGGTCGTATCCAAAACCCAGACCTTGGCCAAGTGAGACACCCCAAATTCAATCGGAACCACTAATTTTCTCAACTCTTCATCACGGCCTTCCTCTTTGAAATAATAATAAGCATCTTTCAGATTCTGCAAGGTACTTAATGAAGACTCCTTGAATGGCCCTGCTTTTGTTCGACGAAGTTCAGACATGTGGGCCCCACAGCCTAAGGCCATACCAATATCATGCACTAATTTTCGGATGTAGGTTCCTGCTTGACACCCCACTTTGAACAACACTTCTTTTTCCTGAATCTCTAATACATCGAGGTAATAAATAGTCCTAAACCGGGATTGTCGCTTAACGGCACTCTTCTTGGGTGGAAGCTGTTTAATCCTCCCGACAAAACCCTCTAAGACTTTCCTTAGCTTGTCTTGGACTACGTCTTGATGAATATGCATTAGGCAGATGTATTCTTTTCCAGCCGGCAATAAAGATTGAACCACCCTTGTTGCTCGATCTAACGCTACTGGCAAGCAACCCGTGACTTTAGGGTCTAACGTGCCAGAATGCCCACTTTTAGCCAACCCCAAGATTTCTTTTACGTAGGCTGAAACCTGATGCGAAGAAGGGCCGCTGGGCTTATCGATGTTGATTACCCCCCACTTCAAAAGCTCTAATGTAGGGCGATTCCAAGGGTCCACCCCGAATTTGGGAGAGGAAACGCTCTCTTTTCTAATTAAGACTTCGCGCTTTATCTTTTCAAAAGGCAATTCAGACATTCTCTCGAGAAAAAAAGCCTGGTTTAAAACGTTTCTGGCTATCTTAGTTGCCGATCGATCTTACGAGCCACTCCCTTCAACTCAGCCAATGTCTGATCTAAATCCCGCTGAACGTTTTCAATCAAGGCCTCCAAATTACGCACCATCAATATATAATGATTATTTTGGTGCGAGACCAAGCGTGCATTCATCAACTTATTTAAATGATGCACCACTGTTCCCCGGGTCAAGCCGGTCTGGTCTGCAATCTCATCACTGGACAACCCCTTTTTTTTAGGTTCTCTCAACAAGATGATGAAAATCCTAAAGCAGCTCTTATCTTTATCTCGCAAGTTAAACAAACCCAGACTGCCCCCTAGCCACTGAAGCTCTTCATTTACATTTGAAGACTCTGGACGGCGGGAGGCAATGATAGTGAAACGCGAGATTCGCATGAACTTGCTTTATGCTCGAGGATTTAAATACTTTGTCGAAGAAGTGGCTGAAGTTTTGTTTTTGTTACTTAGGCACAGGATGAAAAAATCAAACGCAAAACGAAAACTTTAAATAATGGGGTTTACCTTATATTTTTTATATTTAATAAAGAAGGGGTAAAATCAGTGAACAATCAACGGTACGGATTCAAGGTGTGGGGCGTATTTCTTGCCCTTATTGCCTTTGCTCTTATCCAATCGCACCTTACGGCTGCAGTAGCTAACTTCTCCGTCAACATCACCGAAATCATCACCACCCCCACCACCGTCAGTCAAGGGCAGACTGGAATTGTAGTGGACGTAAAAATAGCCAATACTGGTGCTTTGGGTACTGACTCTGAAAATGTGAATATCACTAACGCTAGTCTTATCCTTCATAATGGCACATATACCCTCGCTCATAACGTGACTAGCAATTACACCATCTCCTTACAAAACGTCACACCGATCATTCTTAATGGTTCTGCTCTTGGTGGGAACACAACCTACCTACGATTCCTCGTTAACATCTCCCGAAACGCCATCAACCAGAGCATCCTTATCAATGCTACCGTAAATGCCACAAATAGCTCCTTTGCTGGCCTTGCTAGTGGTGGGGACTTTACCTATGAAGCTCAAAGTCGCTTTGGTGATAACTGGACCGTACAAACACCCGCCAGTTTGAATATTACGAATATCAGCGCCAGCCCATTCGTCATCATCAACACCCTAAACAACATCACAATCAGCCTAAACATCACCAACGTAGGAGAAGCTACTGCGGATGTTACCGCCGGCTCTAATGTAACCAATACGACTGTTTTATCCTTCTTTGCTAATACTACCGCAACGGCCATACAAAATTTCGGCGTAACCAGAACAGACACTGTAACGACTATTACTGGAGGAGCCAATGCAGTCTTGCAATTCACTATTACAAAAGGATTGTCCACTTACGAAGGTAATGTTACTGTTAACGCCACCCTCCTATTCAATGACACCAACACCGTCCTTGTCACCCCAAATGCTGCCAATCGCAGCTCAAGAGACAGTGCCTTTCAGACTCTTGAACCCGCTAACTTCTCCGTCAACATCACCGAAATCATCACCACCCCCACCACCGTCAGCCAAGGGCAGACTGGAATTGTAGTGGACGTAAAAATAGCCAACACACCCGCATTAGGAACCGACTCCGCAGCAGCCAACCTCACCAACATCACCCTCATCCTACACAACGGCACCGTAGCACTACTTAACAACGTAACCAGCAACTACACCATCTCCCTACAAAACACCACCCCCATCATCATTAACGGCTCCGCCACAGGCGGAAACACAACCTACCTACGATTCCTCGTAAACATCTCCCGAAACGCCATCAACCAAACCATCCGCATCAACGCCACCGTAACCGCCATCAGAAACTCCATTCTAGGCGGTGCCAATACCACCGATTTAGGCCTAAGATTTGGAGATAACTGGACCGTACAAACACCCGCCAGTTTGAATATTACGAATATCAGCGCCAGCCCATTTAGATTAGGCGGTACAAATACCATTACCATCACGTTAAATGTCACAAATGTAGGAGAAGCCACCGCCGATGTTACAAGCGGGTCCAATGTCACTAATGGATCTGCGCAAGTAGCTCGAACCTTGATCTTCCTCAATAGCAGCAACAGTACTTATGCCGCACTACTTACAGGCTTCAGCGTGGTAAGAGCTGATTCGGTAAGCACCATTGCAGGAGGGGACAGTGCTGTTATCCAATTTACCATTGCTGATGGGATTGAGACTAATCAAACGAACGTAACAGTGAATGCCACTCTTCTATTTAATGACACCAATACAGGCCTTGTTACACCTAATGGTGCAAACAAGACCCTTCGTGACAGCACCTTCCAGACTGACTTTACCATTCCCTCTATTGGAGGAGCTGTTAGGCCCACTAGCAGTGGGAATACGGTTAGTATCTCTTTTACCACCAACGAAGCGGCTACTTGTACCTATGGTGCACCCGGCATCGTAGGCGGTACCTTTAGTGGTTCTGGCGGAACTAGCCAAACAGCAAGCTTTAGTGCTTCTACAGGAATCCATCGATTCACGATCACCTGTACTGATCTATTTGAAAATGTTTATTCGTTCCAAACCGATTTCATTGACGTTGGACGCGTAGGAGGAGGCGGTGGAGGAGGCGGTGTAGGCAAAGGGGCTAGTTTAGCTGCCAGTAAATCCTCTGCTTCCACTTCTAGTAGTCCCAGCAATGCGGGAACTTCCACAAGCACATCCAGTAGTGTTTCTTCTTCCGTAGCGGTTGCTGCTCCCTCCTCTAAGTCCTCCTCTACACAGACAGCAAGTCAGGCTGTTTCTTCTCCTACCGGAAATGTGATTGCTCCTACTGCAGCCAAGAAATCTACTCCTGCGGTTTCTGAAGAATCTTCCCCCTTCATGAGCTCCATCTTATACCTCGTAGGATTTGTGATTATCCTTTCTGTCATTTACTACGCTTACTCTGCCACTCGTAGAAAAAAATTCTAAGTTAAAATTCTAAGCTGACAACAAGCTTTATAAAAACACAACTTATTTTATATCCTATAAGATTACCCCTTATAAGAAGAGGCCTTTTATGAAAAAACTATTCTTATTTTTTATCCTTCTTCTTCCGCTTAGCTATGCTCTAAGCATCCAAAACATCGCTATTAGTCCGAATAACCCCATCAAAGGTATACTGATTATCACCTTTACCACCGATGAACTTGCTAATGCCACGGTTAGCCTGAATACCACGGCAATTCCTCCTCAAACTCTCCAGGAGAATCGCACCAGTTTTACGTTTACTTACTCTACCCCCCCACCAGATGGTATCTATACGCTCCTTATTGAAGCCAACAGCAGCGGTCCAGTAAGCCAACAGCAGCAAACCCTTGTTATTGATAATACTGCCCCTACGTTAACTTATAGCCTCTCTACCCTTACTCCTCAATCGACTCAAACTGTGGAGATCAATGCTACCCCTACGGACGCTAATACTATTAGCCAAGTCAACCTCACAGGAACTAGCACAAAAGCTTTAACTCTTACCAGCGGGAGATGGACTGCTTACTTTTCTCCCCTTAACTTAGGATGCCCTAGCCAAGGAAGCTGTACCCTCACCCTTCATGCTAAAGATGCTGCGGGCAATGAAAAAACAGAAACACTTCTTCTGAACCTTAATGACACCTCTACCCCTCCTCAAATTAACCTACAATTGCCTCTTTCGAACGCCATTGCCAATAATAGCTATTTCCTCCTCAAATACAGTGTAAATGAAACCAACCCTCCAACAGACGGTGTTTTATGCACCTTAAATCTATATGCCAATGACAAACTCATCCGCCAGCGCCTTCATACCTATGGCAATTACACCCACCAAGGGGAAATTCATACCCTCAGCCAACGAATCACTGGGCTTAAAGATGGCCCTCACACATTTAACCTTAGCTGCACCAATAAAAACAATCTAAGTAGCAGTGTATCGGGGTTTATCACCCTCATCGACAAAACCAACCCCTCCCTTATCTCTTATACTACAGAACCTTTTGAGCGAAGAGTGTTCTTCTCAGGAGAGAGCGACGAGGAAATTACTGCCCAGGTCCAATATGGAACTGACTTAACTCTGTTGGCCAAAGCAAGCTATGAAACCGTCAGTGCTACTGAAAAAATATTTTACCATACCTTCCGCAACTTGCAACCTAGCACTTTTTATTATTATCAACTTACTCTACAAGACTTTTCTAACAATCGCATCGCGTACGGACCTTATAATTTTACTACTTACTCTGAAGGCAACACGACCAACCAGACCATTTTTCCAGTGGGTGCTTATCCAAGTTATTTGGACACACCTGATATTAAACACATTACTCGAAAGCTGACCGAGGTTCCTGCTGATCAAACTCAAAAGGTTCTTTTCGATGACTCTACCTTTTCTCTCGTTCAAATTCAATTCATGAGCCGTGAAAATCAACCCTCTTCAGACCTACTTCTATTCCGTCTTGACACACTTCCCTCTGAAATACAAACTCCCGTTGACGACCTTTACCAAGCGGTTTATCTTCACCACCCCGGGCTGGATGATAAAAAACTACAAAACATCCAATTGCAGTTTAAAGTAGGTAAAAGTTGGATTGCAGAAAAGGAATATGCTAAAGATAGCATACACTTGCAACGATATGATAATGGAGTTTGGATTGAATTACCTACCCAGCTTTTATCAGAAGAAGTTTACACCCTTACCTACCAAGCCAATACCCCTGGACTTAGTCTCTTTGCGATTACGGCCAATCCTGCGAAAAAATGGGTTACCACTCCCATCAACCGAACTGTGGGTGTTGCTCATTTAACGAACACAACCCAACCAACCTCTCCCTCTTCAGAAGAAAGCAGTTATACTTGGCTATGGATTGTTTTAATCCTTGTGATTTTATCTGCTCTTGGGACTTACCTTTACCTATTTACAGATGTAAAAAGCTTCACCAAAAAAATTAGAAAAACTTCAACGTATGCTACTCTTGAACTTGAGACCTCCACCCAAGAACCCCTTAATGAAAAGATGAACAATAAAGACCTCCCCCCCAATTTCTCGAATCTCTGCGATTTTGTCCAAAAATGCATTCATAAAGGATTGAATGATGAAAAAATAAAGACTGGACTGCAGCAAAAAGGATGGAAACCTGAACACATTGAAGAAGCCCTTCATCGATGCCGTAAACTTTAAAAAGGACTCCTGACCTAAAAAATATATGTCTTATTTGAAAGCTTTTCAAAGACCTTTTCAAGATCTCAAAAAGTTGACTCTTGGAGCCATTTTGAGTGGAATCCCTGTTCTTAATGTTCTTACCGGCCTTTTTGTGACTGGGTATACTGCCGAATGTGCTCGTTTAACCTTCCACCAAAAAAACAATTTACCTGAATGGAAAAACTTTTTGGAGCTTTTCAAAAATGGCTTCTTTGTCTCTATCATCTGGATTGTTTATTGCCTCCCGCTTTTCCTTGTCCTCTTAATCCTTTTATTTAGAGGGGTCGAAACCTTTCTTCAAGAAACCAACCCTGAAGCATTCACTCAACATCTTCTTCAACAAAATACCTATTATCTCCTGCTCCTTGCTGTCTTATTTCTCCTCACCTGGTACATCGCACTGGGCGCCGTTTTCCGCTACATAACTCATTATCGGTTTAAAGACGCTTTTCAAATCAATACTTTACTTAGTCAAACATTCAACCCCCCCTATTTTAAGGCTTGGAGTGTGGCTTTCCTCTATACCTTGCTCATCAGCGTGGTTCTCCAAGCTCTCTTTTCAACCTTTAAAAGCGAAAATATCTTACTCGGCTTAGTTTACAACCTGTTCGCTGGATACTTGACTTTTATTGCTGCAACAACGTCGATGACTATCGTTGGAGAAGCCTGGAAGAATGTTAATAAGAAACGACATTAATTAACCGATCTAATTTCTCTTGGTATTCTAAAAAAATATGAGCAGAGCCGGAAATCGTCGTTATACTTCCGAACTCTAAACCCAACTTTGAAGTCACCCACTTCTGCAAGACAAATAATTGATAGACATTTGCCGGCCAACCAATGAAAACGTCATTGCTTCGGATGTATCCAGAAACATGCACTTTGCCTTCTATGACCCGGAAATGAACTGCCACTAAACACGGAACATCATCTTTTAATCCTTCACTGTCCTCTATGGGATCATACAAAGACAATAATGCCCTACGAGATTCGATGTTTTTAGACAGCAGAGGCAAAATAAACTCCTGCAACTGGTTTTTTTTCCCTTGAAATCGAAATATTCGCTCTCCATACGCGTAATGAAAAAAGGCACTGTTGCTCTCTCCTAATATTACCTTATTGATTTGTTCCAATGAAGGGTATACCCATTCTTCTTGATTGGCCAACCACTGAGCAGGTTCTCCTACTCCTAATTCAGGGTTTTCTACACGTACCATTACATTTGTCACTTCCTTACAGATGCGCCCCTCCTGGTCTTTAAACTCTCGCCCTTCACTCCATATCCTTTGTAGGCAGAGTTTCCATGCTTTAAGTGCCTCTCCTTGAACAATCTCCATGCTTCACCCCATGAAACTAGTTAATTTTACCACTCCTCTTTCTTCACCAAAAGATAAACACAAAAAAGGAACCCGGACATGATCTAAAATGTATCTTAATTGGTTCATCCACTCTTCTTTACTGCTGTTCAGGGTCTTCCATTCCAACACCTCTCGCCCCTCTGTAATTTGCGCTAAACGCTCTTTTATTCGTAAAAACTCTTGTATTTCTGGCTTAAAAAAATCTGCTGTTCGCATAATCATGGGAGTTTCTCCCTTTCCGGATGAACCTAATGCAATTTGAAAACGTACCGGCATTCCACATGATTTTAATATGGTTTCTTGCACTTTTACAAATCCTTGTACTTCTGCTTGACAGCTCTCCAATAAACTCAAAAAATGACTTGCTTCTTTCCCTGTCGAAGGGAAACCCTCAAAACGTAATTGATTTGCTCCAAGCTGATAAAAGGACCGAGTGCTATTGTTTAATTGGTTTAAGCTTGTGAAACGTTCGCTCCCCTGCTCACGGAGGGTCCAATGACCATAAAATAGTGCTTTTGCTGCTTTTTTTACTAGAGAGCGAAATTCATGATAGGAACGCCCCCCACTAAAGAAACGTTGTACCTCTATTGTAATACTGCAAATCCCTACTAAACCTACTTTCATGCCCAAAAATTTTTTCCATTCTTCTTCGCTCATTCGATACGTTCCTGATTGACCCAGGAAACAGGGTGCCTTACCTCCTGTGTTGTTCACATAAAATGAAAGCCGTGCTTCCCCCCATTTTCCCAGTAGAACACTGAATGTTTCTGCATGTCTTTCCATCCAATCTGCATCCAACTCCCATATGACCTTCAAACGCTCTGGCTTCAAGTGTACCCACAACTCAATGAACTGCTTCCATTTATCCTCATGCAAGGTCTTCTTTAAATTTACCAACAAACACACACCGCGGTTGAAGTCTTTTGCCTCTAAATCCAAGCGTCGAAGACCCTCCCCTATTACGTCTGTATCTCCTTGCCCAATTAACTCTTCAAATCCATAGATGCCAATGCCATCATTTAACTCTGAAAACATATCTGAAATCGACGCTTGCAGCTTAAAAATCCCTGAAAATTTAGAAGCATCTACTAAAATAGAGTTTACCCTAGATGACCAACTTTCTTTATCCCACTTACGCACTAACCCCTCTTGTTCGCCCCCTTCAATAGGAGTCATCGGCTGAAACGATTGGGACTCGAACCCTTGTTTATTCGGTGAGAATTTCTGAACGTTCAGGGTGAAATACTTCTCTCCCCTTCCTACCACTCGAGTTTGGATGATGGTTTCTTTTTTGGAAAGCTTGTTTAAATAGTATAAAATTCTTCGATGCAATTGCCCCTTTCTCCTCTTTGCAACTCCTAATTGTGCGTGCTCACTAACTCCTAACAAAATTTCTTTCACTCTGTGATACTCTTTTGGAAGAACTTCCTGAACCAGGTCAGATGTAGAAATGTCTTTTGAGGACTCACTTTTGAACTTACGAAGAATCTTTTCCTCTACTTCATTCATATGAATTTATCACACCCCTGTTTGAGGGAATGCAAAACACCTTATAAAACTTCTTGTTTCAGACCCCTTCTGAACCAAGCCAAAAAATCCCTGAAAAAAGAAATATATAACTCTATAAGCTATCCACGTTTTATGGAGGTGATTTCCTTGAAAGAAACAGACTATCACATCTTGAGACACCTACGGCAAAACGCACGACAAAACCTGACAGACATCAGCCGAAGAACTCACATCCCTGTCAGCACTCTTTTTGATCGGGTCAAACAACTTGAGCGAAATGTTATCCGTAAGTATGCTAGCATCCTTGATTTTAAAAAATTAGGCTTTACCGTACGGGCAACTCTTCTTATCCAATGCCGAGCCAGCCAGCGAGAAGAGCTCAAAAAATACTTGCTCTTCAATGAGCATGTTAACACCCTCATTCGGGTTAACAATGGCTATGACTACTTTGCTGAATGCATCTTTAAAGATATGGATACCCATCAAGAATTCATCGACCACTTAGCTCCTTTTCATATGACCCTAAAAGAGTATTTTGTCCTTGAAGACCTTAAACGAGAGACCTTCCTTAGTGATGAACTTAACCTGGCCCTGGTGATGCGATGAACCTGAAATTCAGATACTTTGTATGGCTCCGAACTACCAAAACTCCACTTCCCCACCTAAATATACACCTTTATCCAAACGCACGGGTCGCCAATCATCGATTACTAATGCTGCCCCCAGCCAGCTAGCTAACTCCTTAGGGTTTCCAATGGTTGCACTCAACCCGACGATCTGGGCTTTAGGCAATAATTCCCTTAATAAAGTAATCAACACTTCCAGAGTGGGCCCTCTTCCCAGATCATTTAAGAGGTGAATTTCATCCACTATCACCACTTTTATGCTCTGCAGCCAAGGTACTTTATGGCGTAATAATGAATCTAATTTTTCTGAAGTGGTCACGATCCAATCAAACCGTTCTAGATATGAATCATCTGAATCCCGATCCCCAGAAGTTAAGGTGATTTTTATATTGGGGTAATCTCTCTTGAAATCCTTCATCTTTTCCATGGCTAACGCTCGCAAAGGAACTACATAAACGACTTTGCCTTTGTCATGAAATAAAGCATTTAATGCAGCGAGCTCTGCAACTAGTGTCTTTCCGGAGGCGGTGGGTGTACAGACGAGCAGATTCTTATCCTTGAAAAGCCCTGCCTTGATTGCCTTAACCTGCGATGGACGAAGCAGCTTGAAACCGCGTTTTTCCAAGACTGAATATACTTTTTCTGGGATCTTAGAACGAAACTTTGTTAGCTCCATGGTTTAAAGAAAAATTCTATCTATAAAAGCTTACTGATCTTCTTTGTGAGGCTCTTTCTTTTTCATGATGATCTCAATGGTAGAAACCCGGATATCCTGACCCTGCTCATTCTTAAAGCCTTCTGAATTGATCTTGATGTCCTTGAGCTCAATCTGATCCTTTAAGAAACGCTTGGTTGAAACCTCTGCGACGTCTACTGCCCGACTGATGAATTTTCCTCGCGCTTTGATAATGATCTCATCTGCCCCCTTGGTTGTAAACTGAACGACAACGCTACTCACATAATTCATAAACGGTTTACCACCAATAAAGATTGCGTTATCCTCTGTCATCCTAACCCCTGTCTTTACTCACTTCGACTGCTTAAACGAGTAATGTATCCTGCCATGACATTTCGTAACTTTTTCGAACGCACTTCAGCCAAGGCCCCTAATTTTTCCTTGTTCTGATTAAAATCCTTAGAAAACTCTCCTGGATATTTTTTTACAATCTCTTGTGATTTGGATTTAATAAGTTGTGTTTTGATGCGCCCCATATCCTCGAGAAAAGCTATGCACTTTATAAATCTTTTGTCGACGGTCTTGGCTTAACACAAGGCTTTCCCAGTCATTTTTCTTGGTTTTTTTAACCCCAATGCTTTCAACACGGTAGCCGCTACGTCTGCTAAACCCCCTTTTTTCAATTTGGGGTATCTTGTACCAATCAAACAGCAAGGTACAGGATTGGTTGTGTGAGCCGTACTGGGCTGACCTTTAAACCACTTCAACTCGGCATTTCCATGATCGGCCGTGATCAATGCTTTCCCTCCCTTTTCTAATGTTTTGCCTACTATGCGTCCGATACACTTATCGACCACTTCCACTGCCTGGATTGTTTCTTTCAACTTTCCGGTATGCCCTACCATATCGCAATTCGCAAAATTTACTAGAATGAAATCATAAACTCCTTTTTCCAATGCTTTGATCACTGTTTCAGTGATTTTGAATCCGGACATTTCAGGAACTTGATCGTATGTAGAAACTTTAGGGCTTGGGATCAATATACGATCTTCCCCTCGAAAAGGCTTCTCCACCCCGCCATTAAAGAAATAAGTCACATGAGCGTATTTCTCTGTCTCTGCAACACGAAGCTGCTTCCAACCTTTTTCTGAAAATAATTCGCCTAATGTTTTTTTTGGAATGACTGAAGGAAAAACCACGGGTAGCTTGAAACTCTGGCCATACTCGGCAAAGCACGCAAAAAACAATTGATTTAATGGCTTGCGTTTAAACCCGGCGAATCGCCTTTCAGTGAAGGCACGCGTTAACTGCCTTGCGCGATCACTTCTGAAATTAAAGAAAATGATGGCATCTTTGCTTCTGACTACTCTGCGTTGAACAGATTGTATTTCGCTGGGGTAAATAAACTCGTCTCCCTCGCCTCGAGCATAGGCTGCATCAATCGCTGCTTTTGCGGAAGGATAACTAAAGAAACCTTTCTCTGTTAATGATTTATAGGCTTTGTGCGTCCGCATCCATCTGTGATCTCGGTCCATGGCATAATAACGTCCGATTATGCTTCCGATTCTGCCGGTCTTGAGTTTGGCCATTTTTTTTTCTAATTTTGAAATAAGCGGCCATGTTGAGTGGGGGGCCATGTCTCTCCCATCTGTAAAACAATGTACCACTAAATCTATTTTTTGCCTCTTGGACCACTCCAGCAAGGCAAACAGATGTTCTAACTGAGCGTGCACTCCTCCATCACTCAATAAACCCATTACATGCAATACTGACTTGTGCCTTTTTACATGCTGTCTTGCGGCTCTCAATACAGGATTTTTAAAAAATGTCTTCGAACGAATTTCTCTGTTGATCCGTTCTAAGTCCTGCCAAATGATTCGGCCTGCACCAATCGTGTAGTGACCTACTTCGCTGTTTCCCATAAATCCCTCTGGGAGACCTACGGCGTTGCCTGAAGCCTTTAATTCAGTAAATGCGTGATGCTTAAAGAAATAGTCTAGATTCGGCTTCTTTGCCAGAGCAATGGCATTCCCCTGCTTGCTTGAACGCAACCCAAACCCGTCCATAACGATGAGGACAAAGGGCCTTTTTTTCATAAGGCATTCTTAGAAAGAACTCTATAAAAAACTTCCTATATAATCAGGGAAGCCGATTACAGACTAAAACAGTTAGCTTCCCTGTATATAGCAAAAACTACCACTTAAAAATTCTATTGGTCTTTGCTATACTTCGTATAACCCTTGTGCTACTTCTTCCCCAATTTTGATGATGTTTTGCGTTGCTTGCAACTCTTTGAATGAGGAATCTAGCGAAACCCAGCACGTTTCACCGTCTAATTCACGCAGAATAGGGATTTTTCTTGCTATCATATTGCATACATAATTGTCTACCATCTCTAGGGTTAACCCCAGCTTTCGAGCCATTTCCTTCAAGGAAAGCTTCTCATGCGCCATGTATAAAACCAAAAATACTTCTTGCTCTCGATGCGGCAAGATCACTTGTTCCTGATTTGAAACTGGTTGCAATAGCGGCTCGATTCGATCCAACCGCTCCGTTAACTTTTCCACCTTTTTATCTAATTCCATCAAGAACTCAAATGCACTCTGAATCTCTTCTGTCCCTTGATTTATTGTTTCTAGATGATTATCTAATTCTTCTCTCACTAGTTGAAAACCCGCACGCATGTTTCTCCGCAACTCTATTAATTCGTCGGAAATCTTACGATGCTGCGCAAATGAAAACATTTAATGACACCCCCGATTGGAATGTGGAATGCAAGTCTTTTTAAAGATTTTGTTTAGGGAAACGTGGTGTTCCAGAATAATTTTCTATAGACGTTCTACTGGGAAGGAATAAAAAAAGCGAGCCCGGAGATGATATGAACCTAGGGAATTCTTCCCTAGAACCCTGATCCGTAGTATCTCGTTACGCTCGATACTACAAAAAAAAAGCGAGCCCGGAGGGATTTGAACCCCCCTCATCCGGTTTCTACTGGATTCGCGTAAAGCTAAGCTTTAAGCTTCAACCGAAGCCGGATACACTATCCAGGCTATGCTACGGGCCCAATTCAATACAGAAGAAAAACAGGGTTTTTAAGGTTATTGAAAAATGGGATGGGCTTTGACACCCACCCCTTGTAGCACAGCTTAACGACCCCCACTCACGATCATCATAAGGGCGTGAGAGCTGTGCAGCGAGAAGAATTGGAAAGGATTAAAAAAGCTTTACATCTCTTCAGGAGCATCGATCCGGAGAAGATTTAAGCCGTTCTTTAAGACCTGCCTGACCGAGTCAATTAAATGGATACGCGCCTGGGTAAGATCTTCGTTTGGGGTCATCACTTGATGCTTATGATAATACTCGTTGAACAATTGCGCAAGATCCAGTAAGTAACGAGCAACCAGGTGAGGTTTGTACTGTTCGGCCGCAGCGATAGACACTTCCTTAAATTTCTCTAATGCTTTGACTAGTTCGATCTCTTCAAATTCTTTTAATAACTGCCATTCAATCTTTGATCCTGTGACCTTCCCATGCTTTCGTAAAATACTACAAATCCTTGCGTGGGCATATTGCACGTAAGGACCGGTTTCACCCTCGAAAGATAGACTTTCTTTAGGATTGAAGGTGATGTCTTTTACAGAATCATACTTGAGCAAGAAAAACCGCAAGGCACCATGACCAATTTGGATGGCCCTCTCCTTTGCAACTTTCTCTTCTAATTTATGGCGCTCTTGGATCTCATGCAGCGCTAATTTTTCCATCTCGTCTAAAATGTCATCTGCATCAATCACTGTGCCTTCTCGAGACTTCATCTTACCCTCTGGCAGGAGAACCATGCCATAGCTGAGATGAAAACACTTCTTTGCAAATGGAAACCCTAGAAGCTCTAAGATCTTGAACAGTTGCTGAAAATGAAGGTTTTGCTCGTTTGCGACTACATAGACCATTCGATCCATATGATAGTCATTAAATCGAATCCTGGCCAGAGCCATGTCCTGCGTAATATAGATCGTTGTCCCGTCTGAACGTAATAAAATCTTGTTTGGGAGCTTGTAGGGCTCTAATTCTGCAATGATCTCTCCATCCGGTTTCTTTACAAATAAACCCTTTTTCAGTCCCTGCTCCACCAGGTCCTTGCCTTTGTCGTAGAAGTCACTTTCATAATATTCTTCATCAAACTGCACACTGATGCGCTTGAAGGTCTCTGCAAACCCTTGCAAAACCCAACCATTCATCTTCTTCCAGAGTGCCTTGACTGTTGGATCCTTTTCTTCCCATTTCCTTAACATCTCACGGATTGCCTCTTCCATTTCTGGGTGATCTTTTTCCTCTGTGGCATACTTAATGTACCAATCCCCGACATAGTGGTCTCCTTTTTTGTTTGGCTCTTGCTTGTTGCCCCACTTTTGATAGGCCAACATGCTCTTGCAAATGTGTGCACCGCGATCATTTACAATGTTCACCGGAGTGACCTTAAATCCCTGAGAAGCCAATACGGTACACACGGCCTGTCCTAGAAAGATGTTTCTTAAATGACCTAGATGCAAGGGTTTGTTTGTGTTTGGACCTGCGAATTCAATGACTGCTTTTTCTTTGAAATGAGCCGAATGACCATACTGTTCTTTTTGCTTCCCAACTTGCCCCAACACTTGTTCAACCAGAAAAACTTTGTTTACAAAAAAATTCAGGTACGGGCCTGTGGCTGTTACTTTATCTATTTCTTTGGGAAGTTTTAATGTCTGGGAAAGTTCGATTGCAATGACTGGAGGAGCTTTCTTTTTGGTTTTTGCGAGTTCAAAGCAAGGGAAGGATAGGTCTCCCAATTTAGGATCAGGAGGAGTTTCGATGAGAGATGCGATTTTATCTTCCTTCATACTTAGCTCTTTAGCTAAAAAGCGAGTGAGAACTGCCTTGACCTCCATCGTAAAAAATAAACTCGGTTGGTATATAAAGCTTTTCTGCAGGATTCATTTTTCGAAAGCTTTTTAACTGTCTAGAGCATAGAATTCTGTATGAATCGAATTTACTCTCTTTTGTTGATTTTATTGACTCTTCCCACTGCTTTTGCTGTTATCGGAGAAGGAGAAACCTATCAAGTGCGGCACATTCCTGATTACGACCGATTTTTGAATGCCTTTGAACCCTATCGTGTTGAGTTTTTACGTGACCTACGCGTTAGCAAACAAACCATTTACGATGCTCGACTGCGAAAAACATGGCCGATTGAGTCCATCAATGATGAGTGGATGATGGAAATCCTTTATGACAAACAAAGTCGAGTATGGAACCACATTCAATTACCCCTTGATGTTCTTCAATATGGACTCGGCACGATCGCTCAGGAAGAGAGCCAAGAAGGCCTTAGCATCAAAAGTGGGGTTAGCTTATATCCTTCTTTTACCAAGCATCGTACGGGGGGCACCTTTTTTTCCAACCGCAAAGATTACCTTGAGCAAGAAGGACTCCAAGTTACCCCTGAAGAGGTTGCCTGGATTCGGTTGAACTTGTATAGCTTGCGTAACCCTGTGACTCAAAGAAATGTCCGCGTCGTAATTCTGAGTGATGAACAGATCAAAGCCTATCTGACTGACCGGAAAACACGGAAGATTGCAGACATTACCCCTGAGAAAGCCCGTGAAGAGCTTCAGACTCTTAATGCCTATTATCGCCTTTACTGGATGCGCCGCTAGGCTTTCTTTTCCTTTCCTTCTGCAAGAGCTTCTCCCTCTGCCTTTGGAGCTTCTAGAGGAGCCTTTCCATGCTTTAGAATTTTTAGATTGATCTGAGTGATCTTGTCTGAGATCATGTTCCCTACAACGGTCCTACGCCTTCTACGGCCCCCCCAGTTATCCCTGTTACCCGTTCCTTTAGTAATTAGGATCCGCCTTCTTGTGCCCCCCACTACGTCTTTACGCATCGGAAAGCCACAATAGTCACTGCCCCCCATGATTTCAAATTCATAGCCTTCCAGACCCATTTTATCGCCTTCAATCTTATCCCCCATTTTCTTACCAAAAAAAACCTTGGCTTCAACGTCTTTGACGTCCTTCTTATGGGTTTTACCTGTTTTAGGGTCTCCTAGATTTAGCTTGTATTCCATGTTCATCCTCCCGAGACTGCATGCCCTTCTTGAGCATTACCGATGGGTGCCTCAGCTGGAAATGAGTATAAGAGTGGGCTTTAAAAGGTTTTTGCTACTCGGCATCGATAAGCAGACTTCCCCGAAGTGGTTTAGAAAGCTTTAAAAGCCTGAATTCGTAAGAATAAAGCCGGGGGTGATTAGTCCCCCGGCTTTGTCGATAAACCATGCAACGGCATATCGACAACCATGTACAAGTGTTCTTTAAGAAAA
>DATDWO010000069.1:0-20728 GCA_035289665.1 Candidatus Nanoarchaeia archaeon
TTAAGGTCCTGCTCCCCCGTGGGGATGCTCAGAAACTACGGTTTCTGGCACGTCAGAAAGCTTCGCTTTCTGAGCGCAACCCCCGCGACGAACAGAATCTTTATTTGGTGAAGTTTTGACCTTAGGATGCTAAACAAATACACAAAAACCTATTATCTTACCCTATGACCCTCCTCGACGTCCTGAAAGCCAGCGTGCTCGAAGAACTCCAAGGCGCACAAAGTGAAGAACAACAAGGCCGCTACAAGAATGCATTAATCCTGTACAGCAAAGCGTTGTTCAGCCTATGCGACTATGTCATTGTCAAAAATAACCTGAAACCGCCCGAAGATCATAGGGAGCGATTCGATATTTTAGACCGATACTTTCCCTTTATACACCGAACCGTCAAAAAGGTTTTTCGTGCTTATATTGAAACCTACCTAAAATCAAGTGACCAAGAAAGCTGCGAAGGAATGAAATATGCCCTACGAGAACTTAGAGAAGTTGAAAAACTGGACCCAGAGATTAAAACCGCTCTTGAACAAGTATAACTTCGTAGAAGATATAATTTTGTTCGGGAGCTTTCTGAGAGAAAAAACCATGCCAAAAGACATCGACATAGCCTTATTGATCCATACGCAAGACTCACCTTCAACTGAAAGTATCGAAACCGAGATCCGGAACGCGATACCTGAGATTCAGATTGACTTTACCATTCTTACGATAAAAGACCTTTATTCTTCTCTCTGGCTGTCTATTATGCAAGAAGGATGGAGCGTGGCCAAAGAACAACGCTTAGCTGAACTATACGAAATCGAACCGGTAAAATTATACAAATATTCTATTAAGCATATGACCCCTGTCCAAAAAGTACAATTCGACCGAGGACTGAAAAAAATGATTGAGAATCTGCAAGGCATCCGACTTACACGAACGGTTGTTTTAATTCCCTTACAAAGATCCGAGGCCTTTGAAGCCTTTCTGAAAACGTGGAAGATTGAATACGAAACCAGACGGTATGAGCTGTTGCCTGAACATAGAAAAACAGAAAAAATGGTAATATAAAAGTGTGCACGCCCAAGAGTGGATAACGCCCCACACAACTCGTTTGATCTCGACTCTTCCTCCCCTCCGCAACCCTCTTAGCGCCTGGATAATTGCTTAGGGCTGCTCCGGTCAAGGTCTGACCCGATTCACCATCACCAAGCCAAAGAGGACAGAGGATCGACGGTCCAGCCGAGACGAATTGCATGAGGCAACCGCCCCTTGAGCTTCGCCCCCGCCTAACGTTCGCTTGCGGTAACAGGTGAGAACGAGCCACCCAGGCTAGCACGGTATAAAGAATAGAATGGGGGTTTTAAAGGTTATCAAAAAAGCTTTTAATCTCCCTAACTTTGACCCATTGTATGACTGAAATTCTAGATGTTGTGAATGAAAATGATCAAATCATCGGACAGAAAAACCTAGCTGAAGTTATGAAAAAAGGATTACTACACCGATCAGTGCATGGCTTTATCCTTGACTCGAAAGGAAGATTTTTTTGCCGGAAAATCACTCGAAAAAGCCCTGTGTATGCAGGATACTGGTCGACCGGAATCGGAGCGCATGTTTCAAGTGAAGAAGAGTATGATTCTACAGCAAGAGAAGCTTTAGGTTTCTTACTTGGCCTTCATTGCCCGCTTGAAAACATAGGAAAGATTCGCGTCCAGGATGAAGTGGAGAATGAAATCAGTGCTGTCTATGTTGGCTATTCTGAAGAACTTATTCAGCTAAACAAAGAAAAATTAGATGATGGGCAGTTCTTTAGCTTGGCAGATCTCAACGAACTGATTAAAAAGGAGAGGTGTACTCCCCATCTAGCACTCTCACTAAAACAATATCTTGAACACAAAAAGACCCTAAAATAAGACCTCCTCGGGCGAAACCTTTAAATATTACTTTGTATATACTAAGTAATACCATGCTTGAAGCAATCAGTTTGAAACTGGACAAAGGCTTGCTTAAGGATATTGATGACAACCTGAAGAAGCACCGATATAGCACGAGAACGGAGTTTATCCGAGATGCTATACGACATGAATTGACCAATACCGAAAAAGAAGAGATACTCAAATCCATTCATCATCTCAAAGGCATTTTCAAACGAAAAACGACGGATGAAGAGCTCCACGCAGTACGAGAGAAACTAGCTAAAGAATGGGAGAAAAAGTTCAAATAAGCTCTTCTGGCCTTCTAGACTGTACAATATCTCTTAATTGTTCGAAATGTTTATCCCGACTTACCAAAATAGCATTCAGGTCTCTTGCTATTAATGCATGAACCGCATCTGCCCACGGAAGCTGACGCTTAGCAGAAAGATCCTTTGCTCTTCGCACTTGCTTAGCCGAAGCTCTTACAAAGAACAAGATAAAGCGCAGAGCAAAAAACGGTTCTCTTAACAGATAAATAGGATGGCCATTTTCATGCAGCTCTTGAACAATAATATTAGAGTACACTACTCTTATTTTCTCTAACGCACATTTTTCTAATAAGATCCCAATTTGTTCTCCTTTATTCCAATTAGGCTCATTCCGATTCTCAAGAAAATCCAACCAAATCGACGTATCGAAGTAATACCGTTTTTCCATCTGATTGGAAGTTTTTGAATCCTTTATATGCACGCTACACGAGAAATCGCAAATTGTCTGGACTTTTCGTAAATATTCCGACAAAAACGTAAAACGTTCGCTATTTCCTAAAAGCACTCTTAAAAACTCAACCTTTTTAATTTGCATCCAGTTCTACTCTAGTGATGACGAAAAAAGCTAAGCCCAAGAAACTACGGCTGAAAGGCGTGCATTTGCCAAAAGAAGTGAAGAGATGCCCTAAAAAATTCCTCAGAGTACCAGGCAAACTGCAAAAAGAACATACCCAACGAAGAGAAAAAGCCCTCCTTAAGATTCCTGTAAAACCAACCCAAGAAAAACCCATTGAGACTCCTACTGAACCTGTTTCTAAACCCATGGACTTCGGCATTAAACCCATACAACCCGATGAAATCGAAAAAATACTTGAATCCATGCAACACCAAGAATCCAAAAAGGTCGAAGAAAAACTCCGACAAAAAAAATACAACCAAGCCTGGAAACATGCCAAAGAATGGTTTATTCAGCACCTGTACCAATGGGACTGGAAAAGCGTCACCAGCGTCACCGCCCTGGTCATCATTGGACTGCTTGCCCTCATCGTCATCTTCAAAGTCTACTTAGGAACCACTAGCTGGGAAGAAGATGCTCAAAACATTAAAATTCCTGAAGACCAACTCTTCCAAGCCAAAACCAGCGAAGCAGAAAAAACCATTGACCGACTCCGAGAAAAAGTCGATGCAACTTATCAACAAGAAACCGGGAAATCATTACCAACCCTTCCTAGAAGTACTTCGCGTTCCTCATCCACTTCGAGTTTCCCTAGCCAAATGATCACCAAACAACCCAATTATGTACGCACGGGAAGCCCCTCCACTGTTCCAGGAACCATCAACGAAAATGTCATCCGGAAATTCTTAGCCGACGCAGGAGACTTGTACTATATGATCCCCAAAGACGGCCAATTCCAAATTGGGTTTTACGACTCAACCGGAGACCCCATCCAAAACCTAATGTTCTATGCGGAAGGAGGATTCATAGCCACCGGACGAAGCCGAGGAACTGAATTTACACTCTACATCTCGCAAGGCTACGCCAACCAACTCGCCACCACCACAGACCCCTGCGCATTGGTCATGCAGATCTACAACAGCAAAAGCTACCAGTTCACCTCCCTTCGCAGCGAACTGTATTTAAGGCAGAAATACGGCGGCATGCTACGCAACATACAAGACTGTAGGAATCGAGAATCATGATCCAACCTGTCTATTTTTTCATTCTCCTCGCCATTCTCTCTTCTACTTTCACGAAACTGATGCACCGGTATGTTGCCAAAGACACCTTCCCTTTCGCTTATAGTTGGCTTAATCAAATCGTAGCAACCGCCCTCTACCTTCCTTTAGCTTTATCCCATTTTTCATTTCCAACTCAACCCATTGCCTGGCTCATTTTAATTGGCGCTTGTGTCGTTTGGACGTTGGTTGACATTTCAGCCATTACTTCCTTCAAGAATACTGAAGTCAGCCTCAAAGAACCTATCGGACAAACTAAACTTTTATGGGCTCTCCTTATTGGAGGCTTGATCTTGGGAGAGAATATAACTCGCCAACGCGTGATAGGGACGCTCATCATTTTTTTCGGTGTTTGTATTTTACTCTGGCACCCGGAACGAAAATTTGGAAGACTCACCAATCGAGGCGTTCAATGGACCTTAGGAACTGCGATCCTCATCGCGATTGTAGTCGTCCTCGACAAAGTCTCCTTAAACTACTTCAACCCAGAAATGTATGGGTTTCTTGTCTACCTAGGCCCTGCGATGATTCTAACCTGCTTTTTACCCAAACGGATCCACCAAGTCAAACACCTGCTTAAGCATCGGCGGACAGCCGCTTTTATCGCCATCTTCCTTGCAGCCGCGACTTATTACTTCCAACTCAAAGCGTTTTCCTTAGGAGAAATCACCTTTGTATATCCCATCTTACAATTGGGAACCATCTTCGCAGTCGTAGCCGGTATTTTTTTCCTAGGAGAAAAAGAACATGCCAAACAAAAGATCTTTGCCGCAGCCATTGTGGTAATTGGTGCTATTGTAATCGGGAAGTAAAGTCTCCATTCCAGAGTGATTATACAACTTTTTATAAGGGCGGCTCTCAGAACGCTTAAATGGCTCAAAACAAGAAAGGCAATGGAAACGGCCCAACCGTTGCGGAAGTCAAGCCCAAACCCCGCAAAGACGTCAAACCAGAAGAACTCCATTATACTTCTGCCCAATATCCCATTCGAGAATTGTACAATGCCCTATTATCTAGACAGGCTGCATTGGTGCATGCAGGATATGAATGCAACTGGCACTCCATGGAAATTGCTTCTGGCAAGGAACTCTTAGTGCCCCACCACGTCCAGAAGAATGATGAAAAAACCATCCGCTGCTGGCCCTTGCTCGTCTCTGACAAAAAGTTTGGAGGAGCTTCTAATTTGCAACTCGGACTTGAGATTGACATTCTTGAAAACGTCGCTGTTTTGAAAGGCACTGGACGAATTCCAAGAGATGAAAACCGCTATGAAATGGTCCATGAACTTTTGAGTCAGTTTAAAGGATTGACTGGGATTCAGTTGACGGTTGAGGCGAGAGGATAGGCCTTCTTCATCCACAATCTTTATAACCCTCCCTACCCAAGAATGGATACATGGACGACTACTTGCTCTTCCTCGGTGTAGACGGCGACTACCACCTTCTAGCTGAAAACAATGGCGCTTATGGCTTACTCCTACAAATTCACAAACAATACTTCCTCATCGACCCTGGTCCGGGAAGTTATCATCGCGCCCTAGACTACCAAGTTCAACCGGCTGAGATTCAACACATTTTACTTACGCACAACCACCTGCACCACATCCATGACGCAAGCCTCTTCATCTACGGCCTCACCCAAGGTTGCACGCAGAAAGAAGGCCACCTTTACGGCCCAAAAAGCTTGTTTGCCAAAGCCCCTCGAAAACCCCACTACCTACCCAACTACTTCCGTACCCATGTCAAAAACCACCACAGCCTCAAACCAGGGGAACACAGCCGATTTGTTACGACGGAGATTAAAGCCACACCCGTCGAGCATCCGGATGGGGGCATTGGTTATCGCATTCAGACGCCGTATCAAACCATTAGCTACGTCGGAGATACTTCACTCACTGAAAAAGTGGTGAAGGCACACCTTGGCACGACCATCCTTATTTTGAACTGCAAAAACCCCTTGAACATTGACGAAAAAGGGCACTTGAATAC
The DNA here is from genome assembly GCA_035289665.1 of Candidatus Nanoarchaeia archaeon. Lineage (GTDB taxonomy): Archaea > Nanobdellota > Nanobdellia > Woesearchaeales > SM23-78 > JBBSWA01. Next base: position 5,887 of record DATDWO010000069.1, read on the forward strand.
ACAAGACACCCAGAAATTCATTGAACTGATACAACCCCAAGTGGTCTTCTTAAACCACATCGGACATAAGCTGCGCAAAATGATTGCTCCCATTGACCTGGCCCGGGAATTGCAGAAAAAAACAGGCGTTAGTGTTGTAGTAGCCAAAGAAGGCATACGTACGACGCTGTTTCAATATATTTCGAAAGATCGACAAAAAACACTAGAAGGGTACTAAACCGTTAAAAGACAAACTATTTTAACCCCTTTAACAAAGAAATAAAATGCCATTCCCACCCCAGCTTAAAGACAAAATCAACCGGGTTCGTGAAGGAATCAGTGCACTGAACGAATTCGATTACAGAGAAAAACCAGAAGATCCCGGTGAACACCTTAAATGGCTTAATAGACATGGGGCCAACGCAGACGACCTTGAGCGTTTCGCAGATCAAGACCAATATCACCTCGTTGAAGATAGACTTAAAAGATACGCAAGTGAGTTAACCCATTTCGTAAGCGATAGCGAGGGATACCAATACAAAGCATTTCATCAAATAGCAGCTGCTACACTTACCATTGTATAGATAACTGCGTAGCTTATGCTACTCTATTGTACGCAGCTATCTATATGTGAACTGCGCTAATCATGTTCTCTAAGTCGCGCAGTTCACTATACAAGAAGTGCAGGAAGATTTACAACTCTTTCAAAAAAAACAACTTGTGTATTGGGAAGAAAAATTAAGCCACCTGCACGAAAAAATAACCTCCCTTAACACCCTTGCCCAAGCCATCCATGAAACAAAGAACACCCATGCCGATGCTTATTTTTTCGTTGATAATGAAGGCGGCTCTCGAAAGCCTGATAATTCTTATGTCTCCCCCCCTTTTTTAAGGTTTGTTGAAGGCTCTGTGAAGGACATCAACCAACTTCTGCGGCAATGGGAACGTGAGCCCGACCAACGAACCCAAACCCTAAGCCGGCTAAAAGAAGAAATAGAATTCTTGGTTCCCATCCTTCAAAAGACACGAGAATTCCTGAAAGATAAAAAGAATAGCCAGCCAGAATATGTGCTGGTTTATTGGGAAACCATCAATCAAGCATTCACCACTGCAGCCCAATTGCAACAAGAGCTGAACCGATCTGGAAGCTCGGGGAAAAAACTAGGTACTAGCAAGACCCCGACAGCAGCTGCACCCCCTCGAAAAAGGAGTGTTCTTTCCCTACTTCTTCCGTGGAGACGCTGAACTTAGCCGGAACCTACAAACTACGTCTGAGCTTCGGATTCAAAAAAATGAATCCAAAGCTTTAAAAACCATACTCATTTCCAAAGTCATACCCGTAATTACTGGCTCGCAGCAACGAAGTTGCTGGAGCACGGATTCACAAAAGAATCCGTTGCTCGTCCAGGAGGGAATCAATGGATACCAAGAACATACTCGACGCAATTAAGAAGCTTAAAACTGATTCTGCTAAACGCCAATTTATTCAATCTGTAGATATTATAATTACCCTTAAAGACTTGAACTGGAAAAACCCAGAAGAACAAGTCGAATTCTTTGTCTCCCTGCCCCATGGCACTGGCGATAAGCAAAAAATATGCGCCCTCGTTGGACCTGAATTAATGGAAGAAGCCAAAAAAACCATGGATGAAACCATCCTTCCTGACGACTACGCTAAATACGACAAACGAACCACCCGAAAACTAGCTAGACAGTATGACTACTTCATTGCACAAGCCAACATCATGAACCAGATTGCCGCCAAATTTGGACGATTCTTTGGACCCAAAGGAAAAATGCCCAACCCCAAAGCCGGATGCATTGTACCCCCCAAAGGAAACCTTAAACCTGTTTACGACCGACTTCAAAAAATGATCAAAATCAGCAGTAAAAAAGGACCCTTCATCCATGTCAAAGTAGGAAAAGAAAGCATGAGTGAAGAACAGCTTGCAGAAAACATTAAGATCATCTACGAACAATTGACACACACACTCCCAAAAGCCGAGAACAACATCCGCAATCTCTATGTCAAACTTACTATGAGCAAACCCGTTAAGGTATAAAATGAAACAAACTTCCTCCGAACAAAACAACAAAACTAACGCTTTGAGCTCTCCTGCACAACAGGCTCGCTATGTGACTCAACCGAACAAGAAAAAGCTCCTCGCCGTCGAAGCCTTCGTCAAGCTCATCAAAGAATACCCCATCATTGGCGTACTTAATATGCAAGATCTCCCTGCCAAGCAACTCGCATCTATGCGCAAAAAAATGCGAGGAGACGTCATCATCCAGATGACCAAGAAAAGCCTCCTCCAACGCGCCCTGCAAACCCTTGGAGGCGATTATGTCAAACTCATTGACCACTTCAAAGGCATGCCTGCCCTGCTCTTCAGCAAAGAAAACCCATTCAAACTCTACAAGATCATCAAGAAAAACAAATCCAAAGCACCCATCAAAGCCGGACAACAATCACCCTACGATATCATGATCCCAGCCGGACCCACTCCGTTTGCACCCGGCCCCGTCATCAGCGAACTCAGCCAAAACAAGATCGCTGCAGGCGTCGAAGCCGGAAAAGTCGTGATCAAAAAAGATTCTTTAGTTGCTAAAGAAGGCGATACTGTAAGCCCAGGCTTATCCAGCATTTTACTACGACTCGGCATCCAACCCATGGAAATTGGCCTGGACCTGGTTGCAGTTTATGAAAAAGGAGAGATTTTGACTAAGAGCGTCCTCAACATTGACGAAGACGCTTTCATGAAACAAGTCCACACTGCAGCCAGCGAAGCCATCAACCTAGCAGTCTACGCTGGCTACACCGTCAAAGACACCATCGAATTACTCATTGCCAAAGCTTCGAGAGAAGCGCGCGCTTTGAGCATTAGCCAAGACATACTCACATCCGATACAACAGGCGACATCCTCGCCAAGGCTGAACGCGAAATGAACGCGTTGAAAGCAAAGATACAGGGGCTAATGCCCTGACGTTTGACTTTGTAAAAAGTCAAACATACCCAATTAAACCTATAGGAGGGAACCAGATGGAATATGTATACACTGCCTTGCTCCTACACAAGGCCGGACAGAAAGTAACTGAAGACACCGTCAAGAAAGTACTAACAGCAGCTGGCACTAAGCCAGACGAAGCACGCATCAAAGCGCTCGTCGCATCCTTAGAAGGCGTCAATATTGATGAAGCCATCAAGAGTGCTGCTGTCGCAACTGTAGCTGCTGCACCTGCCGCTGCTGCCGGAGCTGCTCACGCAGGAGCCGACAAAGCTGCTGAGAAAAAAGCAGAAGAAGAAGCTAAAAAGAAAGAAGAAGAAGCTGTAGCTGGACTTGGCGCCTTATTTGGCTAGGGTTTAGTTATTTTTTCTTATTCCCACAACGCTTAAGCGTTGGGGCCCAGAAACGCAGAAATCCTAAAGATTTCTAGTTCAAAGGAACTATGTTCCTTGAACGAGGAATCTTCCGGATTCCTCTGTTCCAGAAATGCTTAGCATTTCTGTGAAGCTTTGCTTTCTGTGGCTTTCCTCTTTTTCCTCTGCTCAACCAAGTGGAACTATGACCGATAACGTACAAGCATTGCTCGAACAGCTTAAACAAGCTAAAGATGAAGTTGACCAGCTAAAGATAGAACTCGCCAAATTAAACAAAGTTAAAGAAACCTGGTACCAGAAAAAAATGGCGGTCAACAAAAACATTACCGACCACATCCACACCCTCACTAAATCCAAATCCAACCGAAACACCCTAACGACGCAAGTCAAAGAGCTCAAAGAAAACCGCAACAAGCTCAACACCCAGATTAATCAAGAAGTGGCTGCCATCAAGGCCCTAAAAGAAGAACATCAAAAACTCATAGTGGCCAGCACTCGTGCGGTAAACACTGAAGAGAGACCCCGCCGTAGAGGATCCGAAAGTGGAGGCGGCAGCATCCACACCCAGATCAAGGCACTTGAATACAAATTAGAGACAGAACCTACTTCTTTTGACAAAGAACAAAAACTCGTCAAAAAACTCAAAGAACTCAAGAAGAAAGTAGGTGCCCTCAATACCGTACACGAACTTTCTAAGAAAATCAGGGAAAAAAGCAAGGAAATCGACCAACTCAAAAAAGAAGCGAACGAATACCACCAAAAGATGCGACTCATCGCCGACGAAAGCCAAGGCTTCCACGAAAACCTAGTCGGCAACTCCAAAGAAATTGATGACATGCGCAAACAAGAGAAAGAAGCTCACGAAGAATTTATGAAACACAAAACAGTTTACCAAACCAAAAATGACGAGCTGAAAACTAAACTTGAAGAACTCAAAAAGATTCGAGAACAACTCAACGCGCACAACGTCAAAGTCCAAGGCGATGTACACGAAGAAGAACGCAAGACCCTAAAAGAGAAAGAAGCTGAAGTGAATGAGAAGATCAAAAACAGAAAGAAACTGACGACGGAAGACTTGCTGGTGTTGCAGCAAGCGGAAGGAAAAGGCAAGAAAAAAGAGTGATTATTTCTTCAACTTATCCAACTTTCCCAGAACCCCCTCTAAATCTTGATTCACTTGCTATATAGAAATGGAACTCATTTTGAAAACTTAAGCATTATACCAGAACAACATCAGTACTTTTCCGCCACTCTCTAGCAAGATCGATTAATGTTACATGAGATTCAACCATCAATTCATGATACACTATATATCCTCTTTGTTCAAGGAGTGTACGAGCCTTTCCGAATACTTGCTCTTCATCTCTTACAAATCGAGATCCGATAATGGCTTGTTTTGATATAGGAAATATAGCTCCATAATCTGTACTCATATATCGTATTGGATAGAAATGATCTTCTGGAGAAGAAGCCCAATCATAATGTGTAAGGCTGCTAACTCGGAATGGTGTTCCCTCTGTTGGCCCCACTGCTGACCGCAATGCTGACTCCAAATCTATTCTATATGCTTTAGCTAGACCACGAGCCATTGCCTCCAACTGCTGAACTTGTGTCGTGATCGCAACGGGATTTGTTACATCCATATAATCTTAGGAAAGAAGAGGCATATTTAAATCTTAGCCTATCTCTCTAAAAGCATGACCCTCTACCTTGTTGGCCTTGGACTGTATGACGAGAAAGACATTACGCTGCGCGGCCTTGAAACCGTGAAGAAGTGCCAGACTGTGTTCTTGGAAACGTATACCTCCAAACTGAACTGCTCTAAGGAAGTGCTTGAGAAACTGTATGGGAAGAAAATCATTGAAGCGGATCGCAATATGGTTGAGAAAGACTCTGCCAAAATCCTAGAGCCTGCCAAGACCAGTAATGTGGCTCTGCTTGTCATCGGGGACGCTTTATCTGCCACGACGCATGCAAGCCTTCTGATTGAAGCGAAGAAAATGGGTGTGCGGGTTAAAACCATTTCCAATGCTTCCGTGCTGACGGCAGTAGGGATTACCGGACTGGAACTGTACAAGTACGGACCCGTGACTTCGCTTCCTTATCCGGAGCCTGGTTTCGAGAGCAAGACCGCCTACGAGGTTTTAGTTAAAAATAAAAAAGAAGGATGGCATACGCTGATCTTACTGGATATCAAGGCTGAGCAGAAACAGTATATGACTGTGAATGAAGCGATTGATCTTTTACTGAAAATAGAACAACAAGAAAAGAAAGGGGCGTTCGGGGCGACGACTGCAGTCGTCGGGTGTGCACGGCTTGGAAGTCCACAACCCTTGATTAAATATGGAACGGCTCAAGAGCTGATGAAAGAAGACTTTGGAGGCCCATTGCATTGCTTGATTGTGCCTGGTAAACTGCACTTTATTGAAGAGGCAATGTTACAGGAATGGCGGATAAAATCCTGAATATCCGTTACTTTTTCTATCCTTCTGGAAGAGTTCCGAAAAAAAGAGGAGCACCCTTATGAATAAGTTACTTCTACAAATAAAACATGGCTACTTACACCATCCGGAAACACATCATCAAACAATGGGAAGTGTCCATTGCTGAATATAAGAATGAGCGAATTAGCTACAAAGTGACTCGACGCATCCCCTACTTATTTATAGCTGAAACGAAGATCTTCTATTCGAAACAAGAAGCTAAAGCACAGTTTCAAGACTGGCTAAGATAGGATTCCATACTCTCTGCTAGCCTTTTCTTTAACGAGACCTGCCCTTCTTTATATATATCAGGAATTTGAAGGGAGACGATGCGCTTCTGCATGTATTCTTTTGGAAAGCGTCTTGCTAGCTCGGAACGTTGAATGTCCTCCATTACAACAACAATATCTGCCCATGAGATCTCTTTCGCAGTAACCGGATTCACATTATATAACCCTGCCGAACGTGTTTCGAACCGATCTGAGAAAAGAGCCTCAGCTGTTTTACTCCGGTTCTGATTTTGGTTGCAAATAAACAATATTTTCATGCTATTTTGAAGAGGCTATAGAATAAAAAGTTTTACTTATTTTTTCTTGAAATACCCTTTGGACCAAACCCAAGTACATGCCAAGATGGCTCCGAGAAGGTTGAATACCAGGTCCCGTGCGTTATTGGCGTAACCCCCCACTTCATTTGCCGCATCTAGATAGATTACTGCAATGAATTCTAGGATCTCATTCAATGCCCCAAAGCCTGATGCCAGGCTGACTAAGACCATTGAAAACAAAAACTTATCGTGTTTTATTTTTGGGTCTAGGTGAGGATCGAACAAATTGAACATGACAAACGTGATGGTGAAGGTTGCGAGCATGTGGATTAAGTTATCGTACTTAAACCCCTCAAACAAGAGTACGTCATACAGGCGAACCCCTTTGACAAATAGAAAACCCCCCAATAGATGCAAAAGACCTACTAAGGTGAGACCCACTAATATTTGATTGGTCAGATACAACTTTTTTCTGTAAAGACCGATGACAATCCAAACCATAATCAAGATCATGATATAATACAAGAACTCGTAATTTCTTCGCAAAAAAGCTATAACTGTGAAAATGAGTAAGTAACTGATGGTAAATCCTAGAAGCATCCGTTTGTCCATGGTTTTTAAGACTGAGAATGGCTTATAAATATTTGTCCGTTTTATTATTTTCTATATAGAAATCAATATGTTCAAAACAAACAGTGCCCTCGTGTTGAAGTTTTAGATTCCAGATTCAAAACCTTTAAATAACGACCCTAGCTCACAACCTACCAAAAGAGGCTCTCAGAAGTATTAACTGTTTCTGGAGCCTCTTTTTTTCCAAAAAAGAGAGGTGTAGAATATACACAGGTGATAACTTGGCAAAACACAAAAAAGAGGCATCTCAACTTAAAAAAGAAGAAACCAAAACCCTACAATTCATCGTAGGAGGCGTTGTGATCTTAGCGATTGCCCTGCTTGCACTTCTCTTCCACCAGTCTCAACCAGCCACTCCTGAAAAAGCTGAAGACAACATGGTGGCCAAAGTCAATGACCAAGTTATTCTACAAAGCCAACTGGACACTCAATACAGCAAACTACCTGCCCAATTCCAACAAGTCCTCACCAAAGAACAAGTCTTAAGTCAAATGATTGATGAAGCGCTCCTTCTGCAAAATGCCAAAGAGCTCGGCATCGAAATTAGCGACCAAGACGTTCAGAAAAAACTCGATGAATTCCTCCAACAAAATGGAGTCGATCAACGAGTCCTTGAAGAAAGCCTCAGCCGACAAGGCATCAGCCAACAAGAAGTCAATGAATTATTCCGAAAACAACTCACCATCCAACAATTACTTGAAAAGAAACTCGGAAAAGAACTTGAGGTAAGCGACAAAGAAATCGTCGACTACTACAATGACAATATTCAAGACTACAAAGTCCCACCCAGCACCAAAGTACGACACATCCTCATTGCGTTTGGCAACCTGACTGAAAAAGAAACTGAAGAAAAAGCACAAGATGTACGGGACATGATTAAGCCCGACAGCAGCAACTTCTGTGAACTCGTCCAAGACTACTCTACTGACACTGGTAGCGTCAAAACCTGCGGAGAATATGTTTATACAGCAGATACCCAATTTGTACCTGAGTTCAAAGCAGCCGGTGACAAACAAGGAGTCAACCAAATCAGCGTCGTCAAAACCCAATTTGGCTACCACATCATCCAAACGTTAGCTAAACTGCCGGAACGACTGCCTAAACTCCAAGATGTACGCAGCGACATCACCAATATCCTCAAAGCCCAAAAACAACGCACCGCCCTCAAAAAGTACCTTGAAGAGCTACGAAAAGTGGCTAAAATAGAAAATACGCTAGCCCTCAAAAGCGAAGCAGGAGTTGTAGAAGAAAAAGCAGCACCTATAGAAACCACCCCAGAACCCACCCAACCTAAAAAACAAACCACTCAGGAAGCCGCAACACCTACAGCACCCAAAAGCCTCAACACCTTCGCGCTGTGCCTAGCCAAGAAAGCAACCCTTTACGGTGCCAAAACCGATGCAGAAACGCAGAAACAACTCAAACTCTTTGGCGGCGCTAGCAGCTACCTCAATTTTGTCGACTGCAGCTACCTAGGCAATCCCAACGTAGTGAAAAAGGAATGCACCCAAAAAAGCATCGTTACCTTCCCCACCTGGATCATCAATGGAGCCAAAACGGAAGGAGTCCGAAGCCTCCAACAACTTACGGATGCCAGTGGATGCTGAACTTTATAAATTCTTTATTCTTTCTTTATTTTTATGAAAACAGAGAAGAGCTGCGGGGCTATCGTTTTTACCCATAAAAACGACCCAATTCAGTTTCTTATCATCCAACATCGGAAAGATAAAGGGGGACACTGGGATTTCCCAAAAGGCCATGTTGAAAAAGGAGAAACCGAAGAAGAAACAGCCTTGCGAGAAGTATTGGAAGAAACAGGTCTACCTGTCGATCTTATAAACGGATTTCGCGAAGAAATCCGATACCACCCCGCAGCAGATATTCTTAAGAACGTTGTTTTCTTCCTCGCTCGAGCCTCCAGCGAAAATGTCATGTGCAGTCCGAATGAGATCAAAACGTATAAATGGCTTCCTTACGAGGAGGCACTTAAGCAGTTTACTTTTGACAACAGTCGAGACCTGTTGAAAAAAGCGAATGAATTCTTAGATAATCGGAAAAGCTCCTAAATCATCGGAAAGTTTACGGGTTTTGAGTCGATACCTTTAAATATAATTAAGTTATACATCCTTTATGCACACCTTCAAAGCCACGCCCAAAAAGTGGGGGAACAGCCTAGGCATCACTATACCCAAGGAGATTGTGAAGGAAGAAGGCCTATCTACAAAAAAGGCAATAGAAATCTCGGTAGCCGGGCCTAGGTCGAACAAGCTCAAAGAACTCTTTGGGACTTTAAAATTTAAGAAGTCCACTCAACAGATCATGGATGAGATTGATGAAGGATACGACTGAGAGCATTTTTGCGGATACCTATGCCTTTATAGAGATGATCAAAGGAAATCCCACATACCAACCTTACACAGACCTCCAAGTTATTACGACACTTCCTAACCTCATCGAACTTTATTATTATCTTCTTCGAGAATTCAATATGACCACCGCAGACAGGTACCTTACTGGATACTCTGAATTCTTAACTTCTATTACCGTTCCATGCATACGATACGGTATGCAATTCAAACTTACGCACAGAAAGGATAAGCTGAGTTATGTCGATTGCATTGGCTATGCGAGAGCCCTTCAACTAGGCATCCCCTTCTTAACCGGCGACAGTAAGTTTAAAGACAAGCCGAATGTGGAATTTGTGAGATGAAGGATTTATAACGCCCGCTCTTCCTTTTTTAATAACTTTTATAAGCTTCCAAAAACCTCCCTTACATATGGAAGATCGTCTGCAAAAGATCCTACTCTTCTTAGAAGAAATCGATGCTTTCAAATCTATCCTTCGATCCATCTATCTCTCAGATCTAAGTCGAAAAGAAAGTGATGCTGAACATATAGTGAACTGCGCGACTTAGAGAACATGATTAGCGCAGTTCACATATAGATAGCTGCGTACAATAGAGTAGCATAAGCTACGCAGTTATCTATACATGGCATATGTGCCTTTATGCTCTCCTCCTATCAAGTGAACTTAAATTAAAGATTAACTTTAATCACGCGATAAAACTTATCCTCCTCCATGATTTACCAGAAGTATACGCTGGAGACGCCAATCCGTATGAAGCCAACAAAGCGCTTAAGCACAAAAAAGAGAAAGCTGCAGCCGATAAACTATTTCCCCTCTTACCTCCTGACAAAGCAAAAGAACTTCGTTCTCTATGGGACGAATATGAAGCCCAAAAAACTCCTGAAGCCAAATTTGTAAGAGCTATTGACCGATTACAAGCTTTTTCCCAAAATGTGTTTACAAAAGGAAAAACATGGAAAGATCTCAGACTCACCACCGAACAAGTAAGATCCTATAACAAAGAACATTTAAACATCGATCCTGTGCTCATAGAACTATTTCAACTCTTATCCAAGCGAGCTACAAACGAGTCTGCATGGCCCACTAAAAAGTAAAACTGCGGGCGTCAGGATTTGAACCTGAGTAAGCACTAAGCTAACAGGTGTCTTCTGCACTTAACAGAGCAGCCTAAGCTTGGACCCTTTAAGGACTGTCCCGTTTGACCGCTCCGGCACGCCCGCAATAAGACGATAAAAAAACGCTTTCTTTATAAATATTCCCGAGACCCTAAACCCCATGACTGGAAAGATCTTGGTTGGATGCCCTACCTGCGATTTATACGAGTACTGCTTAGAGGACTATGCGCATTCGATACGCAACCTTCATGCTCCTCCCTATGAAATTGTGCTAGCGGATAATTCTAAAACCGACGATTTCCTGCACCAACTCCGGCTAAAAGGCTTTACCGCCCTTAAAATACCCTGGCATGAAAGTGCCAAAGAGCGCATTACCGGAAGCAGGAATGCCCTGCGAAAAATGGTGCTGGATGAAAAGTATGAATGGTTTTTCTCCGTTGAAATGGACGTGATGGTCCCTCAAGACGCATTGGAAAAATTATTGGCTCGAAAAGAAAAGATTGTGGCTGGACTGTATTACACACGACAACCGGATGAAAAGAATCAAGTCAAACTATTGCCAGTAGCACAGTGCTTTGTCAAAGAGAAGAAGTGGGACCAACTGAGGTTTCCGACTGCTGAAGAATTGAAGTCGAAGAAGCCCTTCCCTGTAGCTTACGCAGGACTTGGATGCTTGTTGATTCACCGCTCTGTGCTTGAGAAGATTGAATTCCGCTACAAGAAGACCAAAGATGGAGAAGGCGGCTTTGACGACATATGGTTTGGCTTTGATGCCTGGCGAAAAGGGTTTAAGGTCATGCTGGATCCGGCTGTAGAATGCGAACATTTAATTGATAAAAGACCCTGGAAATGGAGTGAACTGAAGAAATAATAGAAAGCTAGAAAACTAATGATTCTGCCAGTTATAACTTCTCATTTTGGCACTCTTGCCATAACCACAGCTGGCACAGATGTTTCTGGTTGCGTGATAGGCGTGGCGGCCACACCGACGACACATGATGTGCACCTTGTTTCGGCCGTGCTGTCCTTGAGAGGCTGTTCCTTTCATACAGACGAGGAGAAAAATGGGATTTATAAAGCTTTCCCAGAGCCTCCCAGGTATTCACCGATTTCCTTTATCCTCCTGGGGTTAATAGAGATATGCAGGTCCGAGCCTTTCCCTGTACGCTTCTTAAGAACAATTACCCAACTATTGTTTACTAATTCTCTTATAGCTTTATCTACGATTTTCCGATCTTTTTTATCATTCAACATCTTGTCCGATACATGACCTAAAATTGTGTCTAATGGCATGTGAGCGCCACCGAATTTCCCTTTTTTGATTAAGCCTCGCAGAACTAATTCCTTTACGTCCTCAATGTTATTCATTTTGAGAGAGAAACCTCTCTCCCATTAATATATATTTATTCCATAAATAGTATATTAATATACCAAAAGAAAGATTTAAATACTAGGGAGTATTTCTCTATTTCTATGGAACAAAATGCGTTTTTGGACTTTGTTGGAGACACCCCCGCTAACCGAATACTTGACTTTTTACTCACCGGAAGAGGCTTCGATTATTCTTTAAGCGAGCTCTCTCGAAAAGCTGGCGTAAGCTGGACTACTCTGCATCGAATATTTCCCCGGCTTGTTAAACAACAAATCATAGCACAAACTCGGACTATTGGCCGAGCCAAACTTTACCAGCTCAACCTAAAAAACCTCATTGTGCGAAAATATGCTGAAGTATACGACGCGATTATATTAGAACAGTTACGAAAAGCAGGAGAAAAAGAAACGGTTAAGCTATGTGTTTCGAGCTAAATCTCTATTTAATCTTATGACACATGTTATCCGGCATGCAGTCCACGATGCGATTGGGTACCCTTAGGCAAGCCCCTCGACCAGCCCTTAAGACACAGCAAGGTAGCCCTTCCAAACCACAATTGATTTGATTGCCCGTCTTAATAGAGCCTGTATAGCCGCCGGCGGCCGAGAAATGATTCGGGCGCTGCGCCTTCCAACGCTTCACATAATTAAAATAACCTGCTGCAGAAACCATGGAAACCAACAAAAGTAAAATCAGCACGAAGGCAATCTTTTTCATGAAACCATTGATCCCATAACCATTTAAATAACTTTTCATTCCAATTACATTATGCGTACTCTTGCTCTACTCTGTCTTTTTTTACTCAGTTGTGCGGCTCCGTATTCTCTTTCCAACGACACCCTTCGAATTCAAACCGCTGAGCAAGAAATACCCCTCACCATTGAAATTGCACAGACTTCAGATGAACGCCATCAAGGACTGAGTCATCGCACACATTTGAAAGAAAACCACGGAATGCTCTTTATTTTTGAAGAAGAAAAAATGTTGACGTTCTGGATGAAAGATACTCTGATTCCTCTAGATATCTTTTTTATCGGGAAGGACTCGAAGGTTGTAGACATACAAACCATGCAATCTTGCTTGGAAGAGCCTTGCCCATTCTACATCAGCAAAGAAAAAGCACAGTATGCACTTGAAGTGAACGCCGGATTTGCATTGCAACACAAAATTATCATCGGTGACACTGTGAAATGGGCTTAACAAATAATCAGGAACGGCAATATTGGACAGAATAGTTTCCGTCCCTGTATCCTCAGAAATCAAAGATTTCTGGGACCCAGCAAGCTTCGCTTGCTGTGGTTTAGTAAAGGCGACATCCTTTACTAAAATTTATAAAGGCCTTGGGAACCCTATAGCTATGGTCTTAGAAAGCCTTCTCAATCCGATCTTTGGCTGGGTACTCCCCTTTCCGAGCTGGATTAGCATTTTCATCATCAGCTTTATTCTGACTTTGGTTACCACCTTGATCTACAAGTATACCACCAACCAATCCGAGATGAAACGCCTCAAAGAAGACACTAAAATGTACCAGAAGAAGTTGAAGGAATTAAAAGGAAACCCAAAGAAAGCCATGGAAATGCAAAAGCAAGCCATGGCCGTCAACATGGAATACATGAAACACTCCTTTAAACCCATGCTGTATACGATGCTGCCTTTGCTGATTATTTTTGGATGGTTGAGTGCGCATTACGCGTATGAACCACTTCACCCAAGTACTCCTTTCAATGTGAGTGTTTATACACAAGGACTGGAAGGCAAAGAGATTTCACTGGAAGCTCTCCCTGAACTGATGATTTCTGAAGCCAAGAAAACCGTGCAAAACGAACAAGCCACCTGGACTTTGCAAGGCCCTGCCGGAGACTATAAACTCATTGCAGCTCAGGAAGGTAACACTGCCGATCGCAAATTGCTCATCAGTGGCGAACGCAAATACGAAAACCCGCTTGGAGTCATTAAAAATGGACCCATCCAGAAATTCATCATTCACAACAACGAACTCCAACCCTTTGGAAGCTTTTCCTTATTCGGATGGCACCCTGGATGGATTGGCGCCTATATTATATTTAGCATTGCATTGAGTACCTTGATTCGGAAGTTAATGAGAGTGTATTGATTCTTATCATGTAGTATCATTCGAAAGAGCCGAAAAACTTCCGGATTTCTCGATAGAAAATTTATAAAGAAATAGAACTTACATGATTCATGAAAGAAAATAAGAGCTTAAAAGTCAGTAGGAAAGCCCAAGAAGAACTCGAAAAAATGAAGGATGGAGAATGGATTTTTGAGTTATTGGGGTGGCGATCAAAAGGTGGAAAAAATGATTGAGTTTGGATTTGGTATTAAATCTATCGGAGACGGAGAAAAGACAGAATATGTTAGTGCACACATTAATGAAGGCATATCTTTAGAAGTTGTGATTCAGCGAATGAAGATTCTTCTATTTCAGCTTGAAAAAGAGTATTTATAGATAACTGCGTAGCTTATGCTACTCTATTGTACGCAGCTATCTATATGTGAACTGCGCTAATCATGTTCTCTAAGTCGCGCAGTTCACTATAACTACATTCGACAAAACTCATTCTAAAATAGATAATAAATAAAGTATGCTCAGCAAAATAAATAACAGATAATACAATTGTTTATTTTGCTGGCAACCGGCAAAGAATAACAAGATACAAAGAAAAGTGTTCTTTACCCTTACATCATCACAGGGCCCATTCCACCCATGCCTGGCATGCCACCCATGTCAGGTTCGTCCTTAGACTTCTTATCCTTAATGTCTGTGACCATGGCTTCTGTTGTTAAAACCATGCCGGAGATGCTGGAAGCATTTTGCAAGGCTGAACGAACGACTTTGGTCGGATCTAGAACACCGGCCTTGAACATGTCCTCAAATGTATGGGTTTTTGCGTTGTAGCCGATGTTTGGATCTTTCTCCTGCAATAACTTGCTTACAATGACAGAACCA
>DATDWO010000070.1:0-6225 GCA_035289665.1 Candidatus Nanoarchaeia archaeon
GAGGTTGAGCTTGGAGAGGGGTGAAATGGGAGCTACTAGCTCGAATGATTCTAACTTTTTATAGACGATCTCTGCCTGGTTGATGGAGTGATCCTTCAAGTTAAAACTCAAGTCCTTTTCAGACACAGTAGGGATGTTCAATTGATGCTCGATCTTGCTCACAAAAATCGGCACCAAAGGTTTCAGCAGAACAGCCAATACCTTAATGGCGTTGACGCACTCTGAGGCGATCTTGTGTGCTTTTTCCCGATCTTCCTTGATCAACTTCCAGGGCTCATGATCTTGGAAATACTTATTTCCCCAGCTGCTGATTTTTAAAATACCCTTAACTGCTTCCCGGAAATGCCATTTCTGATAATGCTCCAATACGTTCTGGGCCTCTGTCAATACTTGAGTCTCTAAAGCCATATCGGTTGAACGGACAAGCTTGGAATCAAAGTTCTTGTTCACAAAACTCAAGGTCCTATATATAAGATTGGCGATGTTGGAGATGAGTTCGTTGTTGACTCTTTCTACAAAGTCATTCGTATTCAGATCTAGATCTGTAACGGAACGAGACCAATTCGAGGCGTAGTAAAACCGGATGAATTCTGGATCTGCTTTTTCCGCTAGATCGTCCGCTGAGATCATGGTTCCACGTGACTTGGACATCTTCTCTCCGTTGATCGTTAAGAAACCATGCACGATGACGTCATCTGGAACTTTGAAGCTAGCGTGGTGCAACTCTGCTGGCCAGAAAAGCAAGTGGAAATAAGTGATGTCCTTACCAATCACATGCACGACATTCGAGTTGTTCCAAACCTGAGCAGCTTTATCCTTGTCTTTGCCCAGGAAGTTGCAAAGACTGGAAATGTACCCAATCGGAGCATCCAGCCAGACATAGAAAAACTTGTTTTTTTCTCCTGGAATTGGAAAACCAAAATACGGACCATCCCGAGAGATGCACCAATCCTCCAAACCCCCCCGCACCCAGGTCAAGAGCTGATTGACCACTTCTTCCTGCAAGTTTTTATTGTGAGTCAGCCAATCCTCTAAGAACGCCGAACATTCTGACAGTTTGAAAAAGAAATGCTCTGATGTTTTTCTTATTGGTTTTGACTTACAAAGGGTGCAATAGGGATCAATCAGATCCACCGTCTTATACGCGGCACTGCACTTCTCACAATTATCTCCATACTGATCTGGAGCTTGGCATTTAGGACATTTGCCCTTCACATACCGATCGGGTAAGCTACGCGCACATTTTTCGCAAAAGGTTACCTCGATTTCTTTCTTATAGATAAGACCTCTATCTGTTAAGCGCTTGAAAATCAACTCGGCAAAATACTGGTTTTCTGGACTGTGCGTCGTGTGATAACTGTCAAACACTATATTGAACTTCTTGAAGCCCTCCTTGAAGACGGCTGACCACTTCTTGATGAAGTCTTCCGGAGACATTCCTGCCTTCATCGCGTTGATCTCAATTGGCGTGCCGTGCGTGTCATCTGCACAACAATACGTCACTTTTTTACCTGACAAGCGCAAGGCACGGACATAGATGTCTGTGAAGATGTAACCTACTAGCGTGCCAGCATGTAAAGGGCCGTTGATGTACGGCAAGGCCGTGGTTATCACTAAAGGCTTGTCTTGATCCATATTCCAAAGGGAGAGGTTACGGTTTAAATAGGTTGTGTGCGAAAAGAGCTACAACTTGCCTGAAGACTTGACTCGATTGTTCTCCGGATTCTTGTGATTATACTTTACTAGAATCTCCTTTTTAGCGAGGTTAAATGCTTCCTCTATATCTACGCCGAGCTCATTTGCCAATCGACAAGTACCGAAGAAAAGATCGCCCACTCCATCCACAAAAATTTTCTTATTCTCTTTTACAAATTGGATGCGTTCTTCTTCTTTTTTATATCTCAAGTGCTGCGACATCTCTAGAAGCTCCTCATGCAGGTGATCGAACTTATCTATATTTGGAAGGTCTTTCCAGCCGTTGCGCTCGGCAAATTGTTTGACTAGTTTTTGAGCGTCTTTGATGGCGGTGATGGGTGGATCTTGCATAAGAATAAGAAAAAGAATAGAGTATATAAATTTAGCCCAGCAACACTTCTTTGCCTTCTTTGATTTGCCAGATGCGCTCTTCTTTCGGAGCAGAGCCTTTCTCGTTGATTGTAATGGTGCCGGTAGCGCCTTGCAAGCCTTTAACTTGGTAAAGAGCTGTTTTGATGGCTTCTGGATCGGAAGAACCTGCGAGCTTCATCGCTTCGAAAATGGTGTAGATACCATCATAACCTAATGCGTTGAACACTGGCATAGAAGAGGGCTCCCCATATTTTTCTGCAAATAGGCGACTTACCTGATCTAATCGGTCGCTCTGCTCAGCAAACACTTGGGTGTAATAAATCCCTTCAGCTGCAGTACCTACATTCTGAGTGATTTCTGGCGTGATCACGTCTCCTGTTAGTATAGTCCCTTTGAAGCCTAACTCTTTCAACTGCTTAAAGATCAGGTCTCCATTCATAATGAAAGGAAAGTAAAAACCGTTTGCTTTCACCTGGTTGACTTGTGCAATTAACGTTCGATAATCCTTTTCTTCTGGAGAGTAAGCGCCGAACTCTTTTACTTCCCCCCCTAACTCTTTGAATCTTCGTACAAAATTTTCTTGGATTAACTGAGACCATTCATCTATATGATACGCAGAAGCTACCCTTCGAAGGCCGAGTTTATTATAGGCATGCTCTGCCATTACTTCGCCTGCACGTTCGGTGCTGAAGCCAATACCAAAGGTGTAGTCTCCGAGGTTTTCTAACTCTTCATTGGAGTCCCATAACGTGACTAAAGGAACGTGGTTGATTTCGAACGTGGGACTGGCCGGTTTGGCATCGTTTACGGCGGTCACCAAACCTGCTACGATATGATCTTGAGAGACTAATTTTTCTGCAGCTGTAACCGCGCCAATGGGGCCTGCTACGAATAAACGATCATCCTCGATTACCACTTGCAAAGGCTTACCCTTAAACCCCCCTTGCATGTTGATTTCGTCTATGGCCAATTCGATGCCTTGTTGCATGGCTTGGCCCACGTTGGATAGGTCTCCTGTAAGGATTAGAATTGCTCCTATCTTGATGGGTTCTTGCCCTTCTGATGGCGTTGAACTACAACTGGCTAAGATGAGGAATACTGCAAGACTTCCGATGAAGAGGGCTGATTTCATATAACTATTTGACACTTATAAGTAGATAAACTTTAGTCGTCCTTTAAAGGACGAAAGGTTTATATTTTGGCCTTGCTTTTAGAGATTATGATCGAAGAAGAACTCATTGACTTTGGATTGACCTCGAATGAGGCTAAGATTTACCTCGTACTGCTGGAGAATGGCGCCCTGAATCCCTACCAAATCGCTGAAAAGACCGGACTGCACCGAGGATACATCTATGATGCATTAGAGCGCATGCAAAAAAAAGGCGTTGTGAGCGCTGTGCACAAACTCAAGAAAAAACACTATCAAGCTGCACAGCCCAAGGCTCTCGCTGCCATGCTGCAAGAAAAAGCCAGCCACTTCCAAAAGGTCGTTCCGCAACTGAACATCCTTCAAGAAAAAACAACGGAAGATATGCGCGTCGAAGTCTACAAAGGAAAAAGCATCTTTCGTATCTGCATGAATGATCAGATTAGCACGATGCATACCAAACGAGACCTATTGATGATCAGCAGTGATGAAAAAACCTACGAAGAAACCGACCCTATCTATATTCAGAGATATTTACAAAAAGAACAAGAAACCGGCTGCAAAGAGAAAGTTATTATTAAGAAAGGCGGCTATCAGTTGAAGGCGAAGCATATTGAATATCGAGAACTGCCGCTAAAAATGATCGGCAATGCTTCCTTGTTTGTTTATGCCAACCGCGTTTCGTTTTTGTTGTGGGGGAATCCGAACAATTTGATTATTATAAAAAATCAAGAAGTAGCAGATACATATACTCGACAATTTAATGTGCTGTGGGGATTGGCGAAGAAAACTAAATAAAAACTAGAAACCACCTCAGCTGCCTTTTCTCTTGCTTTGTACCATTGCTTTTTGTACATGTTCGCGGAGCTCCTCGACCTTTTTCTCAGTAAGATGTTGAGCGACTGCTTTACACTGTACCAGCACATCCGGAGCTTTCCTGAGCATAAGCTGATATTGCTCGTCTGGAACGGTACGGTCAACGTAATACTGAGCGTCCGCCCTTGCTTGCAAGGAGCTTTCAAAAGAATCGCAATCTTCTCTAGAAAAATATTCACTTAGAAAGGATCGCACAAATGCCAAGGTGCAAGCGTGCACTTCGCACTTGACCCCGATGCGCATCAGAATAGCATAGAGAGAAAAATAGATTGTATAATAGGCCGTTGCAATCTGCCAATCTTTTACTGTATTCACCTTAATCGAAGACAGGGCCTCTTCGGCCTTCCTGAAATAGGCTTCTGCCAAGTTTGGATTGGGCTCTATGAGCTCATACGCTTTTTTCCGAATGCACCACTCTATTTTAGCCATTTTGTACCATCCTCACAAAGCCTTCTGCGTTGAAGACAACGGTATGATTATCCAAGACTTCTCGGATTAAGACGTCGCTTTTAAGGTTTTCCTGGAATGTTTTTAAAGGATAATTTTTGACACTGACTCGAAGGTTGTATATCTCACCTGCCGCTTCTATCTTCTTCCGGTCGCAAGGCCCTACAATAAATAGGTCTAGATCTGAATCTTCCTTTTCTAAGCCCTTTGCATAACTTCCGAAAATCAAACCGATTCCTTCCAGGTAAGCAGGGATTTTGCTTAAGAACTCCTTGATTTTTAGATGTTTTTCCAAGAATAGAATGGTTTTGTAATGCTCAGCGAAAATCAGATATTCCTGACTTATCAACGCCTTTCTTAGGTTGTAAACCCTGGTTTTTCCGCGGAGACTAGACTCCAGAACCGCCTTTTTCTCTAAGTCATTGAGGATGAGCTGGGCTGTGCTGGGACTGATGCCAAGCACTTGATGCACCTCCCGGATGTAGAACCCCCTATTGAAGCCTTTCGTAAACAACGACAATACCCGGAAATGCGTTTCCGTTATGTTTGATTTATCGTACATATGTACTATTTATCGTACAGTTGTATTTAAAGGTTACGGATTCCACGACAAAAAACACTTAACCAAGAATACGCCCTAATTCTTCCTTCAGAGAAAGCAATCCCTTGAAAAAGATACAGCGCATCCCCATATCTTTTGCTGGAACAAGATTTCTTTCCATGTTATCTATAAAGACTACTTCTTCCCCTTTAAGCTCCATTTCTCTTAATACTAATTCGTAAGCTCTTTTATCAGGCTTTGCTAAACCAATATCTGCCGAACTATACACTTTCTCAAAAACTTGATCTAAGCCACCTTTTTGTCTTTTTATCTGCATCCACTCTCGCGCTTCATTCGCCAAGATCGCTAAACGTAACCCTTTATCTCGCAATGACCTTGCAAAACCAAGTACTTCTGCATTAATGGATATTGCAGCATCGTATTCTTTCCTTATCTTTCCCACATCGACTCTTCTGCCGTATCTCTCCTCAAACCCCTTCCAAATTTCATCAACCCCACATTTTCCTAACTTAAGATTCGGCCAATGCTCTTCCCACAGGCACTCTCCTTCTGCTTGAGTAATCCCATTGCTTTCAAGCACTTGTAAAAAAATGGTATCAGCATCTGAACCCAATACGCCACCAAAATCAAAGAGGATTGTCTTTATCATTTAGCACACAAATTCAATCGCTTTTAAAAAGATATAGGGAAAAATCAGAAATCGTCGTCGTCCGCATCGGCTGCGGCCGCTGTACCGCCTTTGTCTTTCTTTTTTATTTCCTTCATCTTCTTGGTGATAGGAATTTGTTCATGACAGCTTTGGCATTCGAAGACAATGGCCTTAACACCCTGGAAGGACTTGCGCTTGAAAGGTGCCGTGGTTTCTCCGCTGTGAACGCACTTTGCGCAGGTATATTGGACATTACAGGTCAATTTAGCTTCATAAACGCCTTTTTCTTCTGAATACCCACAATCTGGACAGACGTACTCCGTAGCACGGATCTTGACTTTTCCCTTTTCTATGGGCTTACCCATCATGCCTTTTTTGCACTTCGGACAAGGCTCTTTAAGCACCCAGGCTACGGTCTTACTATTCCCTACAGCCCTACGGGTAAAATACAGACATTCCGCCATACTCTCTGGCATC
>DATDWO010000071.1:0-62083 GCA_035289665.1 Candidatus Nanoarchaeia archaeon
AGCGTTTGTGAAATCCTGGGTGTTTTTCGAAAATTCTTTTAGAACTGCGGCTTTTTAGCATGATTTCAGCGACTTGTACTGAATATTTTTTTGGAATGTCGACTTGCAGGTGCACGTGATTTCCTCCGAATCCTATTTCTCGGCCCCTGCATGGGATAACGAGGCTGGCCAGAGCAACCGTATTTTTGCTCGTTTTGGTTGAGAGTGGCTTCCAAACTTTCTAACTCTGTTTCTTGACTCTGAACTACCGCCTTCAACTCGATAATGTCTAGAGGCGATTCAGGTGTTGCCAGAGAGCTTCTTGGGGGAGAACCAGCTAAGGATAAGGTCAATGCAAAAGGAAGTAAGCTTCTTTTCATAGGTAAAGGAGGGTCTGGAGCCTTATAAAGCATGACCCTTTTTTGAGGAGAAAAACAGCTCAAATAGGACGTCCCATGCACAATCTTTATAAACGTAGATTGACCATATTCCAAGATAGGATTCTAAAGAACACCACCATGGCCGAACTCTTGATCCAACAAAAAACAGCCACCCAAGACCGTATATTCAGCATCTTATTCAACCAGGATGAAATCACTTGGCAGAACATCATCTACGAATTAATCAACACTGAACAGATGGATCCTTGGGACATTGACGTGAGTCTAATCGCAGCGCATTTCTTAGACACCATCAAGAAATTGGAAGCCACAGATTTTCGTCTTTCCGGCAAGATCATCCTCGCCTCAGCTTTATTACTGAAAATTAAATCCAATCAATTGTTAGATGAAGACATTGCCGCTTTGGATCAGATGATCTCCGGCGAATTAGACAACGTCAACTTATACGATGAAATCGAAGGCAGCCGCCCAAGACCCGACATTCCTGGATTGGTTCCAAGAACCCCTCAACCAAGAAAAAGAAAAGTTTCCGTATACGACCTAATCCAAGCCTTGGAAAAAGCCTTGGAAGTGGAAGCAAAAAGAAAACGGTTTGTTTCTGCTGCCCCGATGCAAGTGAAGATGCCCGATAAAAAATTTGACATCAGCGAAGTCATCGAAGACGTTTACGAAAAAGTCTTTGCTCATCATCAGAACAATGGCCAGAATGCCTTGACCTTCTCGCAGCTCGTCAATTCCGACGTCAAGGAAGATAAGATCTTCATGTTCCAACCCCTTCTTCACCTAGACACGCAAGGCCGTATAGACTTGCAGCAAGCCGAGCACTTCGGCGAGATTCACATTCATGTGAAGGAGAATAAGGTCTCCTAAGTCTCAGTTTTTAAGTTGTTTGTCAATGGTTTTTTGAATCGTACTAATATAAAGATCCATCTGGAATTCAACTGTTTTCCAGGTCTCTTGACTGATGTCTTTTCCTTTGTATTTATTCTGGTTTCGGACAGTGCGAATGGTTTCAAAGAAGTGCCAGTCGAATTCAAGTTCAGAGTAGTTCAGCAGGATAAAGGCAAAGAGTCCTTGGTGATTACTCGTCTTTTGTTTCTTGAACTTCATAAGAACACCGCAAAGCTCTCGCAAAACATCGTAGTGAATGTTAAAGATAACTCGCCAATTAGGTTTCTCCATTTTTCTGAGTTGCTTTCCATATTCATAATCTTCGAGCGCCATCATCTTAACCTTCTCTATCTCATCTTGATCAAAGTGTGCTTCTTCATACAGTCCTTGGCTTACAAGGTCATCGTACACTTCCTCAGGCGTTTTTTCTTTAGGCATGCACAGTCACCGTGAAGGGCTCTAGGCTTTCTTTGATTTGAAATCCTCGAGCAATATTGGGGAGCAATTTGGGATCAAGTTCTTTGCTCATCGTATGAGAGTCTATATAACTTAGCACTTGAATCTCTCTTCCCAACTTACGCTCAAAACCAGCTTTGTCAAAACCAGAATCATCGCCATAGATAAAAAGGTCAATATCACTGGACTTGCTCCAGTCGCCTCTGCCAAAGCTACCGAAAAGAAGAGTTGTTTTAATATCTGGAAGGGATCGGAGATGTTCAAAGAGGCCGCTCTGTGCAAGCAAGTAGAGTCCATACAATTGTTTCTCCGTACGGAAGGTAAGAGAGTCTTGGTTGGCGACATAATAGGGCATTCGACCGCGTGGTTTGGCTCGCAAGATAACGTTTTCTTTTATGAGTTTTTTCAAGTAATGGTTGACCCGCTCTCGGCTCATGACAGAAGCTCGTACAAGGTCTTCAAAGTGCCATCTTCGCAAGCTTTCCTCTAAAAACAGGGCTTTGAGCTTCTCCACTTTAGTATGATAAATCATACTAATATTTAAAGGTTACGACTTAAATAATATACCAAATCACATAATAATATGTTACTAAATACCATAAAGTTTATATACTAAGTCACATTTCTAGAGTAAATGAAAATAGAAAGCCATCTTCGGAACTACAAAGAAAGTCTTGAGGAGCTAGAAAGAGCCATCCGAAGCGGCCTAGAAGGAAAGCAAAGAACCATTGGGTTTCATGCTTCCGTTGCCATGGTGGATTTGCTAGAGATGTTTCTGCACAAGAAAAACCTATTGAGTTCAGACCAGGTTCTAAAGCACGACTGGTTCGCTTCGAAAAACAAGATCCAAGAAAAACTATCCATACCTTTCGACAGAAAAGAAGAAATTCTAACGCATATGCATTCCATTGAAGAAAGGCGAAACACGCTTTGCTACGGCTCGCCGCAAGAAAAACAAATTCTAGAAGAGATCATTCAGCATTTCCAAGCATTGCGAAAAATATTCAAGGAGTTGGGGTTGGATGAAATCAAGTAAATTAGTGGCCTACGCCATGGATTTTGCTTCCTTCTTCATGGAACAGATAAAAGATCCCGATACGGTCCGAGCGATCATCTTATTCGGGAGTACAGCCCGTGGAGATCAGACACTGGAAAGCGACATAGATCTATTCATCGATACCGACACGATAAACAATGTTTTTGTAAATAAAGTCTTGGATGATTTCTACGCAAGCCTTAAGTTTCAGAAATATTGGAAGTTACTTGGAGTTTCAAATTCGATTTCTTGCAAAGTCGGGCGATTGGAAGAATGGGAATTAAAAAATTCCATGATAGCGAATGGAATTGCTATCTACTCAAAATATGCCGGAAAGCCAGATGGAGAGCTATACGTCTTATTCTTAGTCGAAGTGAAAGGCTTGCACAAGGACAAGGTTAGGATTTGGAGGAGGCTCTACGGCTACAAGCAGAAAGTTAAAGATAAAACATATGTCCTACCCGGCCTCATCGAACGCCTCGGTGGGAAGCGCCTCTCTCCCTCTGCCTTTTCCATTCCAGCAGCACGATCCTACGAGATGCAGGACTTCCTCTCAAAAAACAGTCTAACATATCAAAGGATGGACATCTGGACGAACAACCTCAACGTTCCCGGCAACAACTAGACGACCACCGTCAAAGCATCGAAGACCTCAACAACCTCCTTTCGGCGAGATTCACATTCATGTGAAGGAGAATAAAGCTTCCTAACGGGTTTCTGTCAAATAAGCCATAAAAGTTCTAAATAGTTGATCGAAAGCTTTATATAGATAAAGTAATTACTTATAATTACAAATGATTAGAGTAGGTTCCATTGAAGCTGATCATTACAATCCATGCACGGCAGCAGATGTTCGATCGAGGAGTCGACGAAGAGCAGATAAAAACAGCCATACAAAGAGGGGTCAAGTTCAGACAAACCGATGGATTTAAATCCATCTACTCTTATATAGGGGTTTGCTATAAAGTCAAAGGCGATGAATACACCATAAAAACCGTAACAATCGAATAAAAATGGTCAAATGCTATCTATGCGAAAAAGGAACCTTAAGCCGGAAAAAGGTAGATTACGAGCTATACGGCACTTCTTTAGGTAAGTTCATGGCTGAGACTTGCAATGCCTGCGGTGAAATCTTCTTCTCAGAGAACGTTTCTAAAAAAATGACCGAGCTTGCTAAGAAAAAGGGTCTTTGGGGTTTGTATGCCAAGACCAAGATCGGTCAAGCTGGAACAACCTTAGACATCCGTCTGCCTAAGAAGATCATTCAATTCCTCAACTTAAAAAAAGGCACTGAGATCAATCTGCAGCCAGAAGGAAGGAATAGATTGGTTATAACGACTTAATTTGTCAAGTAATAGCGAATCTCATAAATATCGATAATTCCGTTAATCAAGCTACTTATCTAGATGGAATTATCGGGATGAATAATCCCGCCAAAAGTAAGATAATCAGCGGGATTATCCATAATTGAACAAATTGTGAGATTCGCTATAAGTGAAAAACTCAATTCGCTACTAAGTCACATATAAAATTGTTACTAGATACCATAAAATTTGTAAATGAACCAAAGTTACATATATGGGTAACCTTCGTTAATCATAAAAACACACTAACGCCGTCGATGGATATATTTTTTGTTAGCATATCATTATCAAAAATGATAATATAATAAAAACGAAATATTTATATAGATAAGCCCCTTAATAGAGGCATGCAACTCCTCCAAGTCATCCGGCATTTGGAACAGTCATCTTTGGCTGTATTTACCATAAACGATCTGTCACGTATTCTTCGAAAACCAAAAAACTACTGCTCTCTATATCTTCACCGGCTGAAGAAAAAAGAGCATATCTTACAAGTTGAAAAGGGAAAATACGCCCTAAATGACACCAACATATACGCAATTGCATCCAATTTAATTCCTCATTCTTATGTTTCCTTCTTATCAGCATTATCTTATTACAAACTCACGACGCAGCTCCCGCAAACCATTCATGTGGTAGCCCCAAAGTCTAAAAAGCCAATCTACTTTCAAGGATACAACCTCCACTTTGTTAAAATGAATCCTTCAAAGATTTTCAGCATAACTAAACAATATTCAGGAGGGAAAAATCTTTTTATTGGGACCAAGGAAAAAGTGATCATTGACTCCATCTACCTCCCCCGATACTGTCCTTTAAGTGAAACGTATGATGCTCTCAAAGAAGCAAAATTAGGCCTGAATGAGCTACTGCGCACAGCTTTAAAAATGCACTCTTTTGTCCTGATGAAGCGTTTAGGCTATTTGCTTGAGAAAGAAGGCATCAACCTTTCAAGAAAAATCAAGCTAAATAAAACCTATGATCGCCTGAATCCATTTACCCCTGGAAAAGGAAGGCGAAACGACAAGTGGAAGCTTATCGTGAATGAGGAGATCTAATGGATAGAAACGAATTATCTAAGTATCAGACTGTCCTTAACTTGAACCTGGGACAGCTTGATGTCGACTATTTCCAGCACCAAATCCTCCTTCTTCTTTCCAGAACCACTTCGAATGAGCTCGTCTTTAAAGGAGGAACGGCCCTAGCCAAAGCCTTCGGTTTGAGCCGCTTCTCTGAAGACCTGGATTTTACAGCCGTCAAGAAGATAGACCTAGGAAAAATCCTTGATCGAATCGTAACAGAGCTCAGAATCATGGGCACAACGACTGAAGCAAGCCCGATAGAGAAAAAAGAAGTCTCCACCACAGGCCGATTGCGCATCCAAGGTACTACATACGATGGGACTGAGCTATCCAAACTCTCCATTCATATGGATATTTCCACTCGAGAAAAAGTAATTCTTTCCCCCCTTTTCATCGAAATTACGCCCCTCTATCAGGACTTGCAACCCTATACGCTTCTTGTCATGAAGCCGGAAGAAATCCTGGCCGAAAAAGTAAGGGCTTTGCTTACGCGAAACAAAGCAAGGGACCTATACGACCTCTATTTCTTACTCAACAAAAAAATACCACTAAATGTAAAACTCGCTCAGGAAAAACTTTCCTATTACAGGCAAGCCTTCAACCGAAAGAAGATGGAAGAAAAGATAGGCTTGCTGAAGAAATCCTGGAAAAACGAGCTGGAACCGCTCGTGCAGGATCTTCCCCCATTCGACCAAGTCAGGAAAGCAGTGCAAGATGCCATCCACAAATCATTTGGATAGGTCTACGCTCTCGGATACAAATTATACTTATGCTGCCGTTTGCTGTAAAAATAGCTCATACTGCTCAGTGTATCTTTAAATTGAGAGCGTAGCTCTCGCAGGAAGCTGTCCAAATCTGAAATAGAAGCTGCCACATAATAAATAAAGAGCGTGGGGCTATTCGCGCTCTTAAAACAGGCACGAATCTCTTTTTTACTGCGAAGATATTGAACCAGTCGCTGCTCTTCGTTAAAAAGGTGGAAATTCAGCCATACAAAGTACATGTTCAGCCCAAGGACACCAACATTGATTTTGGCAAGGAAACGCCGGATGATCCCTGCTTCTTTGAGGTGCTTGATGCGTGCACTCACTGTTTCATACGTTAAACCGATCCGGTCAGCCATTTCTCGAAATTGAAGTGTAGCATTTTCGTCTAAAAGAGCAAGCAATTTATGATCGGTTTTATCAGGAACCAGTGTTGAAAAAGAAGAGGGTTTAGGAAGGTTTTCCGGGAAAAAATCTTTACGAATGGGGAGCATATTTTGAAAATAGAACTTAGCGACTTCATGAACTTGGTATTGGACAATGTTTTTGGAAAAGGGTTCTAGGATCTGATTTAAAAGGGCTGGGAAAAAATCATTGAGGGGGTGAGTCATTTCTAAGATCAGATCCCAGTCTCCACTGAGTTCATCCACAATGATGACAAAGGGCAACGCACAGAGATGTTGAATAAAAGTAGAAGTTTCTTCTTCCGTCATGCTCAGCTTCAAGAAAAGTTCCCGAGTGCAATAGTTAGGTAAATCAATTTGGGCAAAGTAACCTTGAATAAGCCCTTCGTGTTCCATGCGCTGAATCTTATAGTCCACCCCATTCTTACTGAGGCTGACTTTTTTGCCGAGCTGAAGATGGCTGATCCGGCAGTCTTGAGTAAGCTCGTACAACTTGATATTTACCTGTTCGTTCAAAGATCCTCACGAAATAGATCAATTAACTCATGCACTGCGTCAAGACCATAAGGATATCATCGATCGACAAGAATATATGATTCTTTGTAAACAATTGGGGTTCAACTTATTCCCAAAAGGGCTACTTAAGTGAGTTTATCCTTTGTTAATTTGCCTTGTAAGAATTCATTTCTTGATTTTATGGCAACTTGGAGAATTTTCCTTCGTCCACTGGAAAGGGAGGTGGAGATGCTCCATAAACCTCCAAAGCAGGTGTCATGGAATGACCTTGCATGATTTCAGTGAGGACATCAAAGGCCGTACCTTGTTCATCCTTAACAACAACCCGAAGGGGTTCAAACCATTGACCATGCATCTCCCAATTCCCAACCAGAGCATGCTCTTCAGGTGTCAGAACCCATAACATCCCATTCACTTTCTTTCCCTTGGCTCTTCGGGCACAATACGTCTTAAATGAAGGGTCCCACCCGCAACGAAAAAGAATTTCCCTCACATTCGAAGGGATCTCGAGCCATTCTTGAATGCACAATTCAAAATCTTCCAGTACAGCAGGAACGCCCATCGGTACACGTCCAACCATAGCCTCCATCATTTCAGGAGTCTTATTGGCTCCATATCCAAAATAGCGAACAGTTGAGGTCATACAACCTCAATAAAGTAAAGCGTTGTTTAAATAGATTATGAGAACCATTTCAAGAAAGATTTTTAAACTCATCTAACAGAAAGAGACCATGATTAACTTGGATTTCGTGCGTATATTCGTAAACGGTAACGTTCAAAATAGATTTGTTCTGTTGGCGGAAAGATTAGAGCAGTTTATCGCTGAAATTGCCCCCATTATAGAAAGAGTTAATCTCTCCGTGGATCGCTTTAAAGGCATGACTATGGAAAAAGTCACTTCGAATGAGATTGAAGTTAGTTACCGAAGCGATGCTACAAACGCAAAGGCAGGGCTATCTGCTTATAATCGAATGTTTGGTCAAATTGATCATCATCTGGCGATGGCTTCCTCAAATTTTGGCTTACCTAAATTTTTAGAAGAAAATGGTGTTCCAAAAGCACTCATAAACGAATATCAATCATGTATCCACCAATATTGGGATGAAACATATGGATTGATTGGGAATAAATTTAGAAAAATTTTACCTATACTAAAAGATATGCGCAGCACTTTAAGTAGGGAGGTATTCTTACTCGAGGCGCAACAAAAAGTGCTCTATTTTAGAGGATTTGACCCAGCAAGGGAGTTACATGAATTGTTCAAGAAAGAACGAGAATTATTTTACAAATTAGTCGGGGAATGGCGAAGCAGCGATTTCTCAGATGAATTTACCCATGTAGAATCCATATGTAACGTGTATCTAGCTAAAGCAAAAGAGTGGGCTAAAAATGTAATGCGTCAAACACAGTCATTGGTAAAAGAAGATTTTACAAGTCATCAAGAAAAAGGGCAAAGGATTTTACTTGTATTGATGTACTCATTAGGAGCTGCAAATACCCTTTTAAATCTAAATCTTAAGAAAAAAGCAGCGAGCGCAGGAATCAAATACCTTATCGGGAAAATAGGAGGGCTAAAAGAATATATGGAGCAAAAAGGAGTGATAACCAAGTTTGAAGGAGCTCAAAGAGCAGCACAAGCTCTTGTAGCTGAAAGAACACAAGATGCTATGGCAAATGGATTAACTAGAGCAGCCCAAGAACTGTTAAGGATTGTAGCATAGTAGCTTGTATACGTCTACACCCCCCAATATTTTCTTGTAATGTGTCCGTACACCTCATCCAGCCATTTCAATCTCCAGTCGGTTCTTCTCGACGGGGTAAATCCGAAACCTTTAAATATATGGCTTATAACCATAATATTATGGTTTAATATGGTCAATGAAAAGTTAAGCATATTGCGTCTATTAATAGAGAGCCAAGAAGTATCATTCAACATAAGAAAAATCTCACTACTCAGAAAGATCAATTACAAGTCAGCGTACAACGCTATAAAAGCCTTGGAAAAGGAGCAGGTCATCACAGCAAGAAAAATCGGCAATACAACCGAGTGTTATTTTAACAAAAATTTCAACCCTTCGGTCTTTACCGTAGAACACCTGCGAAGGGAGGAGTTGCTTAAAAACATCGATTTTAAGGTCATCTACAAAAAATTAAGCCGGATAAAGAAGCCTTTGATCGCCATTCTTTTCGGTTCCTACGCAAACAAAACAGCAACAAAACATTCGGACATCGATATCTTATCCATATCCGACAGTCCGGAAGACATTGAAAAAGAGCTATCCTTACTGGCTTTAAACATACACCATACCGGCATCCGTTACGAGGATTTTCAGCACATGTTAAAAAGCAAGGAGCTTTCCGTGGTTAGCGAAGCGGTTAAAAAGAACATCCTCCTCGTTGGAATCGAAGAGTATTACAGGCTGATCCAAGATGCTCAGTAAGGAAAGGGTAAAGGAAGCGGAACAAAACGTCAAATCTTATCTAGTTCAAGGGCTCATGAAAAAAGAGCCGTTCAAGCAAATCGTATATGACGTCTTGCGAAAAAACGCAGATGAAAGCCTGAAATTAGCAAAAACCATACATGACAATCTATATTCTGATTTATGGGCAATCGTGATTTCCTACTATTCAATGTATTACATCTCAAACGCAGTCTTATACAAACTAGGCTACAAGGTCGGGGAAAAAATATCTCACAAGATAACCTCCGATGCTCTAATGGTCTATGTAAGGAAGCACCTGCACGAATCTTTAATAGAGGACTATGAAGACTCAAAAGAACAGGCTCTTGCTGGGATTAAGGCAGACGAACTCATTGAATCCTTCGACTTTGAGAGGAGAAAAAGGAGCAGGATCCAGTACAAGACAGAAGAGATCGAGAAACACGCCAAAGCAAAAACATCCTTGCAAAGGGCGATTGTCTTCGCAACCGAAATGGAAAAGCTCATCGAAAAGACAGGCAAGAATGCCAAGTAGAAGGAGGGGAAGAAGCAGTAAAAGTGAGCCTAGGGAAAGCAGCAGACCTAATTGCAACCATGGTCTAGATCTTTCACAACTTTTTTAAAACGCTCGTCGATAATATACGTCCACATTACAACATTATTTCAACGCAATGTACCCGTACACATCACCCCGCCACTTCAATCTCCAGTCGGTTCTTCTCGACGGGGTAAATCCGTACCAAGTCTTAAAATATACATTTCCCTCGCTCAGGAGTGTATGTTATTCTATACAACATTATAGATCAATAATAACGTTTTTGTTATATTATATAACTTTAGCCAATATATGCCTTTTTGCCATGCGTTCGGGTAAGAGTACCGAAACCTTTATATATCACTATATATGATAATATTATCATAATAAGTGATAATATGCGTTTAGAGCTCAAAATCATAGAAAAGCTAGTCAGGGAGGAGAAGGAGTGCACCATCCATGCCCTCTCTTTGGAACTGAGCGAGCCTTATTCCCTGCTTCATCGGAAAGTCCAAGAGCTCTCAGAAGAAGGGGTTCTATCTAAAAAAACAGCCGGAAAGGCCACGCTTTGTGCGATTAACTTGAAAAACAGCAAGGCTCGAGCTCTCCTGCACTTGACCGAAGTCAACAAAGCGCAGGCATTCATGGAAAAAAACAGGGAAGTCAGGCTCTTGTTGGCAAGCTTTGTCGAAAGGGCCAAAAACGATTATAAAAATAGCCTTTCATTCATTGTTCTTTTCGGCTCTTGGGCACAGGAACAAGCCAGTAAAGAAAGCGACATCGATCTTTTTATACTAACCAGGAAAAAATCCGATTTAGCCGGAATTTCTAGGGAGTTAAATGCCCAATACGGTTTAGAAATCAACCCTTTACAACTCACTCCGAAAGAATTTGAATCTGAGCGAGAAAAGGAACTTATAAAAACGATTCTAAAAACCCATATCGTATTATACGGGTTTGAAAGCTTCCTGGAAAAGATGTGGCCTTTATGAATTCCAAAGAGATCCTGTTAAAAGCACTTGAACGCCAGAAAAGAAAGGAACGCGGCCTGCGGCTCATCCAGCCGAACAAGGACTTAGCTAAAGGACACCTTGCCAAAGCAGATCACAATTTAGTGGTCATGACCGATTTAAAAAACCTGAATCACACCGACTGGGTCGTCACTACGGCTTATTATGCCATGTACCACGCCGCCACAGCCATCCTCGCCGAAGTAGGGTTGGACAGCAAAGACCATGCCACCACAGTCGCTGTTCTATAGTATTTCTTCAGGGAAAAAATGGACGCTTTCCTGTTAGATAAATTCAACGAATTAAAGTACAAAAAAGACCGCATGGAGCAACTCAAAATAGACGAAAAATTCATAGACTATTTCTGGAAGGCGAAACAAAATCGTGAAACCGCACAGTATGGCATCGAAACTTCTTACCAAGAAGCAGAGTTTATCATAAGGCATGCAAGAGAATTTGTCACAAAGATCAAAATCGTCCTGGAAGAATTGGATGAAAAAGTCGTGAAACTCATAGGAGAAGAAGCAAGGGAGTTGTATAATAAGGTTCATTAAAAGGGTGAAAATCAGCGTATTTCAATGAGACTTCCAGGTTTATACGTCTACACTACAACAATATTTATATACAATGTACCCGTATATGTACTATGGTCTACACTGAGGTTAAGAAAAAGGGAAAAAACAAGTATTATTATCGCGCAAAGTCGGTACGAAAAGGGGATAAAATCCTAAAGGAACGTAAGTACCTCGGAGTAAACCTAAGCCAAAAAAAGCTTATCCAAGCCGAAAACACTGCGGACGAGAAGCTTTCCTTGCTAGAGTACCTACTCAGTCCAGAGGAGCTTAAATTCCTAGAGAAACTCAAAAAAGGGTACGCCAAAGAACCAAAGCTTAACCTCGAGCAGCGCTACGAAGCCTTCTGTGCCCAGTTCACCTATGATTCCAACGCCATTGAAGGCAACACCCTTACCTTACAGGAAACGGCTCATTTATTATTCGAGAAAACAGTTCCTGCCCATAAGTCATTAAGGGAAATCAACGAGGCATTGAATCACAAACAGGCCTTTGACTTTCTGTTGAGTTATAAGAAAGACATCACAAAAGTGCTCATCAACCATCTACATCGTCTCGTTGTAAAAGACACGTTAAAACCGGATCTGCAAGATCAAGTGGGAAAATACCGCACACTTCAAGTCTACATTCGAGGTGTAGATTGGACACCCCCTCAGCCAAAAGAAGTGCCTAAAGAGATGAAATCGTTGCTTTTTTGGTACACTCAACATAAGAAAAAACTGCATCCTCTGATTCTAGCGGCTTACTTCCACGCGGCCTTTGAAGGCATTCACCCGTTTGTAGATGGGAATGGTCGGGTCGGCCGTTTGCTGCTCAATTTCATATTACACAAGAACAAGCTTCCAATGGTCAATATCCCAAATAAGCAGAGACTGATTTATTACAAAGTGCTAGAACAGGCCCAGCGAAAAGACAACCTTCACCCTTTGATCGAATTGCTCTTGAGTCTTCTTAAAACAAGCAATATTCAATTTTAAAAGAGTCGCCTAGGTTGTTTCACAAGCTTTTTAAAACGCTCGTCGATACTCAGGACATGCCTGCCTTAATTGCACATCTAAACGGCAATCCAAACATTGGTTTATACGGCTTTTGTACAGATAAATATGTCTTAGTGGGCAAGGAAGTCTTTCCAGAGTTGGCTGCAAAAATAGGAAAAGCCTTGAAAGTCCCTGTCCACCGAATCACGATTGCCGGCACCAGTTTCATCGGTGTCTTCTTAGCAGGCAACAGTCACGCGTTATTAGTCCCTTCCTTGATCTTCGACTATGAATTGGAGGCCTTAAAAAAATTTAAGCTTCCCATTCAAGTCATGGATACTAGACTAACTTGTCTGGGCAACAATATATTATGCAATGATCAGGGAGCAATCATCAGTCCAGAGTTCACACAGCAAGAAATGCAATTCATTCAAAAAGCATTAAAAGTTCCTGTGCAAAAGGCCAAGTTGGTCAGTTTGGATAATTTAGGCAGTCTCGCTGCGTTAAATAAACGCGCAGCTTTAATCCATATGGATGCAAGTGAAGAAGATTTTCAGTTGATCAAAAAAGTGTTAAATCTAAAGGCATTCCCGGGCACAATTAACTTAGGCAATCCATACATCAAAGCAGGCTTGTTGTGCAACGATCAGGGCTATGTGGTAGGGGAGCAATCGGGTGGTCCGGAAATGGTCTACCTAGAGCAATGCCTGGGTTTTGCAGGTAAGGTGGAAGATGAGTGATAAGCAGAAAGTTTTTGACCTACAATTCACAGACAAGCAACTGGGCCAGTTAAAAGAGCACCTAGAACGCCTGGATCAGCAACTCTCCGAAGTGGTTTCTATGCGTAAAGCCTTAGAGGATTTCAAAGAGCTTGACGGCAATGAGGAGCTTAAGGTTCCGATTACAAACGGGATCTTTGCTTCAGCAAAATTGACCAACAGCAAAAAAGTTGAAGTAAACGTGGGCAGTGGAATTGTAGTGAACAAGACCATCGATGAAGCCATCGAATTGATCGGTTCGCAGTTAAGTCAGATGGCCCAGTACCGAGAGCAAGTATTGGAGCAATTCAATCAGCTCATCCAAAAGGCGGAACAGTTGGCTAAGGATCTCCAGGAGGAGGATCATGTTTAGTTTTCTTAAGGACAAGCTGAAGAAAGCCATGGGTCTATTTACGAAGGAAGTAAAAGAGAAATCAGTAGAGGAGGAAGTAGAGGTTGAAAAGCCCCCGGTAAAAGAAAAGCTAAAGTCTGCTCCCACTCCTAAAAAACCAGTTTCTAAGCCGAAGGTAGAAAAGTCAAAAGTTGAAAAACCGCGGCCTGAAAAATCTAAGCCTGAAAAAATAGCGGAAGAACCAAAGAAAAAAGAAATCAAAATAATTGTTCAAGAGCCAAAGGAAGAAACCCAATCGATCGTAAAGGAAAAGCCTGGTTTCTTCGGCCGCTTGTTCGGGAAAAAAGAAGAACCGATAGTAGAAGATAAAACCGAAGAAAAGGAAGAAGCCCGGGAAAAAGCCGGTTTCTTCACTCGCCTCAAAGAAAAAGTCACCAAGATTCAATTGTCAGATGATAAATTCGAAGAAATCTTTCAGCCTTTGGAAATCGCTCTTTTAGAAAGCAACGTCGCGTTAGAGGTCGTTGAAAAGATCAAGGCCGACTTGAAGCAAGAGCTCATGTCCGACCGCATCCACCGAAAGCAAGTCGATCAAATCGTGCATGACACCCTTAAAAAATCCATTGAGGACTTGTTCAATGTGGAAGGCATTGACTTGTTAAAAAAAGCAAAGGAAAAAAAGCCGTATGTCATCGCATTTTTTGGGGTGAACGGTTCAGGCAAAACAACCACCATCGCAAAGTTCGCAAACCTGTTCTTGAAGCACAAGAAAACAGTGGTCATGGCAGCGGCAGACACTTTCCGCGCCGCAGCCATCCAACAATTGGAAGAACACGCAAATAAGTTAGGCGTGAAGATCATCAAGCATGATTACGAATCCGATCCAGCTGCCGTTGCCTTCGATGCCATCAAGCACGCCCAATCCAAGGGCATCGACATCGTCTTAATCGATACAGCCGGTCGTCAACACGCCAATAAAAACCTCATGCAGGAACTAGAAAAGGTCATCCGTGTCAACAAACCAGATCTGAAAGTCTTCATTGGAGAGAGCATCACCGGCAATGACTGCATCGAGCAAGCCAAGCAATTCAACGAAGCCGTTGGCATCGATGTCATCGTCTTAACCAAGGCAGACGTGGATGAAAAAGGCGGTGCCGCGATCAGCATCAGCTATGTTACAGGCAAGCCGATCATATATCTAGGGATGGGCCAAACGTATGATGATCTTGTTCCGTTCAACAAGGAAAAGATTCTAGAAAGTGTTGGGTTGTAATCATCCCCAAGGAGGTCTTTTAGGGTCAGGTTGTTTAGCCGCTTCTAATGCAGTATCAAAATCATCAGTTCTAAGCTCCGTTGCTTTGTCAAGAAGGCGGGTAACTGAAGCATCAATGCTTCCTAGATTAAGGCCATCATGGGCCAAAGAAATCCAATCCGCGAGTCCAGCTTCAGTTTCCATGCCTTTGAATTTCTCTCGGAATCGAACGACCATATCTAACGACACTCGAGAGTCTTTAGCAAGCAAGGTCTGACTGACTTGCAAAAGAATTTCAACATCACTAACAGAATATCCTTTCGAAAGAAGGTTGGCAAGGGGTTTAAACGAAATGCCATAAATAGTTTCATAGTCATAAAGTTTTAAGAGGGCAGCTTCATCAAGACCTGAGTGCAGGCAAAGATTGGCCAACTCTCGGTTGCTACAACCCGTCCTTCGTAAAAAGCCCGCGTCAAATTGAGTAGGGTTTCCTTCAGCATCACTAACCAAGACCAAGCGGTTTTTATTTTCAGCTGAGATCCCATACAAGACGCATTTGTATTCATCTTCCAGTCTTTCTGCAGTAAATCCATTTAAGGTTCGTGTTCGGATGGCTTCTTTGAGGGCTTCAGAAGCATCGGGAGCATTGTACACTGGATCATGAGATAAAACCCGTTCATTAGCATTTCGTACCCTAAGCTGGTGATCAAATAATTTACTTAGTTCTTCAGACCTAGTTTGGTAAGGGGTGATTTTAGCCGCAAGTTCATCAAGACGTGTTAATTGAGCAGCTACATCCGCACGGCGTTTAGCAAGACCATCAGCAAAACTCATAACGTTAGAAACCTGCTTTTATTTAAGTAGTTTAAGCTTATAAATCGAAACCTTTATATGCCCTAATTGTGGGGTTTAAATCGGTGGATTCATGAACCGATATGGGACCTGTTTATGCTTGTTTCTAGTCTTGATTCTTTCAAGCGCCGTAGAAGGAACCACCTTCACAAAGCCGTTTGTATCTCCTTCGACAACGATCAACACAGACTCCTCATCCACCTGCATCGGTACATTTATCCCGGGTTGCAATGACCAACTCCAGTTCTTGAACGTCCCCACAGGCAAGTATCAGGTCGTTTTTCGAGGAGGTTACTTTGTAAATCCGCCGGGTTTAGAAGAAGTACGAGTAGAGTTTACAGGCTCCAAAAGTCCAATTGTAATTCCAGATCAGTACGATGGAAATGCCGATCCAAACCCGAACCATGAACCAATTAAGTTTTTCACTTCACCTCCCACTCAATCATTTGATGTAACAGTCTCGGGCCAAACTGTAACGTTAACGAATCAGCCCATTCCTCCTTCAAATGCAAGGTATTCAATCCAGGCAGAATTTGCAACCCTCACCCGGATCGGGAATGTTCCACAACTACCCACGATCAATGCGCCGAACATTAACCTTCCATGTACCGGAACGCAGACTCAAGTCACCTGGTCAAGTTTTGTTTCTGATCTAGACACACCTCTTTCTTCTTTAACCTTCACTGCCGTTCAGGAGCCGCCCATCACGACTCCATTAACCATTTCCGTGGTTGGTTTTTTCGTGATCATCTCATACCCGGCCAATACCAACATCAATGAACGCATTCGTTACACGGTAAGAGACCCAGAAGGTAACAGTGCAACTCAAGTCATTACATTCACTGTAAGCGGTTGCGCTCCTCCAACTGGTTGCGGTTTAGTTGGGGGTTGCCCAGTAAGTTGTCCAGCAGGACAAGGCTGCATAGGTTCAACAACTGGAGGATGCGGTGGAACCTGCCAACCCATCACAACCGGATGTGGTTCTTTCTCAAATTGTCAACAATTTTGCCAGCCAGGGTTTATCTGTACTGGCGCTTTCCCAAATGGATGCGGGGGAAGCTGTCAATTCAATCCTCAAGGGTGTGGCTTGGTCGCAGGTTGTAACACCTTTTGTCCTCAAGGCCAAACCTGTGTGGGTTCGACAACGGGCGGGTGCGGCGGAACCTGCCAACCCATCACAACCGGCTGCGGCTTCTTATCCAATTGCCAGCAACAATGTCCCAATGGGTTCATTTGCTCGGGTGCCACTTCAGGGGGATGCGGAGGAAACTGTCAACTCAATACGCAAGGGTGTGGTTTCATCAGTGGCTGCGGTCTTCTCTGTCCTACCGGTCAGACTTGTGTAAACTCAACATTGGGAGCTTGTGGAGGCATTTGTCAATCGACCACTCAAGGATGTGGCTTCTTATCCAATTGCCAGCAACAATGTCCCAATGGGTTCATTTGCTCGGGTGCCACTTCAGGGGGATGCGGAGGAAGCTGCCAATTTAATACACAAGGGTGTGGTCTAGTTGCAGGTTGTCAGCAATCTTGTCCAACGGGGTTTGTCTGTGCAGGCTCTACAACCGGAGGGTGTGGCGGAACGTGTCAGCCTTCCAATCAAGGATGCGGCTTTGTAGCGGGTTGCTCGCTGTTGTGCAGTTTGGGACAAACCTGTGCAAACTCAGTTCCAGGTTCATGTGGAGGAACCTGTTGTTTCGCTCCGCGCTGGGATGTCTCTCCACTGCCAACCGAAACCATCACGCCCGGACAGTTCTTCCAATTATTTGACTTAGATGCCTTTACTACAGACCCTGACACCTTAGACAGTGGCTTAACCTACACGGTTTCAGGTCAAGTTCTTTTAACAGTTTTCATCGACCCACTCACACATATTGTAAGCGTTAGTTATCCGCCAGGCCTACAGAGTTTGGACGAAACCTTGACATTTACAGTTTCAGATGGAGGGTGTGGCTCGGCAACGGTAACGAAGCGTTTCATCGTCTCTCCAGGCAACACGTTAGGGTGTGGTTTCTTATCCAATTGTCAACAACTGTGTCCCAGCGGATTTACATGTTCAGGTGCTACTCCCGGAGGGTGCGGAGGAAACTGCATCCCATCTACAACCGGGTGCGGTCTAATTGCCGGCTGTCAACAACAATGCAGTTCAGGTTTCAACTGTGTAGGCTCCACAGCAGGAGGCTGCGGGGGCACCTGCCAACCTGCTTTATCAGGGTGCGGCCCAATCATCGGCTGTCAGGATCAATGTGCTACAGGATTTACTTGCACAGGTTTCGCCCCGAATAGTTGTGGGGGCACATGCACTCAGAACAATGCCACAACCGGTTGCGGTGCTTTAACCAGTTGTCAACCACAATGTGCACAGGGCTTTGTTTGCTCTAATTTCATGCCTGGAGGCTGTGGGGGGGTATGTATACCGATGAATACCACTGTAGGTTGCGGAGCACTTTCTACTTGCCAAAGCCCTTGCAGTTCAGGGACGACTTGTGTGGGCTTCATGCCAGGTGGTTGCGGAGGAACGTGTATGACCACTAACTCAGGGTGTGGCTCCATCGCAGGTTGTTCAGTAGTTTGTCCATCAGGGTTTACATGTTCAGGTTCTCAAACCAATGGTTGCGGAGGCTCTTGCATATCAATCAATAACACGCAAGGATGCGGCCTAGTTGCAGGTTGTGGTACAACCTGCGCAGTAGGCCAAACGTGTGTAAGTTATATACTAGGGGGATGCGGTGGAACATGTACAGGCAGTAATTGCACCCAACCACCCATGCTGAGTCAAATACCGGATCAGATCAATAATTGCCAACAGCAGCTCCAAACCTTTGACTTGGATAACTTTGCAAACGACCCGGACAATACCGACGACCAATTAACATTCAGTGTAACTGGAGGCAGTATACTCTTAGTCAGCATCGATCCAACAACGCATGTAGTTACCATCACTCATCCGATGAATCGGGATCTTTCAGAGACCTTAACGTTTACAGTAAGAGATCCGTGCGGGAATACAGATTCAAGAACAGCTACTTTCAGCGTGAGAGGTTGTGGTTCCATGATCCCTCCTCCACCCTTTTTCCCTCCACAGTATCCTATGTTCCCGCCACCTTTGTTCGGCCCTTCTGAGTGTAAAATCAGTACAGGTCATGGTTTGCTCCTGGATGCGAATTGCAACCGTATTCCAGACATATTTGAAACAGCACAATTGCAAGTGGCACCGCAAGTTGAAGTGTCTAGGCAGGTAGTGCAGGAAGCTATAGTGAAAAAGGTGGCAACCGCGCCAAGAATACGTCAATTGAATTTCGCCACAGCAGAAGATCAGACTTCTAAAGTCTTGGTCCTAGAGAGTAGAGATGCTAGGAGTGGAGATAGCACGGTCTTCCCGATCAAGATAACAAATAATGGAGAGAGTACCCGAGCCTATCAAGTCTTTGCAGAAGGCACGGAGCCTTGGGGTACGTATGTGATGAGTGAGGGCAGTGTCCTTTTAATCCCTCCGCATCAATCGCGAGATTTAGAAATGAAAGTGTATGCGTATAAGTATGCCTCTCCAGGGGATAATGCCTTCCGATTGGTAGTGCGTTCAGGAGAAGATGAGGAAAAGACAGACTTGAAAGTGCACGTCCTTCCCTCCTTAGAAAGCGATGTCAACCCATGGATCATGAATTTATTAATGGCGTTTAGTACGTTGATCTTGATCAGCATAGTGGTCATTTTACTGCAGCGAAAAAGGTTTAAGCCTGTAAAGAAGGCCGCAAAGAGGGTGGCAAAGAGAAGGAATAGGTGAAAGCTTGGATTGGATTCTTTTTGTTATTTTGGTGGGAGCTGCATCGGTGTTGAGTGGGGCATATTATTATGTCATTCGCCAACAGCGCAGATCTAAGGTTTGCACGGATGCAGAAGCCGTGTATCAATACATCCAAGCACAGTTTAAGAAAGGCTTTAGTGAAGAGCGGATCAAGAAGGACCTATATCGGCTGGATTGGAAGAAGGACCTATCTCATGAATCGTTAGAAGAAGAGTCAAAAAAGGGCTCTATCCAAGATCAAGGTGCCTTAGTCTTGCGCTTTTCCTTAGGGTTGATCTTTTTTTATCAGGGTTTGTTCGTAAAGATCATTCAAGGGATCCAAGATGTGCCTATAAGCTCATCGACCATTGCAGCAACGAGTCATACAACCGCGATTATGATCGGCTTGTTTCAATTGGTGTTCGGCCTTTTGTTGCTCGCAGGTCTTTGGACGCGTTTCGTGGCAGCCTTGTGCGCCTTATACCTCACGCAGGTAACCATGATGGTAACCATCACAGGGAGTCCAGCCACAGATACGATCCTACTCTTGACCATTTCTTTGACATTGGTAATCCTAGGCGGAGGAGATGCCAGTGCAGATCGATATGTTGGGCTTCCTTAGTTCGGCGAAACTTATTTAAACCCTCTTTCTCGAGGATGAGCATGGCGGCTCCTTGGGAAGAGGCAGGTACTTTTGCGAAGCATCACATCATGTTGATGTTTGCAATCAACTTGATTCTTGCATTGAGTGTGTTGGTGTACTTATATTCCGATTTGAAGACGTTTAAAGAGGATATGACGCAAAGGGTGGGTCATCTAGAGGCAGGAGTCACAGCAAAGTTAGACTTGTTGCAGAACGAAACCCGCTCAAACCAAGAAGCATTGGAGTATCGGATAGAGAGTAAGGACAAGGTTTTAGAGCAGGCAGTTCGTTCGATACGGGATGAGTATCAAGTGCGTATACAGACGTTGTTGAAGACCGTTACTGAGATCGAGCAGAAGAGCAATGTGGAGTTGGACGATTTAAAAAAACAGCTGGAAGACACGAGTAATCTTCCCAAGGATTTTTCAGGCGTGGTGGACCGGGCTTTGACCAGCATCGTAAGCGTTACGACGGATAAAGCATTAGGGAGTGGAGCAATTATTTCAACAGATGGATTTATTGTGACGAACAACCATGTAGTGGAGGGGGCAAAGAGTGTCTCAATTACCTTACGCTCAGGTAAAGTGTACGGTGCGAAGGTGATTTACAAAACGGCAGATAATGACCTAGCTTTTTTGAAGATTCAGGAATCGAATTTGCAAGTCTTGGATTTTGCTAATTCAGACCTATTGAAGCCCGGTGAAAAAGTGATTGCTTTGGGCAATCCAGCCGGGTTGCAGTTTTCAGCAACCGAGGGCATTGTGAGTGCATTGCATCGCACCGTGGGCACATTTAGAGATGTCTTGCAGATTGACGCGACGATCGAGCAGGGGAGTTCTGGAGGCCCTTTAATCAACAAGTATGGCAAGATCATCGGGATCACTTCATTTCGGGTGAAAGGACAGGATAATTTGGGCTTTGCCATTCCAAGTAACACTGTTAAAAAAGTGTTTGAGAGCGTGAGGTAGATTGAAAGAGGCGGAATCTAAGCTCTTAGAAGAAATTTCTCATATGTTTGATGAAATATTTGTGGATTGTGATGAGGAGTTCATGGATCTAGCAGAGGAAAAGAGAGACATCGAATTATTCTTAAAGAAAACCTTTCCGGAAGCAATGGAGGCCTTAGACCGGTACAAGCAGGACCCTTCCAGAGAGAATGAACAAACATTAGAATCCTGCATTGATCTATTGAAGACACAGTATATGCGGATCGACCATATCAGTTTAACCGTAGAGCATCTAGTGAGTAGTTTGGCCAAATTGATGGATCGCTTGGAGTCCAGCATGAAGAAAATGAAGGAGAATCAGGAAGAGTCGATTTCTTGAAAGCTTTGGTAAAGTGCAAACTTGGTCCCAGGGGAACGCTTCTCCAAAGGGTCGATCAAAGGGTGGGGAGGATCTTTTTTTATCTTCTTGTATCCAATTAATTTACAGGTTTGAATGACCTCTTCTTCGAGGAGGCTTGTGGGGAAGCGCAAGAGTTTTTCATCCGGAGAAGGCTTTCCAGTAAGGAAAGGATCAAGCCTTCGCTTAATTTCCCGATCAAGGCTGCTGGGAAGGATCTTTTTCCCTCGAACATTTCCGAAGCTTTTTACAGCTCTCAACTGGAGTCTGTTTTCAAAAATCTGCTCGAATAGCCAATTCGCAATAAAATATTCTTTACCTTGGTCTTTCAGAATGGCTGCTCGATCTTTTCCTTTAAAATAGGCTTTCTGTCGGAGTTCTTTCTGAGCGCGGTGTTGGATGAGTCGTAAAAAGCAGTTCTTGCAGTAAGTAAGTTGAGTGTAACTCAGTTTTACTCTTCCAGGTTTTCCACAGGAGCAGGGCATAGAAAAAAAGAAGGGTAAGGTCTTTTAAAAGCTTAAGCAAATATACACTTCCGTGACATTTGTTGCTCGGTAAGCAGAAAATAGAGTATTTTTGTCACCATTCTGTAATGGTATTTGAGCGAAAGGTTTAAATAGCTTCTTCCGATACACCTCCTCGAGGATCACATCTTTGTTTTCCGACTCACCTCTTTTTCCCGGGGAGGGCTTCGGCTCTCCTTGGGTTTTATCTTTCCAGAACTCTTTCCAAGTCCTCTCGAGTAAGATCGGCTTGCTTAAGTATGCTTAGAAGCGTTCCCTTTTTTAATTCTGAGTGCATGGGCACTACAGGCTTTCTTGTCAAGAACCGCCTATTAAGGAGGGAACATAAAATAGCGGTTCTTGAGCATGTTCAGAAATTTCCAGCTATCCAAAAAACAGACTGATGGAAATTTCTGACATTTCATCCCATTGCGATAACCAACCATAATGACATGGCTTCCTTTCTGATCGAGAGCTTCAAAGCCAAATTTGGAAAGAATTTGACCATTTCTTTACCAGAGAGAAGAGGAAGTTTCATACAGCGGCTGCAACCTGACTTAGAATCGGTTTACTCGGCTTTGTTAAGGCCTTTAGCTCGTCTGGCTCAGCGTGCTCCAACCACAGCTCGAAGGCTTCCTGAAGGTTCTTTAGGGCTTCTTGCGACGTTTTGCCTTGACTGGCTAGCTCAACTTCTACACCACGAGCTACATAATACCTTCCATCTTTTGAGACGACCGCTGAAAGCTTTCTTTCCATGGCGAGTTATAATGCTTAATTCTTTATATGTCTTTCCTAGAAAAATCCGGAAACTTTTCGAAGGATCTGAATGGTCTCTAACGTCTATTGTACACAATTAAGTTACAGGCGAAAATTTGATATATTCATTAACTACAATTGACCTATGCACAATAAAACTAAACAAGAACAGTGGAATGATGTGTATGATAAATTCTATGGAAACAGGCGTTCAGTTTGGAGAGAGAACGCTACTCCTTTTTTTACGAACAAAATTGACTACCTAAAACATAAGAAAGTCAAAACTGTCCTGGATGCTGGCTGTGGCGATGGGAGAAACCTAATCGCTTTTGCAAACGCTGGTTTCGAAATTACAGGGGTTGATATATCTGATATAGCATTGAAGAAATGCCACAAAGCAGTTGGAAGGAAAAAAAAATGTTACCCTTAAGAGAGAGCCGCTTGAGGAATTGAGTTTCAAACCATCATCATTTGATGCTATAATATGCGATTTTGTTCTTGTGCATGTAGAAGAAATTGAAAAAGTATTATCTAATTTCCACAAGGTGCTAAAAATGGGGGGCTATGCTTTACTGGAATTTATATCGACAAAAGATGAACGTTGTAACCGCGGTCAAAAAGTTGGACGGAATCAATATCTCCAACATGGTACATTCATCAGAACATTTGACATCAAAGATATCGAA
Source organism: Candidatus Nanoarchaeia archaeon (assembly GCA_035289665.1). Taxonomy (GTDB): domain Archaea; phylum Nanobdellota; class Nanobdellia; order Woesearchaeales; family SM23-78; genus JBBSWA01. The sequence goes on from DATDWO010000071.1 coordinate 23,356, forward strand.
CGCCTGTTAAAAAAATTTAATATACTATTTATTGAAACAGAGTATTATACTGACCCACACCACGGCGGCGGTTATCATAGGAAAGAAAGGCATATACATCATTCCTATTTTGTAATTGCACAAAAATAATTTTCCCTTCTCTAAACTTCTCGCTCCTGTTAGACCGTTCACTTAACAGCGACTATGCAAAAAGCTTGTTAGGCCTCGCTTTCCAAAATTGGCTTCTCCAACCTCATATAATCGCATACATTAAACAAATCTCTGTCGTCGATAAATCATCGTCCCCACAACCCCAATAAGAACCCCGATGACTAAGAAGAACAAGTAATCCGCTGGCAAATGATACAGTTTAGGTTGGGGGAAGTACATGTCTAAATTGCTTAACTCCAAGGCGTATTGGGCGAAGGTGACGGCAGAAATAGGATTCTCGACCAACAAGCTTTCAGCGTATTCCACATAGCTGAACCCTAAGATCGGGAAGAGGCCTTTGCTTTGCTCTTTGGCAATGACTCGCTTGGCAGCAAGGATTTGGGCTTGGCCGAGTTGGCTCATCTGATCCAGGTCCACTCCACTGGCCGTGATGAAGACATCCGCCTCAGCTTTGACTCGGGCTGCTGTGAACAGGCAAAGCGCGTAGCTTTTTTGTTCGCGTTGTTCGTAGGCTTGGCCAAGTTGTTCTTTGGTTCTGCTCAAGTATCCAGGCGCGTAAATCTCCACATAGCTAAGGCGTTCTTCGGCTTCGCTGATTTTTTTCTGGCAGCCTTCTTTCAAGTGGTCTTGGTCTAAGAGAAGAACATTGCCAGGCAATCCGAAAAATTGGCTCCAAACTTTAGCACTGTGGTATCGCTCGAGGGAATAGGCAAGTAAGTTGACAGACACATTGCTGGTGTTGATGGCTTCAAGGGCGTCTAGGGTTTCACGGATCCTTTCCTTAACCACCATGTAGGTTTCTAGATCGCTGAGGGTTTGCAGGCTTTTGTTCTCCACCATTTGATCCAGTTTCTTAACCACTTGGTTGAGTTCAAGGAGTTTTTCATGGCGTTTGGAGTTAGTTTGGTTCTCCAAAACACTAGCTAGAAGTCGGATATTTTGGGAGAAGCAGTAACTGGCTGTAGCGTAATACTTAGCGGAACGGTACGTCGTAGCAGCCCGTGTAGTGAAATTATTCTCATCTGTATAATTAAGTTGTTTCTTATCCGCAAGTCTCTGGAGGCTGTTGGTGCGGTTACAAAGTTCATCCGCAATTTGCCGCATCACTTGCTCGTATTGAGTATTGCTCTGGACATGAGAAGGTTGAGTAAAGTTTTGGCCAGTGAATTCATATAAGGCATCATCCAGGTTGCCAATCTTAACAACTTGTATAGTGAGGTTGGCTAAAAGGTCGGTTTGATTGGTTTGATTTAGGAAAGGGAGAGTCCGGTTGATTCGAGTGGAATTCGTGTAATTGCTTAGGTTAACGGGCAAGGAAAGGACAAAAACAGAAGGTGCCCATTTAGGGACGAGAATCTTAGTATAACCTTTTTCTTGGGCAGCCTGTGCTTTTTCAAGCACTCCTGAAACAGGACCAATCAACCCTCCTGTATCAATAGTACCGGTTAAGACCGTTTCATTATTCAATGGAAGGTCTTTAAGGACTGAAATGGTTAGAACAGCAATCGCGGCTCCAGCGCTAGGCCCGCCCACAATGGGGCTGCTGGCTTCAATCTTGTAAAAAAAGTCGTAGATGGAGCAATCCATCTCAATGTAAGAGCAAGCAACTTGGTTCGCAAGTCGAGTGGAAATCTGAGTGTCTACTTTAGTTAATGGGAACGAGTCAATGAAAATGCGTCCGCTTCCAGAGCGCACATCTAAGTACAGGTCGGCAGTTCCGCCCGTAATGGTTTGGTCGCCTTGCTGCACCACGGTCAATAAAACCATATGCCCAGATTTAGCCATAGCCAAAGGCGATAAAAGCAAGAACAGCAACCACCAAAGCCTTCTCATATCGACGAGAAACCCTGAGAGGTTTATATAGTTACGTCAGCAGGGCGGTAGTAAACCAGACGATGCCCATTTTTAGGTATCGCCATTTTAACAACATCTCCAGTCTGGATAAGCCGATCAAGGCGTTGAGAATTGGTATGAGGCAATCCTTGAATGGCATAGATAACTTGAGTTCTTGGGAGACCTTGATGCCCATTCATATGGATTCGTAAGTAATTCAACATTTGGTTTCTCCATTTGTCAAATGGAAGCGGATCGTGTTGGCAAGTGTATTGTTCTGAAATCTCAAGAGCCACTCTGAGTCGAGTTGGTAACTTAAGGCGCTCAGAATGCATATTGCCCCTTACATCATAACGTACTTCGGGTTCTGTTAGGAATCGATGAATAGCATGGGCATAGGAAAGCATAAAGTCGGATTTAGGTCCTGTCCAACTGGCAATGCGATCAGATAAAGTAACGTATCCTTGTCTTTGAAGTTGTCTTAAGTGGGCTTCTACACTTTCTCGTTGGATTCCCAAATAAGAAGCAAGCGCAGCAATCCGAACTCCAGGTGGGCCTTTTTTCTCTGCTTCTCTTATCAATTGTTCCATTCGCTCTCTATCATCAGTTGGTTTTCGATTAAAGGCTTGTTCAAGTCGTCTTAATAAACGGAAACGGTTGTAAACTCCACTGTGCCCGCTGGAGTCGTTGGCAAATCCAAATTGACGAACGGATTGATTAAAGCCAACAACTTGGCGCAGAGCATGGTAATGAAGAGGTTGTCCGATTTCTTTTCCATCTTTCGTTAAGGTAACATACAACTGGTTAAGTCCGAGTCCTTTGCCTAGACGAATTTTAGCGACAAATCCAGATTCATAGAGAACATGTTCATAGTAAGAGACCATAGTAGGCCCCCTAGGGACAGGGGCATCAGAGCCAACCAATTCGATAAGTTTTGCCCGTAATTCATGAGGGGTCTTCCAACCTTCATCAAGAAGAAGCATAGCCACAATGCGCCTCTCCATACTCGTCGTCTTAAGAGCGGTTTCAAAACGTTCTTGAGATTTAGTCGGGAAGGAATTTTCTTCTCTTTTGACAACAAGAGGTTCCAATTGACTTTCAGTCAAGGTTTCTCGATTTCTGGCTTCGGCAAGGACATGAACTAAAGTCCGATGCCCAATCCGATGAGTCTGGCAAAGACCATCTAAAGAACCTGTGGGTATAGAAAAAACACCATCACTTTCAGAACTTTCCCGTTGTAGGTTTTTCTTATATTCGGAAGCTACCCGATCAACTAAATCTATAGGAAGGCTCATTTCAATCTAAAAAAGGCATTTGCAGAGGCATTTATAACCCTTTCCCTTCAACTCCCTTTATTCTTATACCGTCCTCTTTTTTCAACGGCTTTGAGGCGTTCCAGGACTTCTTCGGCGTGTTGGCTGGTTCGATAGCCTTTAAGAAAGTCTCGATAGGCCTTGGTTTCCACGCGAAAGTGCTTGCTTTCCAGGGCCTCTTTAAACAGGTGAATGTCCACGGCTTTGTCTTCAATTTTGTCGCTGTAAAAGCTCAGTCCAAAATCAATGAAAGCGAGTTCATTTTTCAGTGTCAGGATCATGTTGCTTGTGGTCAAATCACCATGGATCATGTTTTTATCGTGAAGTTTTGCGAGGGATTCGCCGATTTTCTCAGCCAATTCAGGTTGCTCGTCAAGGACGTTCGCTACTTTTTCTCCAGGGAGGTAGTCCATGGTTATGGTATCCGCATCGGCCTTGTGTAGCTTGGGGCCTAAAATAGGCAAGTCATGAATGAACTTGGCTTCTCGTTTGGTTCGTTGTTTAATCAACTCCACATCCAGTTCAGGGTGGCGATAGCCTTTACTCACTCGTTTCTTAACAACGCTTTCTTTATCCTGATAGATCACTGCTTCAGCGCCACGCGCAATTTCTTTCATGCAATACAGAATCAAGCTGCTTCTTTTAAACGTTGCCGTAAGGAAAATAAAAATTCCAACATTTACAGAACCGGGCAGCGGTAGAAATGAGCTTCTATTTTTTTCATGAGTTCTTCGATTTGGCTGTTTTTCTTTAGGGCGGCATGAATGTAGACTGTTGTCTGGATGCCTTTTTCAGAGCGAAAAGAGCTGACGACTTCTCGGTAAGCCGTGATGATAGCAGCTACTTTTTCTTTGAGTTCAGGAACTTTGGAGAGATCAGAGAGGGCTTCCTGGGCGAAGAGGACGGCATCGCCTGCTTTGGCATAGACTTCTTTGGCAGCCGCAATATGAGTATAGTAGTTTTCGGCAGGAGTGACTGTGAGGGGGGGTGCATCAGGTCCTCCGAGTTGTTCGAGTTCTTTGAGATAAAGCTGTGCAATCTTGGTCCAAATTCGACTTTTGCGATTCCTCCACCAAGTTCCGAGTCCCATAGTGTTTCTTAAAGAGTAGGGTTTAAATAATTTTAGGGTTTTTATAGGCCTAAGAATTCTTCCATGTCTTGTTTGGAGAGTTTCTTCTGATTGAGGCTGACTTTCTTTTTGCTTTCGCCTCGTATCTCTTCCACAAGAGCGACTTCGTCTTCGCTGATTTCAATGTCTTCCATTTTAATTTAAGGTACTTCGACTAGGATCATCTGAGCCTTTTTTTTCATCTCAGGGGTGATTTCTTCGTCAATGGTTTGTTCAAGTACCATGGTTTCCTCCATTATATACTACTAAAGAGTAGTATTATTTATTTAAAAAGCTTTCGCTTTTTTGAGCTCAACCGCAAAAGCATGGAAAGATACCACCTAAAAGTGGCTAAAAGAGTAAGATTTATAAATGGAAAGGGATTTTACGGAAAGTATGGTTGAAGATTCAGGAGTCGTACTCGAGGGATTTGAAGAGCACGCAGCTGCGCACGCTGAAGAAAAAGGAAGATTAAATGCTGCAGCAATGGCGCACTTTGAAGGACCTTACATAGCTGTAGACGACCGATTAGATGCTATGGAAGATAGACCTGCACAGCTTCTCACCCATGAAAGCGTAGCAAGAGAAGGATCTGCTTGCGTGGGCCTTCTGGGTAGACAGTTAAAGACAGATGCTTGGGGATTAAGATTTGACGATCCTAATATTGATGGAGTAGAAATCGATGCAACCACAGACGATAAGGGTCTCTTAACAGAGGAAGTAAGGCCTACATTAGATGCAGTTTTAAAAACAATAATGAAAGGTGAACGGAATTCAATCGCAAGAACACAAATCGATCCAGAAACACATATAGGAATCATGGCCCACAATCTTCTTATGAATACTGCCGAAGGAGCTAAGTCTTACGGAACGGTTTGGATGATTAGAAGTGCTCGAACAAGAGATGGAGTAGCGTATAGCGCCGCAGAAATAAAAGCAGCTGGTTTACTCTATCGAAGATTAGATAGTGGTTTAAAATCTTTAATAGGAACATTAAATCGCATGGGAAGATTGGATAAAACACAAACCTCCACTCCAAGAGAACGACCTCAATTTATGGATCCTCGAGTATTAAGCAGCATCAATCTTTTAGCCGATATGTATTCCAAAACATTAGCAGGAAACACAAAAGCACTAGCAAGAGAAAAAACCTTAACAGGGGAAGAAACATACAAACCACTCGTAGCACGCCTATTCGGTGTAGAGTTTGCTTTGAGTCATGCCGAACTTGCTGAATTAATCAACACACAATCTCAAAATACCATCAAAGTAGGAGAAGTCTTAGCAAAAGGCCTACCCTCAAAAGATATCATGCAAATAGCCGATCCAAATTGGATGGGTTCCCGATCTACTGAAACCGAACCCGGTGCGAGTGTAATACACGATGCATTAACCGCATATTTAGCAAAAGGCCTAGCTTATGCACAGGCATTGCTGCACGCAGGAAAGTTGTACCCCGGAGCATTAGCCGATACTAAATTCCACCCCCAATTAAAGGGACGTCTAAGTGTGGAAGTATTAAATTCAATAGCGGGAAGAGAACTATTAGGTCATAAAGAAGTAGATCAACCCGCCGTATGTAAACTATTCACAGATGCCAATGATGAAGGAAGCATCCAAACAGATGACCCCTGCATTGCATCACAAATGGCCGCTACAAATTTATACGAAGCCGTTCTTTTATCTACCACGGCAGGTTACCTCTTAACACACCCCAATGGGAACCGAGCAAACCAGCAAGTAGCATTGGATGGACTCTTAGGAAAGATGACCCAGAGAAAGGGATATTTACCCTTTGTCGCTTTGTTGGGAAGCATTCATAAAATCGCTCGAACGCCTATTTTTCCAGGGTTAAACACTGAGACCTACGATGCCCTAAGTGCTTTAGATGCTAAAAGGAAAGAAACAGTCTACAAAAAGAATAGAATATAATTTAATTTCTTATTTTACTCGTCTTCCATAACCCAGTTCTTCTGAGCGCAAGTGATAGGCATCACAACAAGCCTTGATCGTCTCCTCCAAAGATCCTCGCTCTTTAGGATTGAACTGCAATGTCCGAGCAAGAATCGGCTGCAATCGAGAAGGCATTCCAGTCCAATTAATGTCTCCTCGAACCCATTTAGTGAATGTTCTATTGCGAAGGCCTTCATAGAGTTCATTGATGAATTCTCTTTCAACTCGATCGGCAAATGTTTGGTAAGCAAGATCTCCCTGACGATCAGGTCTCATAGTGCTTAATAGTCGTAAGTACTCTGGGTCTTGAGTAAAAGAGGTGGCGATAAGGGCCAAGGCGTAAGTTTTGGACTCTTGAATGTCTTCGTCTGTGTAGCCATAAGGGAGAGAGATTTCTCCAGGCTGAGCGCAGGTTTTCGCAAGGGCATAACCCACCGATCCCACAGAGGGTAAATCACTAAAGGTTCCTAGGTGAAGTTTAGAAACTTTTTGGCCTAAATCTCTTACACCCTGATCGCCTGGATGTCGTCTTACATTGTCAATTAAAAGTCTTCCATTTCGAGCCAAGAAAAGGCCTTCTGGGGGCATGTAAGGTACGGATCCACGAAGTCCTTCTCTGAATCGAGGGGTAACTGGTGAAAGGAGCTCCACAATGTCCAGATCTCCTAAGACAAAATAGTTAAAATATCCGCCATCCTTTACGCCAAATAAATTATCTAATTTTACATCGTTATGAACATATCCTCTTGTTTTTTTGGCAAGATTTGTGCCTGCTCTTTGTAGTACAAAGAGTCCTTCACAAATGTCGATAATGGCCCGAGCAACGGTTTCTTCATCAAAGCGAGCGCCATTAAGAACTGCAGATTTTAAATCAGGCGACGTTTGGGGGTCCATGCATTCAAGTAAGAATTCATAGCTTGGGGCTCTTCCTTCACCAGGACCTTGGAGGTGAGAATCATAACAAGTGAGTATCTTCGGGTGCGCTCGAGTAACAGCCATGAGTAAGTTTTGTAGTCTTGCATGTGGCTCGTGCCAGGGAAGTTTATATTTTTTATAAAAATACCTTTTTCCATCCGAAGATTCTACCAAGCAGATCTCTGTATCTGGATCACGTTTTCTAACATCTGATACCGTATAAGGTTTCCCTTTGAATATGATTTGATTAGAAGAAGTAGCTGGTGTTTCTTCCACCGTAACCAAACTAGCAACATCTCGAGTCACACAGTTTTTATCTTCTCCTTCTTGAAACACAGTGGGACCGGCTCGAGTTCGTTCAATCATAAGAGCAAATCGTTCAGCCTCAGCAGGGGACAAATGAAATTGAGTCCTAAATTCATCTACTTGAGCAGCAACACGTGTAGCAAAAAAATCTTGTGCAGGATTTGGAGGTGCCATAAAAGAAAGCAAAGGAAAATCTATTTATAAACCTTACTATTTTTAACCACTAATAAGTAACTAATGAAAACCATACAACCCACCAAATCCCCCATTTTCTCGTCGACAACTCCGTCGACGGTATGTCAAGAATCGCCAAATAAATATCATAGCGATTCTTGAGCATGTTCAGAACTCCACTCAATTTCAATCCTAAAAAGTGGAGTTATGACATCACAAGTTATATAAAGCCAACGAGAGTCTTCTTTAGTAGCATTTATCGACGATAAATACTTCGGATTTTTTTACGAAGTATTTCCCAAAAATGAACACATTTTTGATAAAATGACCCCAGAACCTGAAAAAAAAGAGCCTGAAACACCTACGGAGAATAGCTCGTACGATGCGAAATCCATCACCGTTCTCGGCGGCCTTGATGCCGTCAGAAAACGTCCGGGCATGTACATTGGTAGCACCGGCCCCCGGGGTCTTCACCACTTAGTCTTCGAAGTCGTAGACAATAGCGTCGATGAAGCCATGGCCGGTTTCTGCACTCAAATCACCGTCAAGATTCTAAATGATGGTAATGTTTCTGTAACCGATAACGGCCGAGGCATTCCCGTAGACGAACACCCGAAACTAAAAAAATCCGCCTTAGAAGTCGTCATGACCATCTTGCACGCAGGAGGCAAGTTCGATAAGGGCACGTATAAAGTATCCGGTGGCTTGCACGGAGTCGGCGTCAGTGTAGTAAACGCGCTTTCTTTCTTCTTGGAAATCTGGGTAAAAAGAGAGGGCAAAATCCACTACCAAAAATATTGCCGCGGGAAACCTGTTCATGATGTGAAAGTCATAGGGGATTGTGACCCAAAAGAAACAGGCACCGAGGTAAAGTTCAAGGCCGACAGAGAAATCTTTGATGAGGTCAATTACGATTTTGACACCTTGATGATGCGTCTTCGTGAGTTGGCCTTCCTAAATAAAAGCCTAAAAATAATCTTAGAGGATGAACGGGAAGAAAAGCAAAAAAAAGTCGAGTTCTTCTTCGAAGGTGGAATCAATAGTTTTGTCGAACACTTAAACAAGAACAAGCCTGTCTTGCATAACCTATTCTCCATGAACAAGAAAAAAGACGACACAGAAGTAGAAGTGTCCTTGCAGTACAACGAATCCTACAATGAGACAGTCTTTAGTTTTGCAAACAACATCAACACGATTGAAGGCGGAACACATCTGGTGGGTTTCAAAACAGCCCTCACTCGTTGTTTGAACAATTTTGCGGAAAAAAACAAGTTCAAGCAGGATTTCAAGTTCAGCAGCGATGACGTTCGAGAGGGTCTCACAGCCATCATCTCTATAAAACTGCCCGAACCGCAATTTGAGGGTCAGACCAAAACAAAATTGGGCAACTCCGATATAAAAGGCATTGTAGACAGCTTAGTCTTCGCCGGTTTGAGTGATTTTCTGGAGCAAAATCCAAAGACCTGCCGCACCATTTTAGATAAGGTAAACAACGCCGCCCGAGCGCGGGAAGCAGCAAGAAAAGCAAAAGAACTCACACGAAGAAAGGGCCTTTTAGAAGGAGGTTCCTTGCCAGGAAAGCTCGCTGATTGCCAGGAACGCGACCCAGCCAAGTGCGAATTGTTCATCGTGGAAGGAGACTCTGCAGGGGGCTGTTTCTCTGGAGATACTAAAGTAGCGTTAGCAGATGGAAGAGCGCTCAGTTTTAAAGAGCTTATAAAAGAAGATAAACAAGGAAAGAAGAACTTTTGCTACACCGTCCAAGCGGATGGTTCAATAGGAATTGAAGAAATCAGAGATCCCCGAATAACAAAAATTGCTTCGCGGTTGGTGAAAGTTATTCTAGATTCAGGAGAAGAAATCACGTGTACTCCAGATCATCTATTCATGCTCCGAGACGGAGCCTTCAAAAGGGCTGCAGAATTGGCAGAGAAGGATTCTCTGATGCCTTTAAGAAAGCAAATTTCTAAGCTCGGAAAAGGCATTACAATCGAAGGCTACGAAATGATATATGATAATGCAGAGCAACGATGGGTATTCACTCACTGCGTGGCTGACGAATGGAACCTAAAGAACGGCATTTACCCAATACAGACAAGCAGTCATCGGCACCACATCGATTTCAACAAACGTAACAATAATCCGACTAATCTTATGAGGCTCTCCAAAGATGAGCATCTTGAGTTTCATAGGCAACACGCACATAAAACCCTACACACAAAACAAACCAAACGCAAATGCCTAGAAATCAGAAAATCGCAAGCATTTCGTGAAAAGATGAGTAAGCGAATGCAGCAGCCAGAAATGAAACTGCAGTTAAGTAAGAGAGGAAAGAAGCAATGGAGCAATCCAAATTACAAAGAGTACATGATGAGAAAATTCTTAGAATTTTACAACACCAACAAAGAATACCAAATGGAGAATAACCTACGATTAAGTGTAGCACAAAAAGCATACTGGTCAAAGGACGAAAACAAGGAAAAACAACGAAAAAGAGTAAAAGCGTTCTTTGAAAAAAACCCTGAAAGAAAAGCAGCTCTTTCCACACAAGCAAGAATTCAATGGCAGGAAGAGGGCCTTAAGGAATGGCGAAGCAAAAAGACACAAGAGCAATGGACTCTAGAATTCAGAAAGCAGCGCAAAGAAGCATATGCAGAGACTTATTTTAAAAAGACCTTGGAAGCTCTCCGGGAAATATACGACCAATGCGATGAAATAGACATCCAAATCTATGATGAATCAAGAAAGAAAAAGAGGGATAAGACTCTACTTAGGTTTGATTCATTCGCTTGTCGGTTTTTTGACGGAGACATGGATGCCGCTTGTGAGGCCGTAGAAAACTACAATCATAAGGTGTTAATGGTCGAAGAAATAAATGAACAAATGAACGTATACGATATAGAAGTTCCTCATACGCATAACTTTGCCTTGGCAAGCGGCGTATTCGTGCACAACAGTGCCAAAATGGGTCGTAGCAAGGCTTTCCAGGCCATTCTTCCATTGAGGGGTAAAATCTTAAATGTGGAAAAAGCGCGCCTAAGTCGAGTATTAGCCACCGAAGGCATCATTACCTTAATCACCGCCATTGGCACCAGTGTAGGAGATGAATTCAACATAGATAAAGCACGATACCATAAGATCATCATCATGACCGATGCCGATGTAGATGGCAATCACATCACCACTTTATTGTTGACGCTCTTCTTCCGCTACCTACGACCTTTAATCGAACGAGGCTATATCTACATTGGAATGCCTCCTTTATATCAAATCAAGAAAGGAAAGCAGAAGTGGTACGTGCAGACCGATAAAGAGAAAGAAAAACGATTGAAAGAGATTGGTGAGGAAGGAGTCAGCATGCAGCGTTACAAAGGTTTAGGAGAGATGGATCCAGAGCAATTATGGGAGACGACCATGAACCCAGCCAATCGAACGTTAAAACAAGTCACCATTGAAGATGCCTCCATCGCAGATGAAATCTTCACCATCCTCATGGGTGACGATGTAGAGCCTCGAAGACAATTCATTGAGACCCATGCGAAGGAAGTCGTGAATCTGGATGTTTAAGTATCTTCCCTATTGAGTTTATAAACACAATATTTGTTCTAAATGGGATGTCTACCATTCGAGAAACTACAGCTGATTTTTTATTGATGCTTAAAGCAGAAATGACAAAGTGGCCCACAATGCAAGGAATCCTCTTATTTGGGAGTTATGTAAGAGGGGGCCAATTTAACGATGTTGACATCGTCACAGTTCTAGCAGGGAATATGGAATTAGAAAGGCTAAAAACAGCGTCTGAATCAGATCGTAGACAGTTTGAAGACTTTCTTATCCAAGGAGAAACTCAATTTAGAATACCTCCGTTTCAAAATCAGGGATATTTTGGAGTCCGAATAAGCACTCCCAGGATTCCAAACGACGAATTGGCTCAATTAGAGCGCAGTGTACAAGGATTTTACGATTTCTATTTACGGTTTAACCGTTTGGAGGGATCAACGCGCATCGAATATGGAATAGATAAGCCTCCAGCAGATTTTCGGTTTTCCCCGATGGATCTTATATGGAAAGAAGAAAAAGTTGGGGATACGGTAGTAAAAGAGGGTTGTGTTGGGCTTCTTGAAAGGCTAAATAAAGAGCTTGAACCAGAGATAAAAGCATACGCAGTAACCGTTTAGAAAATACAAAGTAAATTTTTATCTTCGTCCAAAGAAGAAATAAATCAGCACACCTACGACAGGGAATATGAGGCAGATAATAATCCATAAGACCTTGCCTCCCAAGCTTCGATGAGAAGTTAGAGTATTAAACAAGGCCCAAATAAAGAGGATCAGCCAGAGGATACCAATGATGGTCTGAAGCGTACGCTTCTCTTAATTCAGAGGTTTATATAGTTTTGTTTGTGAGAATCCCTCGAGTAGGATCAATCGCTACCTTTATAAACCCCTTACTTCTCCTCGTCTATATGGCTGAAAAAGCGGCAACGAAGATCATCCGCAAGCGTTGGGTACCTATCTTAGCTCCCAAGTTATTCCATGAGCGCGTAATTGGCGAATCCTACGTAGCCGATCCAGAGCAGTTAAGGGGCCGCTCAGTATTTGTGAACATGATGGTACTTACCGGCGACCCAAAGAAACAGCAAGTTCAGGTTCAATTCTCGATCAGTGATGTAAAAGAAGGAAAGGGTCATGCTTCGTTTAAGGGGTATGCGTATTCACCCAATGCCATCAAACGCCTGGTCCGTAGAGGACGAGAAAAGGTGGATGACTCATTCTTATGCAAGACACAAGATAGTGTTGTCCTGCGCGTAAAGCCCATCATCGTCACGAGTGCCAGAGCACACCGCTCCCTACAAGGCCTCTTACGCAGAAATTTCCGTAAGAAATTCAAAGAAATTGTACAGAAAGAGACCTTCGAGCAAGTGATGCGTGAAATCTTGGAAAACAAGATTCAAAGCGCCATCAAGGGCTTGCTGCATAAATTCTTCCCCATTCGCATTGTGGACATTCGCACATTAAAAATCGAGCCCATCGAGTACACGGAAAAGGAAAACCTCACGATGGAGCTTCCCAAAAAAAGCGAAGAGCTTCTGGACGAAGAGCAAGTCGAAGGAGAGTCTCAAGAAGTAGAAGAAGGCATTGAAACTGAAATGGAAGAAGCAGTTGAAGAGTCTCCTAAAAAAAAGTCTACGAAGAGTAAGAAGTCTTCTGAATAACCATGTTTAAACTCGAACTGGATAAGGCCATTGCCGGGATTAAGAAGAATAAATCTAAGAGAGTTCTACTGCAGCTTCCAGATGGCTTACGACCCAAAGCAAAGGAAATTCAAGAGTATCTTCAAAAACACACTAAAGCCCTCATATTGATCTGGTCAGGCTCTTGCTATGGTGCTTGTGACTTGCCAGTTGAATCCAAGAACATCGGTGTAGACATGATCATCCACTGGGGCCATGCACCGTGGAAGTATAGCAAGGATTAAGATTATTTTTTATTTTGCTACATGCGAGCAGCAAGATTGCTCTGCATATACGAAGGATTGATGGAATTTCCGTTTTCTATGTCATATTTTCGCTTTCTCCGAAAGTTTTACGGATTTTTATGAATCACACATTTATAGACTTCCGAAAAAAGGATTGACGTGTCAACCTTACCAAATACAACCCATATAACAAAATGGATTCATCAAGGTCAATTCAAAAGATACATCTCTAAACATAGAGAACAAATTTATTTCAAGCCACATGCCTTACACCACCTTGATTATGCCCAGAGGGGTATATGGGCGAAAGAGACATTGATAAGAATATTAATTCATGAGCGGCCCTTCATGGTTGGAATTCAAAAGAATGGTCGATACGCCATTTTTTATAAGCGTAAACAGGGTTTCCTTAAGGTCATACTAGAAAGAAAGGGATTTTATTTCGCGATAACAACGTTTATAAGAACGAGAAACTTACCCAGGATTCATCATGAAAAATAAACTAGACGCAAGGGGTAAAGGAGAATATTTTTATGACTTAGAAGATGATTTCTTAATCGTTAAGATCAAAAACCGAGAATACAAAGAATCGCTGGAATTCGATAACTTAGTAGTGGACATCGACACAAAGGGCTTCATCACAGGCTTTCGTATTTTTGATGCTTCACAAGTATTCAAGCTAGAGAAGAACACTTTAAAACATATCAAGGAGTTCGAGTTCCATACTCAGATCAAGGACAAGCTCTTGTCTATCAGCCTGAATTTCAAGATCTCAAATGGGAAAAACCAAGTCATCCAACAAGGCCAGGACTTTGTTCGCGAAGCGCCGCTAACCAAAGAATCTGAAGTGATTTGCAGCGTGGCGTGATAGCAGGTTAAGAGTCATTTTTCTACACTTTCAGGTCATTCCTCTCTAAAAGTGAAGCATGTGTCTTATATTGCATATATTATAGGCACAAAGGTTTTTAAAGGAAGGCTTTCCACAAGGCGTATGCCCTATGAGTTGATCGTGAGTGAAAAGCCCAGCGCCGCGAAGCGCATCGCAGAATCTCTCGCAGATGGCAAACCAATTAAAAAAACAAAAGGCAAAGTCTCTTACTATGAAATCACCCATAAAGGAAAGGACATTGTCGTTGCCTGTGCTGTAGGCCATTTATACACCGTCGCAGAGAAAAAGAAGTCTTTCAAATACCCTAGTTTTGACTTGGAGTGGAAACCTGTCGCGGATGTGGACAAAAAAGCAGCGTATTCTAAGCAATATTTAGATGTAATCAAAAAGTTAGCTAAAGATGCAGACTCATTTACAGTAGCGTGTGACTTTGATATCGAAGGAGAAGTGATCGGGCTAAACATCATCCGATTTATCTGTGGCCAAAAAGACGCTCGAAGGATGAAATTTTCCACTACAACCAAAGAAGACTTGGTCGAAGCTTACCAGAACGTGCAGAGCAGCCTAGAATGGGGTCAGGCAAACGCAGGAGAAACCCGTCATTTCCTGGATTGGATGTACGGCATCAACCTGACCCGCGCCCTTACCTTAGCCATTAAGGACTCGGGCTTGTTCAAGATTCTCTCAGCGGGTCGGGTGCAGTGTCCCGCCTTAAAAATCGTTGTAGACAGGGAGCATGAAATCGGGGCGTTCAAGTCCGTTCCGTTCTGGGTCTTGGAGCTGAAAGTGGAGAAAGACCGCCAAGTGCTGCTCGCATCCCACGCAACCGACAAATTTTGGGACCGGACAAAGGCCCAAAGTGCTTACGATCAGTGTCTTGGAAAGCCCGCAAAGGTGGCCAACATAGAACAGCGAGAAGTAAAGCAAGCTCCGCCCTTCCCTTTTGACTTAGGTTCCTTGCAGTCTGAGGCCTATCAAGCCTTTGGTTTTTCACCTAAAGCCACGTTGGATATTGCTCAGAGTTTATACGTAAATGGTTTCACTTCATACCCAAGAACCTCTTCTCAGAAACTGCCTGCCAGTCTGAATTATTCAAAGATCCTCACAGGTCTAGGCCAGCAAGAAAAATACAAAGCATCCGTCCAAATTCTTTTGAGCAAAAAAAGCTTATCTCCGAATGAGGGTAAAAAAACAGATCCGGCACATCCTGCCATCTATCCAACAGGAGTTTCGCCGAAGGGATTAAAAGAACGGGACGAAAAAGTGTATGACTTGGTTGTAAAGCGTTTTCTCGCTACTTTCGGAGAGCCAGCCATTCGACTGACGATGAAAGCCTCTTTAGATGTAAATACAGAGTCTTTTAGCGTCTCAGGTACAAAAACGAAGTTCAAAGGCTGGCATGAGTTATACGAACCCTATGTAGGGTTGAAAGAAGAAGAGCTTCCCGTGTTAAAGGTTGGAGAAGAGTTGGCGGTAAAAGAGTTAAACTTGCTTGACAAGGAAACCCAGCCTCCCAATCGTTACAACCAAGCCAGCCTGGTAAAAGAATTGGAAAAACGCAATTTGGGAACAAAAGCAACACGAGCAGAAATCGTGGACAACTTGTTCGAGCGTAAATACGTAGCGGACCAAAAGATTCGCGCAACACTCATCGGAATGAAAACAATAGAAACCATGGCCAAGTATTGCCCGGAAATCCTCGATGAAAAGCTAACACAGCATTTCGAAGAAGAAATGGAAAACATCCGTGAAAAGAAGCACACCAAGGAACAGATCTTAAAGGAAGCCGAAGGTGTTTTGGTAAAGTTATTAGGTAAATTCAAGGAGAACCAGAAGAAGATCGGAGAGGAGTTGAAAGACTCCTTGATGGAAACCATGGACAAGGAAAACACCTTGGGTCCTTGCAAGTGCGGCGGAACCTTAAAAATTACCTTCTCAAAAAAGAGTCGTAAGCGTTTTGTGGCCTGCAACAAATATCCTGAGTGTACAAACACATATCCATTGCCGCAGAATGGCTTCGTAACAGCCCTTGACAAGTTCTGTCCTACTTGCAACATCTTGATGATCAGCATCCGCTCGAAAGGAAAGAGGCCTCAGGAAGTATGCTTAAACTTGGATTGTCCAACCAAGGCCATTCCGCAGCAAAGCGATGAAAAACGGGTCTGTCCCAAGTGTAGTAAGGATCTCATCCTTAGAAAGTCCATTTATGGAAGTTTCTACGGCTGTTCCAGCTTCCCGAAGTGTCGTTTCATTCAGAAGATTCCAAAGCCTGAAACGGAACAGCCGATTACGGCTGAAGTCAAAGAATAAAAAAGGATCTTTAGATTCCCACTAGACATCTGACCGCAGCGTTTAAGTATTCATACATCATGTTTATTTCTATGAGAACAGTAGTCATAACAAAGAAACGAGGTAAATCAGTTGGTTTCATAATCCCAGAATTTGTAGTGAACAAGCTGAACATCCATGCTGGAGATGCAATAACCTTAACAATAAACAAGAAAGGAAAGAAAGCAAAATGATAAACAGCTACTTTTGTAAGTAAGCTTCAAACGCTAGATACAGATTTTCGATAACAGCATATTCTCTATAATCTTTCGAATGGATCCAAACATATTGATCATGATCCTTGCTCAATTTTATCTGATCCGTATCTGCTTCTGCCTCATAAAATATCCGTATGATCTGCCATTGTTCTCCATTAACAACTGGCCAGCTTTCATTTACAAAGAAAGGCTTGCCTAGCTTCACGTTCAGGCCAGTTTCTTCCTTGATCTCTCGTAACATAGCCTCATCTACATGTTCCCCAGGTGTTATTCTACCACCAACAACGTCAAACTTCCCTACATGAACCCCTACATCGTAATTAGAAGATTCCCTTATGAGCAGAACCTTAGCTTGATAGACGATGAACGCTTTGGTTGCAACGAAAAGCTTTGGTTTCATGATAAAGCAGGCAAATAAGGCCTATAAAAATATTTCGATAGGATAAAACTCCGCCTTGGGATAAACAGTTAAAATACCAATTAGCCCGAATCTCTTTTGCGTTGGTTTTCCAGGCTCAATCGATTAAACTCTTCTGCTCCATACACTGTATACCCTTCAACGTGTTTCAAAACAAATCCAGCTAGGCCAAAATCAAGGATGTGCTTGCTGCAATCGGCGCATCGAGGCGGTCTGGAGTCAACCAGTCGTCCTTGTTCTCCTCGAACATGATACATGCGTGCGCCTCGAACATCGTTTCCTAGATCTCTTGCATCGATTAGAGCGTTCATCTCTGCATGAACCGCATATGTTCGACAGGTAGGTTGACAGTACGCAGGTTCACAACGAAATCCTGGAGGAGGAGCGTTAACGCCTTTGCCAATCAGCTCTCCTCCTTTAACAATAACCACCCCTCTTTTGTCTCGCTCGCAAGGAGAGTTTATGGATTCTTGAACAGCCATCCCCATCCAGCGAACAGCTTCTTCAAGTTCGCTCCCTTCAAGTACCCTGGACATCAACCTAGAAAACAAGGGCGAATTCATATAGGTTCTGGTAAAGGGTTATGAAAGACCTGCATTCATTTTTAAAGAAGAATAGTCGGCTTTAAACAGAAGCATAATTATTTAAGCCGACTGGAATTTCTTCTATCGATGAATCCTAGAGATGCCACATTGGAACTTTTAGTGCGGAGTGGAAAGGAAGGAGCAGTAGAGCGCTTCGCAACGGCAGAGGGCTTACCCGATGAAGTTAGGGTTTCGAAACAGGCAGAAGCCGGAGTTTTTAACTGGGTACATAAAAGTAGAAAGTGGGGGAACGAGGACCCATTTAAGGCGGCGGAACAATTAGCCCAAGACCGTTTCAAAGCGTATTTTTCTGCTACAGTCAACACAGCTTTGCTCGTTGATGTAACGGATGTTATTTTGAATCAACTAACTGAGCAGGGCCGTAGTCCTTGCCATGACATAACTGGATTCTTACTATTTATACATAATCCAGAATTGACAAGCGCGGTGAATCGGAACTTAGAAGATGTTGCCTTACGGAGTAAGATGCATGAATTAGCGATCAAGGGCTTTACGCACCTTTTTGCATCTTGGATGCGAAGTTATGATGATGGCGACGACCCATTTGAGGAGTATTACCCGCTTTTATCACAGTGGAAGGGATTATTGACAGATCAGGGCATAGAAAAGGTAGTGCAAGAATCAATAAGTTCATACCGATCAGATATCCCTGAAATTTTCGAGGAAGGGGCAGAACTAAGATACAATAAAGATTTTATGTTCAAGGCGCTTCGTACCTTGCGTGAGTTTGCAGGAGATGCACTCGTCGCAGAAGCCTTGTTCAAAGAAATGGGAAAATTAGACGAGTACGAACAAATCGCCCAGGGAATTGGTCTTACTTCATATCAAAGACCTACTCCAAAGAGAAAGCCAACCAAGTTGGACAAAGCATTAGACGACCTAGGAGAAGCAACTCAGTATGGGTATGAGCGTGCGCTAGATAAAGTGAAAAGCCAGGCGCAATCAGTTAGAGATAAGCAAGTGGTCGTTGATAGGTTGGTAGGGTGGTTGAGAGAGGGTAAAGAAGAACCCTTGCACTGGATAGCCAAGTACGAACATCGGAACCATTTATATGAAGAAAGGGCAGCTCAAGAAGTTGTCACGCAAGCAGCCGCCGAACTATTGCAGGCTGAAAAGTTTGTAGAGCTAAGGGCCTTCTTCGCTCTACCTCCAGAATTAGTGGATCGAAATAACGCTGCACTGGCTCCACTGGTTAGAGCATACAATTTAGTGCAAGAAGAGCCTAACGAGGACGACTAAATGTAATGGTAGAATCTGATATTTAAAAGGAAAAATAAAATAATAAAAAAGTTCCGTTTAGTCTTTGGCCAATCTAAAGACTTCTTTGAGTGCTACGATCACAATGGCAGGTACAAGTACCAGCATGATGCTGTATAAGATCTCAAAAGGTACATCAGTAGGCAGGGCTCGGATGGGTTTTTCTCCGATGGACATCACAACGACCAGGATAGCTCCAGTCATGAGGAAATCTTTGGATTCTGTGTTTTGGATGTTGAGCAATCCCACAATGAGTCCTAATAGGAACAGGAAACCTGTAACAGCAGGAGTCAAGTAACTAAATGCGCCGAATAGCACAGCGAGTATAGTGGCAATGATGAAGAGTATTTTTCCAAGTGGACTTCTTCTCGGTGCGGAACTGTACATTGGCCTATACGCAGGCCCCATGGATCGTCTTTTTTTAGCCATAATGGTTCACCCCTCTTTAAATAATAATTGTTAACTAAGATCCGCAGGGCTGGTATTTAAAGTTTGTTGTTGATATCAGAAGGAGCTAAAACCGTTACCAAAACAACCATTTTTTTCGTCGCTTCTTTCGTAAGTGTTCATTCAATCTTTTCTCCCATAAAGGAGCATTCTCATACTTAGCTTCATCTCGTTTAAAAGCAGTGGAGTGGTGCATGCTGCGCTGGGCCGTTTGGTGGAATTTGTGTTTTTTGTGGAGCATCTCATGGTACATGACGTAATCCATCAGTTCAGGCTCATCGTGCAGCACAGTAGATAAACAAATCGTGTCCGTGGCATATTCATAGTGTCCAAGTTTCCGGAAGGAGGCACCGCCCCAGACCAGATTGGGTTGGTTCATAAAGCCTTTGAAGTAGTGGTCGTTGAGTCGTTGAAAGCTGGCCTCCAGGAGGGGGTCATTCTCAGTTACAGGGCTGTATTCAGAGAGGTTGTGCAGGTATTTGGTGTAGAGTTCCATGTTGAAGGTTTTCTTTTTAAGCCGGTAAGCTTTGGACATGAGGCTTTGCAGGAGTCCAATTTGAATTTCTTCCGAGACTTCTTTCCAGTTTCTACTGAGTCGGAATTCCATCTTGTCTCGGGTATATCGAACATTGGCATTGTAGGCTTTGAACCGATCCGTGTAATAGACAGAAAACATCCGGTCTGCTTCCTGGCCTGGGAAGAGTTCTTGGTAGGCACGCAGGGCGAGGGACACAGGGTAAACAAGTTGGTTAAGATTTAAGAATTATTCTCTTTTTAGAGGGGTGGCTTGATCAAGGGCACCATCCACGTAAACGCCTTGTCTTCCTACAACGATTTCAGGAGAGGAAGAAGCAATTTGTTAAGGACTGGGTGGCACACCTTTCGTCCTGTCTCGAAGGGCATGGTAAGTTTTAGAGACATAGGCTAAACAGTAAAGAACTGCTCTAAGGGGACGGCCAATGAAGGGGCCATTTAAGGCATCTGTAATGGGATCTGATCCATGTGTCATTGCAAGAAGAAAGGTAATTTGGCTTTTAAACCTACCCCCTATGCACTTCATATCTTAAAATCGCGGCAAACTTGCCCATTTCTCTGAGTTGGACGCCTTCTCGAGTTTCCGTGGAGATGATCTTGACATCAGTACCATATTGTTCGGCGACCTTTTCAAATTCTTCAAGGGCTTCATCCGAGAGTTCTTCAGACAGCAAAAGAATGTCCACAGCCCCTAATTTAAGGTCTTTCATGACCGCATCTTGTCCATAGTTGACTTTGCCAGGTTCTTTGGCGAGCATAAGGAAGAATCGTTGCATGATGTTTTTTTCTTCGACAACTTCTTCGCTCGCGAGGACATCACTGGATTTTTCAAGGAGCTCTTGGAGTCCAAAATCACCGGTATAGCTTAAGTCTTTGATGCCAATGATCTTTTTCTTAACGTCTCCTGTGATGTAGTCTTTCTGAATAAAGTCGTTGATCGTGACGCTGGGTCCTCCAAGCAAAATGCCTTTAAGCTCTTTTAAGAAGAGAAATTGTTCTTTCATGTAACTGGCTATCTTTTTGAAGTGGTCGATCGCAGCCCCTTCTCGTAGTCGGGCGAATCGCACGGAACTCTGCCCTCCAGCTCGCGTCTTTCCAGGAACTTCGCTATGCGTCGTGAGCAAGGGGATGATCGTTTTCCCTTTCAACAAAGCCAGGGTAGCGTCTCTTCGGTCGAGTACAACCATGCCATAAACAGCCTTCTCTTCCGTCATGTCCATCAAGGGCTCTAGAACAAATTCTTTGTCGCAGCGATATAAGCGCAATCGTAAAGGGAGGGGAGGTTGGATAGAGTAGACTTGAATATTAGGCTGTCCTTCTCGCTCACTAATGTCACCGGAAAAAGCAGCTAATCCATTAGGGGGAGTGCGCTGGATGAGTTGCAAGTGCCTAACCATGCGTTCCAAGGCGCCAATCACATTGTCTCGAGTGCTTTTTGACTTAATATTCGCCGCAGTGCCTTGTTCTTGTTGCAAGTGACCAACAATGATATTCAAATCATATCCTGCCGGCACGTAAACCGTGACCAGTTCCGTATGTCTGCCTTTGTGTTGGGCGAGTTGTTTGATGAATTGTTTGAGTTTGTGTTTCTCTTTCGCGCCGATCTTCTCTTCCTTTTCCATAGTCGACAGTGACCAGCTTTGGTTTATAAAGCTTCTGCGCCTCAAAAATGAGAGCATTCGGAAGTGGTACGCTTATAAACGCAATAAAATTCCTATCATAATGGCAACCTTTCCATTAGAAAATATTGTTACAATGTCGGCCCGGGATTGGTGCGAGACTCAAGGAGTCAGGCTTTCTGATTATCAACCAATAGGAATCCATCACTGTGGTCAAGAACAATATCCACTAGGCATGGAATCGTTCGCAAACCAGGCACCGAAAGGAACCATCATTATCACTGATTTCCATTCTTCCATGACAGATACACGTATTGGAAACCCGAGTTACGAAGCACATGGAACCGCATTAGTTCTAAAGAGCTAATAGATGCTAGAGCTTCTAGCAAGAGTTAATCGACCAAAACCATTATATAGCTCGCAAATCCAACTTTAATCATGAAGAGCCATGTGTTTTTCTGCTTATTTTTACTCATGATTTCCGTGGCCGCAGCCCAGGACCTCGCAGATTATGAGAGTTTGTGGTTGAAGGTGAACTTAAACAATACTCTTCAGATCACACATTCCAGCGAGGATTACTCCATCCAAGATGTCACAGCGATTCTGGCTTGGTATCCGCGAGAAAACTCGTTTACCCAGATTCAATTCATTACCTCTGAGCCCAAGGCAGACTTCATGAGTGATGGCTTACGCTTCAGGTGGGAGTACCCAACCCAGGATAACCTATCCTTATCATGGGTGAGTCAAGTGAATAATTCGAGGCAATTCAAGCAGGTATATGGTAGGGTCTCATTTCCTTTGATAAAGTTGGACCCGGGTTTAGGAGAATACTTATTACCTGAAGAGATCATTGATTCAAGTCCAGAGATCAGTGAACTGGCTACCCGCTTAACAGAGGGTGAAACAGACCTGTATCAGGTGGTATTTAAGTTGGCTGAGTGGGTGCGGGAGCATGTTTCTTACAATTTAACTACATTAACCGCAGATGCTTCGCAAAAGGCTTCGTGGGTGTTAGAAAATAGAGAGGGGGTATGCGATGAGATCACTAGTTTGTTCATTGCGCTGTTGCGTTCTGTGGGAATTCCAGCGAGGTTTGTGGCAGGTCTTTCCTATACCAATCTTCCAGGACCAGATAAAAGCTGGGGTCCTCATGGTTGGGCTGAAGTCTTTTTCCCAGGGTATGGCTGGGTGCCGTTTGACGTGACGTATGGAGAGTATGGTTGGTTGGATGCAGGCCATATTAAATTAGATGATTCATTGGATGCGCGGAAGAGCACGGTTACCTATACTGTACGGGGAAAGGACGTAAACCTGGTCTCAAAGGGAGTGGATTGGAACGTACAGGTTTTAGAGCAGGGTCGCTTGACTCGGGATGTGATGGACCTGAAGTTTTCTCCCTATGCTGAGAAAGTTAATTTTGGCTCTCACAATCTATTGACATTGGAAGTCCAGAATTTAGAGAATTATTATGTCGCAAGCAAGTTTCATTTGTACCAGACAGAAGGAACGGAAGTTCTCGGAGAACGCTTAAGGATGGAATTATTTGGACCGCGGGAAAAAAAGAAGTTGTACTGGATGGTGAGGGTGAAGGAGAATTTAAAGACTGATTTTGAATATGCCTTCCCTTTCAGGGTGGATTCAACGTGGGGTGGGGCAAGGAACATCGGATTTAAGGCGAAGGCTGGAGAAGCCAATTTGCCGAGTGGTTTATTCATGTCTTTGGTACAGGTAGAGGAAGCAACCATGAAGAAGCCGTATTCACAAATTGTTGATTTTGCTTGCAGTCCAGACAAGGATCGCTCAAGGTTGGGAGAAACCATTACCGTTTATTGCGGTCTTTCCAATCATGGGGATGTGGTATTAAAGAGTGTGCGTTTATGCTTAGAGGAGGATTGTCAATTGATCAATGTCGGGGTGGGTTCAACAGAACAGTTGACGTTTGTCAAAACGTTTGATTCAAGTCTGGCCAGTGTCTTGGTGATTCGTGCAGAAAACGCAGATATTTCTAAAGCGGCTTACGTGCGGGTGAATGTGATTGCAGAACCCAAGTTGAACCTAACCCTGCTGGAAGCCCCAGCCATAATGGAGTTCAATGACATAAAAACAGTCAAGTTCATGCTAGGGAAAGAGTCTAAAGAAATGCCTAAGAACTTGACCATCCGGGTCTCTTACGCCTTTGGGGAGAGCAAGTGGGTAATGGATGAGCTTTCTCAACCGTTCGAGTTTGACCTGAAGATTTACGGTTCAAAACTGGATTTTGAGAATGACTTCTTAGTCAAAGTGGAGTTCAAGGATGACTTTGGCGAGCCGCATCTCGCAGAAAAAAAGTTCCAAGTCAAGCTCGTAAACCTCAACATTCCTCAGAAAGTACAGGTCTATTCTGCTGAGTTTGCTTTCTGGCTGGACCGATTCTTTAAGAAGATATTCTGACGATAGGTTTTAATAATCATTTTATTTCCAGTTCTTGAATGGATCAAGTTGTGAATTGGTTTGTGAACAGTGCGTGCAATTTGCCTTGTGCTTATTGTTTTAGAGAACGAGATTTAGAGGAAAAAGGCACTGAGGGCATGTTACGTTTAGTGAAAGTATTGGGTAAAAACAAAGTCAAGCGAGTGACGATCGGAGGCGGTGAACCACTTCTCAGATCGGATTTAGAAAGAATATTAGCCGCATTAAAAGAAGAAGGGATCTTCGTCAGTCTGCACACGAACGGAACGATATTAAAACAAAGGATCAAAGGGTTAAGAGGGTTGGTCGACATTCTAAGCCTTCCGATTGATAGCGTGGAGGAAGGAGAAAATCAGCAAATGCGCGGCCGACCGTACGTCGGATTGATCGAAGAAATCATGGGATATGCTCATCCAGAGTTTAAGTTAGCGTTCAAAACAACTGCTACTCGAGTAAACTGGGCAAGTCTCCCGAAAATTTACGATCTCGTCCGTCAGGTTCCTTTCGATTATTGGAAAGTGTATCAGTTCAGACCATTGAATGAAGCTCAAGTATATGATAGCACATTCGCTTTGCCGGATAAAACATTTGAGGGCCTGCGAGCAGAACTAAGTGGTTTAGCAGACCGTCGCATCCAAGTGGTTAACCGTAAAGAAGGCCATCAACCCTATGTTTTCCTAGACAATCAAGGGAATGTTTCGACCGTGCATCCGGATCTTGAACAGAATATCCCAGTTGGAAACTTATTTGAGGCCGATCTAGAAGCTATAGGGGGATGTATCGATGCTATATATGGTGAAGGAAGCAGTTGGGGATTTGCTAGAAAAGTAAGAATCAATTGGCGTTCGCCAGAGAATTGGTGTTTGGTTAAAGAAAGGGGAGAGGGTACTTTTAGGATGAGAGTAGTTACAGCAACTCGTTACGATGATCCTCGATTGGCCTATTTTTCAGACGATTAACGTACAAACTGCACGCCTTCCATGTCTTTGAAGCCTTGATCGCCAGTAAGAAATGGAATGCGATGGTGTCGAGCAAGCATATAGCCTACGCAGTCAATATAGGACAAACGCTTAGTTTTGAAAAGGGCCTTGAGTTGGCTGGCTTTCTTAATGAGGTCATCGGAAGGCTCAACCGCATAGGGAAGAAATCGGTCATAATACGCTTCTGCAGTGGTTTTTCCTTTTTTAAGGAGAAGGCCATAGTAAAGTTCCATAAGGTTCAAGCGGGTGGTGATAACAATCGCTCCTTTTTTATAGGGGTCATAGTTTTTATTACCTCGGATAAGCTCAAAGAAAGCATAGGTATCAAAAAAATAAGGAGCTACGGTTCCCATCCTTTTCTCACCAGGTTTTTAAATTTTTGACCAGACATCTTCGTTTTGAGGGTGCCAAACACATCACTCAGATCGGCCGGCTTGATGAGTTCTATAAGTACTTTGTCGTTGGGTCTAATTTTTTTCTGTCGAAGAAGTTCCTTAGGTAGCACGACACCAAAGGAGTTCCCCCATCTCCGCACAATGAGTTCAACCGCCATAAAAATAAGTTATACATTAGTTATACTTAAAGCTTTCGCCTCATTTTCCGGAAAGTTTACGGCAAAAAAAGAAGGGGCTCGAAACCACCGGAACAACCTTTATAAACATTATAAACCTTCTCGTCGATATGGAGCATGAAAAGATCGTGCCGGATACAAGCATCATCATAGAGGGTTTGCTCTCTCAAAAAATCAAGGCAAAGGAGCTCCATCCAAAGTTTGTCCTCATCCATGAAGCCGTAGTGGCAGAGCTCGAAAGCCAGGCCAATAAAGGCCGTGAAACTGGTCTGAAAGGCCTGGAAGAGATCAAGGCCATTCGTAATTTAACCAAATCTCATAAGTTTGAGGTGCAATTCAAGGGCTCTCGTCCAGGTGACTTCGAAATCCGTTACGCTAAGTCCGGAGAAATTGATTCGTTAATCCGAGAATTAGCGGTTCAAGAGCAAGCCACTTTATTCACAGCCGATAAGGTTCAAGCAACGGTTGCAGAGTCCAAGGGAATTTCAGTAATCCTGTATGAATTCACAGCATCAGAAAAGCCCTTCATCCTAGTCAAGTACTTCACAGAGGACACCATGAGTGTTCACCTAAAGGAAGGCTGCGTTCCAAGAGCAAAAAAAGGCCTTCCAGGCAATTGGGAGTTCGTAAAGATTAGTAAAGAGATCTTATCAGCAGATGCATTGCGGGACATGGGAAAAGAAATATTAGAAGAAGCTTCTTTACGAGAGGACAGTTTCATTGAAGTGGAGCGCCGTAGTTCTTCCATTGTCCAAATTGCCAATTACCGCATTGTCATCACCCGCCCCCCATTCTCAGACGGTTATGAAATAACAGCCGTGCGTCCCATCAAACAGCTCTCCTTATCCGACTACAAATTGTCAGAGAAGTTAGCAGCTCGCATTGCCGAAAAAGCAGAAGGCATCTTAATTGCAGGGCCTCCCGGGCATGGGAAGAGCACCTTTTGCCAGGCCTTAGCTGAATTTTATCTTACTAAAAATAAGGTCATTAAGACCATCGAAACACCCCGGGACTTGGTGTTAAGCGATGAAATCACCCAGTATTCTTTAAGCCATGGGGCCTCAAAGGAAATGCAAGACATCCTTCTTTTATCACGCCCAGATTACACCTTGTTTGATGAGATGCGTTCCACCGAAGACTTCCGTCTCTATTCAGACCTGCGACTTAGCGGAGTCGGCATGGTTGGAGTTGTCCACGCAACGGCGTGCATCGATGCCATCCAACGCTTCATCGGCCGAATTGAACTCGGCGTCATTCCGCACGTTATGGACACGGTTATTTTTATCCAAAACGGAAAAATAGATAAGGTCTTTAGCGTGGGAATGCAAGTAAAGGTCCCCGCAGGAATGACCGAAGCCGATTTGGCACGCCCCGTCGTCGTCGTGCATGACTTCGAATCAGGTAAGTTAGAGTTTGAAGTCTACTCATATGGAGAAGAAACCGTCGTCATCCCCGTCAAAACAGATTCAATAAGCCCGGCCGCCCGTCTCGCCATCGAGCCCATCAAGCAGGCCTTCAAGAAGTACTCCGAAAAGGTCGAGGTGGAGATGGTTTCGGACAACAAATGTGTGGTTTACGTTCCAGCTGAAAAGAAGATGGAGATCATCGGCCCAAAAGGGGAGACCATCCAACGCATCGAAGAAAAACTAGGCATCTCGATTGACGTACGTGAACTTTTAGAAGGCAAGAAAAAATCCAGTAAAAGCCCAATTCCTTATGAAGTGAAGCACAACAAGTCCAACATCACCTTCCACCTAGCTGCCGAATACACCAACAAGGACGTGGACATCGTTGTTGACAATGACTACCTACTCACGGCCCATTCTTCCAAGAAAGCTGACCTCAAGATGACAAGCGAGAGCAGCATGGGCAAGATCCTTCTGGCCGCCTTGAAGAAAGGAAAGAAAGTCGAGCTTAAAGTTTAATGTCAAGTCTTTGATATACTACCTATTCTGCTGGAAACCTTTTTATATGAATCGTCGTTTATCTATAGTATGGAGTCCAAACTAAAAGTCGTATTCACGTTTACAAAGCCCCTGGATGAAAAGGCTAAGAAATCGGCAGAGAAAATATTAAATGAACTTGAGAAAAAATTCAAGGATAAAGATCCAGGTTTCTCCGCGAAGCCTGAATTAAAGGAAAAATTAACCCTTCACTTGACTACAGGAGATACCAATCCGACTCATTTCGTAGTTCAGCTGGATAGAAAACTAAAGGAAATTCTTGGTAAAGAGTGTAAAATAGGGACAAAAGACTACCACTTGGAAGAGTACGAGACTATATTTGATCTAGATCAAACACCTCCGAAACCGATTAAAGTACCCTATGGGGAAGTCACAATTAAAGGTAAGGAAGTGCACCTTATCTACAAAAAGATAGACAAAGATTTTTTCGAGGATCAGATAGTCATGCGTACTGTATCCTTAATCAAAGAGAAGGTTAAGAAGCAATCCTATCAGGGTAAGGATGAGTTTAGAGAGCTCATGTGGGAGGGTCAGCAGCGCATCGTTACTTACACAAGCGATCCTGCAGTAGATTTAGAAAAAATGCGTTGGCTGAGAAGAACTTCTGCAAAGGCGCAATTTATCCTAGGAAGAGAGCTAACAGCCTTGATAGCGGTTTTTAAAGAACTCTTTGAGGAAAGAGTGTACAAAAAACTAGGCTTTTTCGAGATGACTTTCCCCAAGTTTGAGCCTTGGGATGTTCCTGAAAAAAGCGGCCACGCAAAAAATATCTACCCCAATGCTTATTTTATCTCGGTCCCAAGAGAGTCCAGCGAAGAGTTTTGGGAGGATGTAATGGATGAGTATTACATCACACATAAGGTTCCCGCTCAAGAAGTGTTGAACAAAAGCGTTTGCGTGGGAATGATGAGCTTTGCTCAATGTCCTCCTTTTTGGCCTTACTTAGAGAAGTCGGTGATTGACGAAGAAAGCCTTCCATTATTAATATACGACTGGTCTGGTCCAACCTACCGCAATGAAGCCGGAGGAACGCATGGGTTGGATCGTGTGGAAGAATTCCATAGAATCGAAACCATATATTTAGGGACAAAAGAACAAGTGGTAAAAACCTGGCATGACCTAGCTGAAGCCATGCGAACCTTTTTTGATCAAGCATTGGACTTAGAGATACGGCAATCCCGAGTGACTCCTTGGTGGATGGTGCATGGAGGAATCCAAGAAGATAAAAAAAACAACGACGTTGGCACGTTTGATTTCGATGCCTACCTTCCGTACCGCGGTGACCGAATAAAAGAGTGGTTAGAAATCCAAAATGCAAGCTCAAACGGGGATAAATATCCAAAAGCCTTCCAAGTGAAGGGTCGTAAAGAAGAGTTGTGGTCAGGTTGCGCAGGTGGTTCATTTGAACGTTGGCTGGCTGCCTTCTTGGGTCAGAAAGGCTTAGATCCAAAGAATTGGCCAGAACTCGTCCGCATACGATATATGGAAAAAATTAAGAAGATGAAGTCATTGAAATTTTATTAACGTGAATGAAACACCGTCTTGGTTCCTTCGTGCATGGTCTTGCGTTGTAACGTAATAATCACCTCTTCAATCAGAGTGATAACACCACACAGCGCACAGATATATAGGAACAGCTCAGAATAACCATACATCACGGCGTGGGCAAAGAACAAGTAAATCAGAGTCAATTCCAGCTTTCCTGAATACAAGTGCAACGGAAGGAAGCGGTGGTAAGTCCATAATTGCAGGCTTAGGTTAATGGCCAATAAAACAAAAAGACCCACAATCAAGGTGAGGTGTTCCCGAATCAAATCCGGTAGCAGGAGAAAGGCCCAAAAGATCATAGATAAGCCAATCAGGTTGTCTACAAAGCTGTCAAACGCCGCTCCAAAGTGCGTCGTCTGATTTAGTTTTCTAGCCGTGTAACCGTCTAAAATGTCGGTAAGCCCGGCAAGTAGGAAAAAAGCGGCAAAAGCCGTGCGAAGTTCAAGTAAAGCAGTAAGCCACAAAGGAAGCAGCAACACAAACCTAGAGAACGTAATCTGGTTGGGGATGGATTCCATGGCTTCATAAAAGCCAGGTTTTTTCCAAACGTTGGGCTTATTCCTTGAGCCATTTCTTCTTTTTGAGTTTCGTGTACTTTTCATGGATGGGATGCTCGCTGTCTTCATCGACTTCAACATTTTCCTCAAACTCTTTCTCTAGTTTCTTGCGGATCTTGTCGAGTTCACTCATAGAAAAAGCCAAGCAGTTGTTTTATTTAAACTTTTAGTCTGTAAAGTTTAGCGGGCTGAGATTCTCTCTGAACGAGTCTTTCCAGGTCAAGACCTTTTGGAAGATGCAATTGATATTCATTTCTAGTCACAGATTGGAAGTCCAAAGAAGGCGGCAGGTCGCCTCTATGGACATAAATATAGCTAGCCTTAGGGGTGCGAGAAACAGGAAAAGGCCGAATCCAGTCCCATGGAAGGAACCAAACTTGGGGATTGCGCACATAAAGGCCTAAATGATGAAGAGGTGTTCCAGGATCTAAGGTTGAAACGGGGGTTCTAAAATTGTAGAGAAGAAAAGCCCAATAAAGTGTTTTATCGGGCTGTTGGGAGGGAAATTTATCTACCTGCTCATAATGGACAGGCCAAGTGAGGTGCCATCGGTCGCTTCGACACTTGAGTTCAATGCCCAGGTCTTTCCCAAGAAGGTCGATGCCATTGTTTCCGGCAACGTTCAATCCGAACATCCTAGAGAATCGGTAAGCATGGTAGGCAGAGATGACATTCTTAAAAACTTGAGAATTCATAAAGCAGGGGATGCTCTAAGGTTTATAATCCTTAGTAACAAAAATCAGTGATTTTTGGAACAAAGAAATCCAATTCGGATTTCTTGTTCGAGAAGTGCCGTGCACTTCTCTGAACCAACAGAAATGCATAGCATTTCTGTGGCCCAAAAAGCGTAGCTTTTTGAGGCTTCCAAAAATTTCGTGCTAAAGCGCACAGAAAGGCCGTAGTCTTTCTGGCGCGCACAAGAGCAGCGCTCTTGGCGCAATAGGAACCATGTTCCTTTTTGCGCCAGAAACTGCTGTTTCTGAGCGCACGAAACTTTAAACCACGAAATTTTTGTTAGGAGGAAAGCTTTATAAGCCGGTTTCCTGTTTCTATAGATAGGTATAGGATGGATCCCTTTAAGTCTTGGTTTTGGTGGAAGTCTCATGGTTCAAAGCAGGTAGACATGGACTTGTTTAAGACCACCGCTATGTTAGGTCTTATGACTTTAGCCGGTACAGTGTTTAACTTATTATTCCATGTAGTGACTTCTCGTAAGTTGGGACCGGAGGAGTACGGTACGGTGGGAGTCATTACTTCCATTATTCTTGCAGTGACCATTGCAGGTTTGGTAAGCGAGATGGTGATCACTAAATTCATCTCCTATTATCGTACAAGGAGTCAGGTGGAGATGATCATGTATCTTTCCTTGTCCGCATTTAAGATTTTCTTTTCGGCAGGTGTTGGCGTGGCATTGTTGCTGTTTGTGTTCAGCGGTCCGGTGGGGGATTTTTTCAATATGACAGGAAAAGGCGCGATCTTTTGGTTGGGTTTAGGGATTATCTTAGCTTCATTAGAACCTGTAGTGAACGGAACATTAAGGGGTCTTCAAGAGTTTTTTCAGTTGAGCTTGTTGAAGTTATTCGATCCATTGCTCAGATTCATCTTTGTTTTGGTTCTTTTTTTCTTGCAGTTCAAAACAAATGGGGCGATTGCAGCATTTGTGTTCGGCGCCCTAGCAGCGTACCTATTGGCATTGAAGCCATTATGGAAATGGCGCCATTTAGAGCCTTACAAGATTAAGCGAAAGGACATTTTAAAGTATGCCTGGCCAGTGTGTTATGTGTCTTTGGCGCTTTCTATATTGTTATACTTAGATGTAGTCTTTGCCAAGCACTACTTGACAAAGGAACTGGCAGGGCATTACCTGGCATTGTCTATGTTGTTCAAGGTACCCTACATGATTTCAGTTTCCATGGCCTCGGTTTTCTTCCCGAAAGTGGTGGAGGCATTCAGTACAAGTCAGGAAACGGCACCTTATTTCAAGTCGATTTTGCGCTACCACTTAGCTTGCTGCGGGGTTTTACTAGCTGTTTTTCTATTCTTCCCAAACTGGGTGGTTTCAACCATTTTTGGGCCTAATTTCGGTGGGGGAGATATCTTGTTTGCAGGTACCTTGGCGTTTACCTTGCTTTCCATCATCAACTTGGTTTACTGTTATAAATTAGCTAGGGAAGAATATGACAACATCGCCTTGCTTTGGCTGGCGCTGATGTGTGACTTAATCTTCACGTTGTTGTTCCACAGCTCATTAAAACAGTTCGTAACCGTACAGATCATATTGATGGTCGTTTTATTCATCGTGGTCCTGTTGTTGGAAAAAAAGGTCGTTTTCGAGAAAGTGTACTCAAAACCATACAAACAGATTCATGTGGAGGAATAAGATTTATAAAATGAAGCCCCTTCCATTTTTTCATGTACGAATTCAGCCATGACCTATTGCATTTCATCACGGCAGCCTTGTCCATCGCTTTATTTGCCATTTCCTGGTTAACGTATAAAAAGCACAATAATCGCAAGTTTCTCTTTGTCTGCTTGGCTTTTTTTGTTTTTGCATTAAAAGAAATCATTACTGCACTGAATATTATGGTTTGGCATTCAGGCGCAATTGAAGTCTTTACGCATGCACTTAGTCTCGTTATTTTGATCTTATTTGCGATCGGTATAATCAGGGACGACAAAAAATAAAGATTATTTTCGTCCCTGTATACAGCAAATGAATCCAATTATATAAAAAGAGGGGTCATTTGCTGTATTCTAAAATGACCCATCTGGCGCTGGAATTAGAGACTAGAAAAAGGCTCTATAGCTTGATTGAGCAGTTCCCAGGCACTCATTTTCGTGAGTTGCATCGCTTATTCGGAGGAGGGACCGGTAACTTAGAGCACCACTTGCGTTTCTTAGATAAAAAAGGATTGATCCAGGTTGAAAAAGACAGGGGAAACAAGCGCCTTTTTCCATTGGGCTTGAATAACCATGAGCGCCGGATCTTGGGCATTCTGAGAAATTCAAGCCTAAGGAAAGTGGTTCTTCAGCTGCTGGCAAATAAAAAGGCCACGCACAAGGCACTGACGAATCACCTACAGACTGCCCCCTCCGCCGTATCCAGATATTTGAATAAATTGGTGGCAAGCAATGTCGTTGTTCTTGTTCAGAAGGGGCGTGAAAAAGAATATAGGTTAAAGGATGAAAGCGCCGTCGCGAAGGTTCTTATCACATACAAAGAAAGTTTCGTAGATCATTTAGTGGATAAATTTGCAGAGACCTGGCAAGTTTCTATATTCTAGAATTGTCCCTAATTATTTATAAAGGGTCCTCAAAGTCTAAGGAAGATGAGAAACGCTGTTTTTTTCATCGTTTTTTTATTGAGTTTAGGAATGGTTTTTGCGCACGAGCGTCAAGTCTTCGAAATCGGAGATAAAACATATCTTTTTGTCATCGGCTCACTAAACGAACCCGTATTTGTAGACGATAAAACAGGGGTTGACTTAAGGGTTAAACTCGCTGATCCAGCCAATCCAGGTGATTCTTCTTCACCCAATGCAGAGCCAGTGGCTGGATTGGAAACCTCGTTAAAGGTGGAACTCATCGCAGGAGATAAGAAAAAAACAATGGCTCTTGCTCCAGCGTATAAGGATCCAGGAGCGTACAAGGCCGAGTTCTATCCTACGCTTGCAACCACATTCACATACCGAGTATTTGGCATGATCAATGAAGTTTCCGTGGACCTGATGTTCTCCTGCAATCCTACAGGCCATCCAGCTACTGCAGATGACACGAGTCGTGTTGAAGTTTCAGAAGGTGTAACCCGCATCTTAAAAGCAGGGTCTTTTGGCTGTCCAAAGCCAAAAGCAGAGTACGGTTTTCCAGAGCCTTCCGCTTCGTTACAGGAATTGAGTGTTAAAAAAGAAAATAGGTGGCCAATGGTTGCGGCAATCTTGGCAGGGCTTTCTCTTCTATTAAGCATCATTGCTTTCTGGAAGGTGCAATGAATAAATTATTTTTATTATGGATTCTGCTTCTTCCTTTTGCCGCAGCGCATGCGGTTCCAACGCAATCCAGTCCAATGCCAGGTTCCACGCTGGAGCAGCCCCCGACAGAAGTCAGCATCTGGTTCAGTGAACGGGTGGATCTAGGGGGCAGTCACATTGAGGTGTATGATTCAAAAGGGAGCCGAGTAGGAAATCAGGTTCATGTAGATTATTTAGATACCCATCATCTAGTTGGGAAGGGGGTATCTCAAAATGGGACGTACACGGTTTCTTGGCAGGTTCTTTCAGCGGACGACGGCCATTTTACAAAAGGGGCTTATTCATTTAGGGTAGGGGAAGGCGCAGAAGGGAAAGAGGCAGAGCAAATCTTGCAAGAAGAGGGAGGGTTGGATATTTTTTGGGTTGGGTTGGAACTGATTGGGCAAGCTCTGCTAGTCGGCGCACTGGTCATGGTACTGGGTGGGTGGGCTAGTTCAGAGAAGGTGAGTAAGTACCTGTTGTCCGGGGCGGGTTTAGTGATCCTTAGCACGTTGGCTTTTTCGCTCAAAAAAACAGTTGATTTTGGCGGGCTTGCAATTCAACATTCATTCTTAGGTACGGAGTTAGGGCATTTCACCAGCTATCGTTTTTTACTAGGCCTGGTCTGTTTGGGGGTGTGGTTCTGGAAGGGTAAGAAAAAGTCTGGGCAGTGGATCTGTTTAGGGAGTGTTCTATTGATGATTCTGGCAAGAGCAAGAATGAGCCATGCTGCAGCTTCAGATGTGTATCCCTTGTTTTCTGTCTTCATCAATTTTGTTCACCTGTTGGCAAAAGAAACTTGGGCAGGTATTATGATCTTCCTCGGCTGGGCGAGTATAAAAAAAGAGCAAAATGAAAAGAGATGGTTGGAAGCAGCAGTCATCACTGCCATTGTAACTGGAGCTTACATCGTTTGGCTTCACCTAAAGTCTTGGTCAAATCTAGGAACAGATTGGGGGATTCGTTGTTTAATCTTATCCATGATAGCCGCAAGCTGGTTTGCTTTGCGTCTGTTGAATGCACGCAGTGCATCCAAAAAAAGGATCCGATGGGAAGCCGCAGTAGGTGTAATTGTCTTGTTGTTAAGCGGGTGGATGATCGTCACAAGTCCACCATTAAAAGCTCCTTTTGAAAAGAGCAATAATGGAGTGTTTCTCACGGAA
The DNA here is from genome assembly GCA_035289665.1 of Candidatus Nanoarchaeia archaeon. Classification (GTDB taxonomy): domain Archaea; phylum Nanobdellota; class Nanobdellia; order Woesearchaeales; family SM23-78; genus JBBSWA01. The sequence continues at coordinate 58,139 of DATDWO010000071.1, forward strand.
GTGAGGCCTAGACTTCTAGAGTTAACATTCAAGGAAAACGTATATCATGCTGTGGTCACATTAGAAAACAAAGAAAAATCCATCGGTCCGATCGTAGCAGGAGTAGAAGCAAAAGAGAATGGGTTTGTATTTCCAATGTCTTCTCTATCCGTTCCAGGGTCTTGGAAGATGGAAGTAATAGGTCATCAAGCAGGGGCGTACGATGTATTGGCTTCGTTCCAGGTGCTCTTCCCAGAGGATTTCAAGAAAGAGAGAGGATTTGGTTTTTTTGAATTAAGTCTGATTCTAGGAGCAATCTTGTTGGTTGGAATCCTATGGTGGAACAAGATTAATAAAGGATATTGAACTGCTTAATATACAATGGGAGAAGACACGCTTAAGGCAATTCGTTCCTTGTTCCAGCAGCACAATATTCCATTCAAAGAATTCCATCACCTTCCCGTTCGTACTTCCGAAGAAGCTGCTAAGGTTCGCGGGGTAGACATCAAAACAGGGGCGAAGGCTATGGTCTTGAAGGCAGATGAGCAATTCATCATGTGCGTGTTGTCCGCAGCCAAGCGTTTGGATTCAGGTAAACTTCGTACGTTGCTAAATGTGAAAAAGGTTCGTTTTGCAAATCCAGAAGAGCTTTTAGAGAAAACCAAGTGCGAACCGGGCAGCGTTCCTCCCTTTGGAAGCCTATTGGGTCTTCCTCTCTACGTAGACAGGTCTTTGCTGGAGAACGAATCCATTAATTTCAACGTCGGCCTGGTGACGGATTCCATGTCCATCTCCACGAAGGATTACCTCGCCTTAGTCCAAGCCACCGTCGAAGACTTCTCAGAATAACCACTGAGGAGGGGAAATATTTAAAAAGAAGCAACCTTTCCCAAGTTCATGAAAAGAACCATCCTTTTTATAATGGCCTTATTGGTCTTAGCTCTGCCTTTAGCCAACGCCTATGCCTACTCTCTTCCAAACTATGGCTCTCCCATGTCATATGCCTCCCAATTAGGGGGCAATGTATACCAGCGCCACGTGTACGATGTTCAGAACATACCTCGTGTATTTACTCATTACCGCCACAACACCATACAAACCGTGCGCCATCACTTATACCAATACCAAGACCATCATAACATAGTCGACTTGTACTCCAACCAATACTTAGACGTTCACCACCCCGTCACGTACGGTGGTTCCCACTGGAATCCATACAGTTACTCCAGATACGGCGGGTATGGCTTTCCCTCCCGATAGGGCTATTATGGATGGTAAAAGTTAAATACTTCACCGCATTCCTTCCGATCATGAAGTCCTTACCGATCTTTCTGATATGGTTGTTGCTGTTAGTTGCTCCTATCTCTGCTTTAAGCATTGCTCCGCCAGAATACGATGACCAGTGGGATTATCCTTATCGCTATCAGTCCAGTGGTTATTGGCGCTGGCATCCTTATTCGTACCCTACTTATTATCAACCCTATTCTGGATACCGTTGGCCAGGGTACAGTTATTATCGCCCTTATTACCAATCCAATTACTACCGCCCTTCTTATTACTACCATCCCTGGCGCTGGTCCGATCGTAGATACTGGTAATTCAGAGGCAATTTCTAGACGATAAAGGATCACAACATTTATAAAGCATTTACGAATACGATGAATTAATTTATTTTTTATATGATAAGGTGATAGCATGGAAAGTATGGAAAGTCGTCCTTTAGACGCATTGAATAAGAGTCGCAACAAGAGAGTCATTGTCGAGCTAAAGAACGGCCGCCAGTACGTGGGCTTATTGAAGGCATTTGACATTCACATCAACATTGTTTTAGACGAGGCAGAGGAGCGCATTGATAATGAAGTGAAGCGCAAGCTCGGCACTGTTTTCATCCGCGGAGACACCATCACCCTCCTTTCTCCACAATAGTTTTTCTTTTTTTTGTTTATTTAATAATCCAAAACTTCCCTTCTTTGAATCGCACATTTTCAAAACTCTGTAGTTGGCCAGCTTCCTTGAGCTCAGCACCTTGGACAGGTTGTTGCCAGGGATATTGAGCGGCAAATAAAAGTGAGACATTAAGCATATTAGGGTCAAACACTTGGTAAATGACTGTATCTCCAAGACCATACAGCTCAATCTTAACCCTATATTGAGCAGAAAGCCGTTCTAAGAGTTGGACTTGAACGGCTGGAAGCACCCGTTGAACTTGAACGTATTCTTGAACAAGCTGGAAAAGGTTTTGAGCGTTAAAATCCGAGGTAAAGATCGTACGGCTTTGTTTAACCGTTCTTTTTTGCCATAAAAGAGTATACTGCAGAGAAAGGCTCAAGGTAGGCGAGTCTAGCAAAGGGTAAATGTGCAGGTTTTCAAGAGTGTATCCTCCCGTTTCTTGAACACAGCTTGGCAAGGTTTTGAAAACATAATCCTGGACCTGATTAAGAAACGCCGAATAATCCAGCACAGCATATTGGGTGGGGGTAATCAATACCGGGATTTTTCTCTGCTCATGATCCACAATCGGAATGTTAGCCGCAAGAGGGACTTGGCTTAAAAGGGCAGGCACTTCAGCCTGCAATCGTTCCAAGCACCGTTGCTCGGTCTCTTCCACACTCAGTTTAGGAGTCAGCTGATTTAAAGCAACCTTTTCAGAGGCTTGTGTATCCGCCACATAAACCAGGTATAACAACAAAGTGACAACTAGGAGTGTCCCAGCCAGCACCGTCCAGGTCTTCCAAGAGGAAAGGTTGATCATGGATCTCTTTTAGTTTCTCTAATATAAAAAGCTTACACTAATAAAAAAAAGGAAGATAAAAAAAGAATTAGTTTTTTATTTTAGAATTAATTTCTTAACTTCCGCCCATAAACTGCCTCATCATGGGGTTCATGTCCATCATGTGCTGCCTTGCAATGTCTTCGTAGAGTTTGTACACGATCATAACCGTAAGCAGCAAGCCAGTTCCAGAGGTCAAAGCGCCTGAAATGTCGGCAAGGGCAGCTAATAATCCCACAGCACAGCCACCCATGAAGGTCAAAGGTCCAATGTAACGTTGTAACAATCGTTCCAGTACACGGGCATCTTTTCTAAAGCCAGGTACTTGCAGGCCGGATTTCAGCATTTGTTCGGCTTGGCTTCGGGCGTCCATTCCGCTGGTTTGGACCCAGAAGTAGCTAAACAAAACAGAACCTCCCATAAAGACAACAATGTAGACGAGAGCGTGTAGGAAGGTTAAAGGTGATATGCTTCCTGTAAGGACTTGGTTCAGTACATTAGGGGGGTTAAGCCAGAAGGCAAAGCCGGAAATGGCTTGTCCTCCACTGAAATGTCCCAGTAAAGGATATCCCCAGTTTTGCATTAAACTTCCTAATAACTGAACATTCGCAATAAGCGCGGCTACTAAAATAACCGGGATGTTACTGGTGTACATGAAGTTCAAGGGCCACCGGATGCCATGGCCGCGTATCCTTCCAAAGGAAAGAGGAATTTCGACTTTCATACTTTGAACATAGACAACAATCATGAAGACAACAATGGTCGCAATAATGCTGGCCAGCAGGCGAACCGAGGTCATAGGGTCTCCTCGAGTTAAAGATTGGAAGATGGCAGGAATAGCACCTGAAGCGATGGTGGGGTTAGTTGGGCTGGCAAAGGGGTTCAAAGCTCGGATGAGCATGCTTTGGCTGACTCCAGCAGCAATGAACAAGCTGATGCCCGATCCAAAGCCCCACTTACTGACGACTTCATCCATGAATAGAATGATCATACCGCCTAAAAAGAGTTGGAAGATGAGGAATAGTTTGGGGATGCCTTCAGCAGGTTGCAAACCACCCATACCGACGTAAATGAATCCTTCAAAGATGATGAAAAAGATGCTTAATAGTTTCTGGATGCCTTGAAATCGGCGTTTGCCTTCGGAGGTAGTCAAGTCAAATTTTAAAATGCCTGAACCATTCAGCAGTTGTAGAACA
>DATDWO010000072.1:0-8390 GCA_035289665.1 Candidatus Nanoarchaeia archaeon
GAGTTTCATCTGTCCAGCTCGAACTTCCTTAGCAAACATCCTTCCAGCATATCGGCAGACTTCAGGATGGACTTCAATCACCAGGTGCCTGCGTATTTTAGGTGTCCGAAGTGCATATTTATACTGCTGAATGAAATGAGCACTAATGCCCAATCCAAACCCCACTTCCAACACAGTCCCGCCATTTTTGCAGGCAATCGACGCCAGTTTCTTCATGTAGTTGGTTTCCCAGCGCTGCATGATCTCGTGCCCGGCTATATACAGAGAATTCCGAGTGAAAAGAGCATGCTTCTTGAGAAATTCTGCTTTGGTTGGAAATCCAATCCTTTTTCGGATCGAGATCGTTGCATCCATCCTTCCACTCGGAAAAGATCGGTTAAAAAGCTTACGTTTTAACGAGTGCAATGGTAGGTAATCGAAAACTATTTAATTTCAGGCGCATTATCCAGCATTGAATCCTTGCTTTTTAGGGATTTAGTCGCTGTGGACGGGATTCGAACCCATAAGCCCTGAGAGCCATCGGTTATCAGCCGATGAGGGGTCACCAATCCACTTTGCCACAGCTCTTACTTCTTTCCTCGATACTTCGAAATCTTCTTGGCGGTTTGAGTTTGTTAAAAAAGGTGCCTAGTCAAAATTCGCAATATTTTCGGTAAAGAAGTAAATTTTTGGAAGAAAGTGGAGAGATATTGTCCAAACCGAAAATATTTCAGATATAAGCCCTCAATTTCTGCCACGCCAAGAGCAGTAAATCCAACACCTTACTTCGAAATGCGTAGCACTTCGCCCACTCCCTCCACTGTCTGTATTTCTGTCCAAATCGTTCGTCTTTCGTTATTTCATACAAAATCTTCAACTGCGGCAGTAAAGTCTTGTGATGATATCGTCGTCCTGAATAGAAAATTTGAGCGTCGTCATACCGACTCCACTTGAACCATCCCCAATTTAGGTCGTATCGGTCGAGGTTTTTAGCGGCAGTTTCTTGGCCCCGTTCAAACAGTTTCTTAGCCTGTTTATCCTTAGTATATAGATAGTACTCCCACAGCCCGATTAAGGCATAGAGAAAGCCATTCAAAACGCGCCCGTGCTGCACGGTCGCGGGAAATTCCAAATACCAGCTCTCTCCATCTTTCGTTTCGAGTACCCCTCCCATCTTCCGATAGTCGGTTTCAAAGCTTTTCAAAATCCGTTTACAAGGTGATAGATACTTCTGATTCTTAGTCAGGCCATGGGCACGGATCAAAACGCTCAATCCCTGACCTTGCGCAATGCAGCTGGCCCAGTCATAGGGCTTTTTCCAAGTATACCCTGCAATGCGCATTTTCCAAGTGTAGGGCCAATACGTGACTCCATTTCGAACCTTCACGTTTTGCAAGAGCCAATCTGTGTGGCGTAAGAATGTTTCCTTATTCTTTTTTTTTCGGTTCTGAACATACATGTTATATTGACAGAGGGCGTATTGCTGCGCGGTGATGGGGAAGTAACGCCTAGCAGTACCTCCCAATCCTGTAAACTGAAGATGAACGATGCCTTGTTCATCCAAAGCAAAGTAGTACAAAAACCTGGAAATCAAACTATTTCGACCAAAGTCAAAAGCCTTCTCAGTCTTGCACAGTTCAGGATAAAAGGCAGGGTACATAGGGAGAAGAGGGTTGTAGCGCTTTAAATAAGTGGTGGCGTTCGGTAAATATCAGAAGGTCGGTAATCATAGGTCACAGCTTCTAAGGTTTCTTGTCTGGGTTTGTAGGTTTCGCGAAAGGTCTTGTACAAATAAGCTGCTCCGAGTATGACACCAAATCCAAGGGCGAGTCCTCCTCCAACAGCTAAAAGTTTGGCCAGTGCCCCCCCTTTGCCAGATGTCAACCTTCGAACGAGTGAGTCCAATCCCATGATTGTGAGAAAGGCGGCCTAGCTTATAAAGCATAGCAGAGGACAAGAGTAATTGGTTTTTTATCCTCTGCTATGTGCGAGTGAAGGAATCAACAACATCGGCCTAAAGGTCGAGGTATGTTGGTCACAAAAAGCATACATCTAACTGAGGTTGTGAGTCCAAAAGGCATACCTCGACTTAAAAGATGAGGTATGCTTTTTGAGAAACAATCAGAGGTATAGGTTTCCTTCACACAGTATATGATCTTTTTCTCGTCGAGCACCTCAAACTTTATAAATCGTGTCGCGTTCACTTTTTTGACATGAAATTTTGCGTAAAATGCGGTAAAGACATCCACACAGGCGTTTTCTGTCTGAAGTGTAAAACTCCAGAAGTGAAATTCCAGGACTTATCCCTAAAGGTGTGCGCCTGTCGAAGGGTTTATGATAGAGGGCAATGGCTTCCAAAGGACCTAAACATACTCGTTCGTGATCTTATTCACAAGCAAGCTAAAGCCGAGGTAACAGTAAACCTCGAATGGAATAACTTATTGAAAGGCAAGAACTTATTCAAAGTCAAGGTAGAGCATCAAGGAGAACAACACCGAGTGCCTTTGTGCATTGCCGTGCAGCAGTGCGACTTATGTCAACGGATGAAGTCAGGCTATTTCGAAGGGGTCTTGCAACTCCGCAATAGTTCAGATGAAGTAGAGTTATTTGTAGAGCGGGAAGTGGAAGCCAATCGTGAAAAAGGCATCTTCATTGCCAAACGTGTCCCATACAAAAATGGAATCGACTTATACTTATCCGATCAGCATTTCTTGCAGAGTTTAGGGAAAAAGCTCTACGCAGCCTTTGGTGGGGTAAAAAAGGTCAATGCTCGTATCCACACCTTTGACAATGCTCGCAGTAAAGATGTATATCGAATGACGGTTTTAGTTGAATTCCCCAACTTCAAATCGGGAGATGTCATCAAAATGGGTGAAAGCTTGATTTGGGTGCAGGAAGTCAAGAAAGACATCACTGGCTTTGACATCAAGCTGCATAAAAAGCTCAAGTTTGCGTTCAAGGATCCTAACATTCAGATCTTGCCCAAATATAAGACGCATGTCACAAAATTACACCCGCACTTAGAAGTCATCAATCCATTAGACTATCAGTCGATCATGGTGAAGAACAAAGTCCCCAGTGCCCATACCAATCAAGAAGTGCAGGTCGTCATTGATAAAGGCGTCTATGTGGTGGAATAATTAAAGGGTTGCTTGCCGTTCTTTCTTATACGCATCAACTACATTCTTAAGAACCGTTTGTCCAGCCAGGACTTTTTGCAATGGTTCCATGGAAACAGCCGCAAAGTGCTCGATCTCTTCCAGTTTCAATTTGTCTGCAGGGACATAAACCAAGTCTTTATGCACGGATAGTTTCTTTTTGTAGAGCACAAGGTTTCCGGAAATCTTTTGCACCACGTTATCAGAGACAATATTAGGGTCCAACACTAAGAGGCAATCCCCTTTTTGAATGTTCAAGAAGTGTTTACGCTGCCATTCACTCTCAGAGAGGTTGTCTAGTTTCTTGAGCAACTGCTTTCCAGCAAGATTGGCCAAAAAATGGTTCTGCGCTGCAGTGCGTTTACGTTGGCTTTCCAGCGAGGATTCTTTATCTAATAGTTTCATACTCAGAAGATGAAGAGTGTGTTCTTTTTCTTTGAGCAGTGTATTGGTAGGTGTTTTTTTGGCTCGTTGCAGTATCTCCTTGGCGCGCCACAGTTCACCGATTTCATCCTGCAGTTTCCGGTTCTGATCCTCAAGTTGAACAATGCGTTTCTGCAGTTCTCGAACAAGCGTGGTCGGGGAGGAGGGGGCTGGTGGGTGGAACCCTTTACCATCTGTTTTAATCAGAGGTTTTTGTAAGAGTCTTTGCAGTCCATTCACCACATTCAGGGTTTCGTTTTTCACCAATAATACTTTCAAGGCTTCAGCGTATTGTTTTTTTCCTTGGTGTTGTAGGTACGCCTCAATCTTTTCAAACAAGGGTTGGTATTTTCGATGACTTAGAATAGCAGAGGCCAAAGCATCGCATTCATGGTCATTTTTCACTTTTCTTTTTCCAACCACTGTTTTCTTATCTCGAACAGTGAGGTCTTGTTTGGGTTTCACAACCCGCGCACCGAATTGCGTGGCAAAGCGCCTGACAAAGCTGGGCACTACTGCCTTATCACAACCCACGATAATTGGCTGTCCGTATTTGGATACGACTGCGATCAGTGTTTTAGGGTCGAAGCGTTTAGAACTCTCAACTTTAATCAGCTCCCCTGAGAGGGTAAGCGCAGCGTAGGCCGTCGTGGTGCCGGGGTCAATGCCTACAATAAGGGGCTGCATTTCTCGTGTTTAAGTAGAGGTAGTATATATAGATTCATCAAAGGAAAATGTCCATTCGATTCGAAACAAAAACCTTATAAAATTCTTGGCTACGTTAACGTTTGTACTAACGCCTTTATTCATTTAAAGACATTTTTAGTTTTCTTTGAGTTTCTTTTCTATTTCTTTTATCAAAGTATTAATGTGCAATTCAAACCTCAGTTTGAAGTCTTTCCAGTCTTCATAGTTAAGCAATTGCCCTCTATAGTTGATGGCATTTCGTTTGAGGCGGATGGTTTCTAGGAATTCCCAGTCAAGTTCCAATCCAGGATACTTAACGCATAAGTAGGCGTTTTTGCATTGATGGTTGTCAGCCTCAATGCCATCAAACAAGAGGTAGGCCTCAATCAGTCCTCGTAAAGACTCATAATGATCTCGGAAGACAAAGGTCCAGTCCATGCTGTCTTTGGGTATATCCTTAGACTTGCTTTTTATGAACTCAAGTCCTTTCTCAGCAACGATTTTTAGCGACTTGATCAGCTCCATATCTACAATCTTCTCTTTAAGCTTGCCAGTGCTTAGGCAAAGGTCATAGGTTCTTTCTAAATCATCAATCATTGTTTTCATGAGCGAATCTCAGCAAAGTCTTGAAGGCCTCCTTTTATTACATAGCCATTGATCACATTTTTTATAAGGCCTGTTTTTACTTCTTGAATTTCTTTCTTGTTTCGAAATACATGAAGTTCAATGTTTTTGTTTAGCCTCAATTCATAAAGCTTCTTGTCAAAATCCGTAAGATTTCCGAAAATGAAAAGATCAATGTCAGAATCTTTATACCAGTCTCCTCGAGCAAAACTTCCAAATAAGATGACCGTTTTTGCCGTTTTTATGGATAATAAATTAGGGATGAGTCCACTTTTATGAAGCCGTTCTAAAGAATAAACCCTTTTTAAGGAATAATAAACTGGGTTGTTGTTCCCAACAGTAAAATAAGGAAACTTCCCTTTTTCTTTTTTTCGCTCTAAGAGCCTTTCTTGAACATACTTCTTAAGCCATTTATTAGCGACAGCTTTAGTCACCTTAGCTTCCTGAACAACCTCTTCAAAGTGCCATTGTTTTAAGGGGCTATTTTCTAGGATAAGCTGTAAAACGTTTTCTTCTTTACTGGGACTTGCCATAATTAGTATAACTCAGATATACTATTTAAAGGTTTTGAATTCTGCTCACTAGAATCCTAATTTTTCTTTTTGCTCTTCTTTTCTTTAAGGCCATATTTTTCTAAGCTCATCTGCCCCTTCCTTTTTCCTTTCGGCACTTCCTCCACTTTCTGCCCGACTTGTTCTTTGATGTTCTTAGCCACAGCAGGGCCTAACAACTGGCTCAGCTTCATCATATCCACAACGCGCACATCGCCCAAGGTCTGGATGCCATTTTGATACAGCTTCCGTGCCCGCACGCGCCCGATGTCTTTCAATTGCAGCAACGCAAGCAATTCTTCTTTCGCTCCGTATTTTAGCCGTACGCGCATCTTGGCTAAGGGATTAATCAATCCCGTCCAACCGTTCAATTTGACCAATTCGCTGGAGGAGTACAGGAGCCAATCACAAACGTCCAGCTTGGTGAACAACTCACCAGGTCTTACTCCATACTGCTCCAACAGGTATTCCTCGTCTTTTTCTTCCATCCAATCATTAAAAAAAAGGGTCGTCTTGATGCTTTTCAAATAGTCATCGTATTCGTAGTCAAATTCAGGAGGCGCTGCTTCGAGTAGGTATTCTTCATAAGGCAGGTAGGCTTCTTGTATGTTTTGAACCTCAGACATCTTCACAGTGAGAAGTGGCCTTAATTCTAAGCATCTACTGAGCATGTGAAGATAACCAATAGCGGAGGTCTCTTTCTGTGTAGCTTTCTCCAAGCACTCTAAAAGGTGGTGGGCAGTGTAGGGGTCTAGGTACAACTCAGCCACTCTTTTCCCGATTGCAGTAGCTCGTAAGGGTTCATTCTCAAATTCATCTGCACTTTGAAAGTCATTGGATTTCATCTGGATGAATTTCCAATCCTGCAGCTGCTTCAAGACTTTGTCAATAATCTGGTTCATTTTTTCCAAGTCTTGGTATTGGTGTGCGAAGAGGGTTTTTGCAAAGAATCCATAAAGGTCTTTTTTGTCGCGAATGTTATGGGCTGCAATGAGCGTAAGAGTATAAGTGCGTAGCGCAGGCTCAGCCGCAAGTTTAGATAAAATCGCTTCAGGCTCTCCAGTGACATAAGTTTCGTAGATCTCTTGTTTGTGGCTCTCGCTGGATGCCAAGGCAATCGCTTCTCCATAGTCATCGTGAAAGTCCGGTCTGCCAGAGCGGCCGATCATTTGTTGGTATTCGATTACAGGGATGGGTTCCATGCCTCTTGGGCCATAGCGATTCAAGTCTCGAACGATGGTGCGAAAAGCGGGAAGGTTGAGTCCGAATGCAAGAGTTGGTGTACAACAGATTACTTTAATACTCCCCTTTCGAAAGCCTTCTTCGACGAGTTCGCGTTGTTTCATGGGTAGGCCTGCGTGGTGGAAGGCGGTTCCTCCTCTAAGGCACAAGGCCAATCGCTGGCATTGTTTGGTGGGTTTGCTTAAAACATTCAAGGCTTCTTCGGCAAGTTGAGTGTGTTTAGAGTCTTTCAAAGTTGTTTTCTTAGCGATCTTCTCCGCCTGGCTCTCTGCTCCGCGTTTGGTATTGACGAAGACAAGTGCTTGTTTTCCATGCTTAATGGTATCGAGGCAGATATTGATCGTTGGGTCTGAAGTTGATTCGGGGATGGAAATTTTCTTGTACATAATCTTTGTAAAACCAGATCTTTTTAAAAAGACTCTGCCTATATAAAGCTTAAGGCAAAACTATTAAAAATAGGCATCTCCTAATTGGAAAATAGTAGGGGGCGTTAACACGACTAAGAGAGATTACAGTATAAATAAGGCACCAATTCCACAAATTTTCTCAGCTGAACCTTTATACAGTTTACCCGCTCTTGTTCTTCAAACGTTATATGACTTAGAAGACAGGGCTGGAAAGAGGGGTTTGGTTGAGAGGGCTATAGCAATAAGGCCAATGGCTTCGCCTGATGAAAAAAGAAAGGCAAGAGAAAGGTTTTGGGAAGTAAAGGATGCCATCTTAGATACAGCCGTACCTTTTCATCGTCTGAGTCGTGGAGAGGTTCAGTATCGAAGCGAAGTGCCTTTAGGTGAAAGAAGAAAAATAGCGGGGTACATGAGGAGTTTAAATCCATCGAAAAAAGTGAAGGCTTCCCTTTTCCATCGTTTAGAAGAAATTGTGGTTGGTTTAAATGGTCATAAGGACGCAGCTGTTATCCATACCTATGGAGTTTCTAGAAGGGATTTAATGAGAGTGTATAATGCTGCTAAGGATGGCCTGGAAAAGGAAGCGGAACTGGGGGGAAAAAGGGAAACAAAACCAAGACCAAAAGAGAGGCGTTATGCACCTATTAAGGCACCCGATCATCCAGAACGACTCGAAGAAGAAAGAAGAGGCTTAGAGCAAAGATTTGTTAGAGTGTATTCACAAGAAAGGGGATTGCCAGAAGATCAAGTGACTCGAGCCGCCCAAAAAACATTGAAAGAACAACTTAGGGTTTTCAAGCCAGGAAGAGGTCATAGTTTCACGCGCGAAGCAAGTCCTTATGTCCAAGAAGCATTGGATGAACTAGTATCTAGTTACAGACAGGCTGAGCAAGGACAGCGTTTGAAAGAATGTAAAGGTTTACTGGGCGAATTCGTAGATGCTTACCAAGATGCTCTGCCAGCAGGTAGAGTTAGAGAAATTTCATCCGCAACGATTGAGCGTGAGGGAGGCAAGATAGACCCTTCTGATCCTGAAGGGTTCCGAACAGAGCTGAGTAAAAGAGTCGAACGGGCATTAGAGGCAGCTATCCGGAAGGGACCAAAGCCAGAAACAAAAACAGAAACAAAAACATATGTAAAAAAAGCACCAGCTGTCGAAGAGTCAAAAGCCTCAACGAGAGACACTGATCAATTGAGAGGATCTCTCATCCAAGAGTACGTTTTATTGGGATTAACTCCGCAAGAAGCACAGGATAGGGTTTCACCGGCTTTGGCTGCTGCCGAAAAAAGATATGCCCGACGAGGGAGTTGGGAAGCAT
>DATDWO010000073.1:0-8291 GCA_035289665.1 Candidatus Nanoarchaeia archaeon
CTTTTCTTAAAGAACACTTGTACATGGTTGTCGATATGCCGTTGCATGGTTTATCGACAAAGCCGGGGGACTAATCACCCCCGGCTTTATTCTTACGAATTCAGGCTTTTAAAGCTTTCTAAACCACTTCGGGGAAGTCTGTAGAGCGTAACCTTTATTAATGGAGAGAGGTTTACTATTTAAATATCCTGAGGTGGTTATCCATGAGAACAAGTATGTGTGCGTTAATGTTGGTATTGTCGCTTTCCTTGGTTTCTGCAGGCCTTGATGGCGGCTTTAGCACAGGTAAGGATTATTCAAAGAACGGTTTCGGTGCTACAGGCAGTGTCTGGATGGTTACTCCGGAGACTGAGCGATTGATGGGTACTTCGAATGGTCGTGTGTTGGTTTCCATGCAGGACTTTGATAAGGCCTTATTGGTGCCTGAACAATATATGTACAACTTGAATGGTGCAGGTTTGGCTGCTTTCGCCGACCGATGGGGTCGAACGGAGTGGGCTTTGGACTCATCCTGGCCTTGGTCGAACCAAAATTCTTGGGCTTCTGTCCCGCATCAAGTTCCGGGTCCGAGTAACTTTGTGAAGATGATCGACATGCAGAATCGTGGCGGTCGTTACAGTTATGAAGGTCAGTACGACGTTGCTCGAACACGCATCAAGGCGTGGAAGTGGGTTCCGCACTATAATTAATTTTTTCAATTTTTTCTAATTTTTCTTCTATTTTTGTTTATCTGGTAAAATTTAGTTAAATTTATATAGGTCTGTTTCTGGAAAAGGAGTAAACCAGGGGGTGTACAGAATGAAGGGTGCTGGGTTTATTTTGTTCTTATTGAGTTTATCCGTAGTTTCTGCGTATCATACATTTGATTATACTAAGAATGGCTTTGCCGTTCCAGGATCGGTGAGTGTGTTGATTCCAAACATCAATGAAGTGATTCCAGCGGTGACAAGTACCACATTGGTAACAAATCCGAGCAACGAAGGCGCTCAGATGTTTTTAGAGTCTAGCTCAATGTCAACGCCGACCGTTTTAATGGGTGTGCGGTGGATGGGTATGGATCCTCATTGGAGTGTTCCAGTGCAGGCGATCAATCCGAGAAATCGTGCTCCAGGTGTTTATATTGGCGATTATGGGTTGTCTCGTCAGTACATTAAGTCAATTTCAAAATAAAGAGGTGTAACGATGAAAGGAGTAATCAGTTTGTTGGTGGCTTTGTTGTTGATGGGCAGTGCCAGTGCTTATTATGTTTCAGTGAGAGATAATACCTTTGTTCCGGCTTATTCCTTAGTGGGAATTGCGGCGGGTAGGCAAGTAGTGAAGTCTTTATCCGTGCATCCTCGTCAAGTGATGAGCGATGAAATTCGTGGCAGCAATTTCAGGCCAGAAACTTTTTACCTAGCTTGGGGTGTGCATAAGGGGGTAGTGGTTCCGAGTCCAGTGTATCTGCCAGTAACAGTAGGGTATGATCATTCCGTTGTTTCTCACATTTCGAATGCAGAGCAGAGAGATATCAACCCGTTAAATCGAAGGTCAGGAGCTTACATTGGTCGATATGGTCTTGAGCGGGAGTACATTAAGACCTTCCCTTAGTTTTTATTATTTTTTATCTATCTTTTTAGCAACTTTTTTAAAGCATATATAGATCCAGGAGGTTATGCGATGGTAGTCTAATGGTTAGGATAGGGCCTTGCCAAGGCTCTGATCCGGGTTCGAAAGCTTAGAGGAGCGCGAAAGTCCCGGCCATCGCATATTTTATCTTTTCTTTCTTCGAATGACAATCTTAGTCTTTTTAAGAATCAAATCGCCTTGTGTGACGACGGTATACAGAATGATCCCGCTGTAGAAGAATTCGGTGATGAGTTTGGGATAGCTATAGGCTTCGGCGTATTGAAACGGGTTTTCGTATAGGGAAAGGAGGTGGAAGATTTGGTGGGCAAAATAGAACAAACTGGCCCAGTAGACGAGTTCCCAAGGTTTTCGGTCTTTTTCTTGTTTGGTTCGTTTTAGGAATCTCCAGACATAGCGGGTGATGAAGGCGGAGATGAAGAAGTTGGCAAAGGTCAAGGCGCCTTGTATATGGTAATCATACATATCGGTTTTTTAAGGTTCCTTATATTTAAAGGTTTGGCTTCGTAAAGTAAACTTCAGAACTGGGGTTCTGTCTTTTAAAAACATTCCGCCAAAACCGGCTTTGCCCGATAAGTCTTTGGAAAGTCTGACTTTTCGGGCAGAACCTTTACTTATCGGACAAGCCTTTCTTTTCGTGAACTATTCGGGCAAAGCCGCCAAAACCTATTTAAACTGTGTTCCGTCCTTAGAAACCATGGGCCCATAGTCTAGTGGCTATGCTGTATAGCACTGCATATGACATCTCCTTTACATGCACAAGGGTGCTGAAAACGGAGAAGATCTCCGGTTCAAGAATGTTCAAAAGACATTGAGTGTCCGGATGGGCCCATTTTCTTATTTTTTCCCTAACAGAACAAAGCTTCCTTCACCTTCTTCTTATCGACATGCGCGCAAAGCCTGAACGAGCGGGGTAATGGCACTCACGTAGGGTAGCATCTGCTCATCTGCTGTAGAAAATCTAGCGGATTCAATGGCTTCACGTGCTTCTATTTCACTAGATCCGCGCCCGAGCAAAGATTTTCTTTTTTCTCCTGTAGCAATAAGCCAGCCATTAGGTCTTAAGACTCTATATGCTTCTTGGACCATGTCAACAATGTCTTTCTGTGTAATTTCGGGTTGAGTTACAAGATAGTGCATGTGGACTTCATCAAAAACGTTGCTCTGAAAGCCAAGTTTTCGTGCGTCCATCTCGTAAAGAAAAACTCGTTCTGATCGTAAGGATCGTCACGCGTGTTCCAGCGCTTTTATCATTCCAGCGTATGTGGCACTCTCATCAAGGCCCATGAAAAACTCTTCAATAGAGTGTGTTTTTTCAGGCGGAAGGTCGATTCCATAATAGATTACATTGGGAGGAAGTTGAGTACAAAAATATCTTAGATTGCTATGGCCAATCAGGAGGCCGCCATACCCGACTTCTAAAATAGATCTCATAGGGAGTGGGTAAAAAGAAGGGTTATAAATTTATCCCTCAGTAAAGAATCGCCACCAACACTCGTTGAATCTGTCCAAATCGTACTTTCGCAGGGTCTGGGGTGTTGACATTGTCGCCTTTCATTATGTAATAGGTTCCTTCTGAATCCGTGCCTTTTCCTACGACACGGTGGATTAAGATGCTTCCTCGGTATTCATAGCTAACGATGTCTCCGATATGAATGTCTTCTTCTGTTTGAGGTATTACTTCAAGGGCATTGCTATCGGAATCAATAACTGGGTCCATGCTGTGTGTCGCAGTGAAACCAGCAAATTGGGCGTTGGGGATACGCAATACGACATGGTCTGGCTGAATTTCAACTTGGTTGTCAAGGATGCGTTGGTGGGGTCCTTGTACGTCAAGGGGGGTGGTAATCCATTGGCTGTAGAGGTCGTGGCTTAGAAATCCAGCTAGGAAGATCAAGCTTAAAACGAGGATGCGTTGGAGCATAAGCTTAGAATACCAAAGGCCTTTATAAATATGACTACTATAAAGTAATAATATACACAAACATTTTTAAAGAAAGAGGATTATCTTTTGCAATATGGCAGAAGAAACAAGAAGAGGTTTATGGGAAGATGTGGCAGGAATGAGAAAGTACCTGGATGACCGCTTGTCTGGCAAGAGTATCCCCCCACCCCACCATTCAGATGGAAGGCCTCATGATGTGATCATGAACTGGCTGGAGCATAATACTCATCCAGAGATGAAAGATGTTTATAGATCCTTATTGGAAGAAAAACTAGCCTCAGGAGCTACCCAAGGACTTAGTGGACTGTTATGTATCGGGGCAGAATTAAGAGATGAAGCAGCAAGAGATAAAGTCTTAAGATGGGCTTTTCCAGGTAATCAGCTTTCGCCTGACTTTTTATCCATCCATACGGCAGGTTTCACTAGAAATTATTCCTCAATTGGATGGCATGTGATCAATCTCATGGACGCTACTACAGGCAATGAGGGTTTTGATTTCTATAAAGCCCTGATCTCCCAAACGAGAGATGCAGAAATTGCTTTATGGTGCCTCTTGTCATTGTATACACGAAGGGAAGGAAGGGAGGAAGAGGCAAACGAAGCAGTGTCTTCAGCAGTGAATCGACTTAAAGGACAATACAAAGAACTTGCAAAATTAGGCGCTAAATTTTTGAAAGGACAGATTAGGTAAGATCGTTTAATCATTCATTATTGCATCTAAAAAGGTAAATTTTTTGTTTTCCTACTTGCTCGCCTTAATCTCAACCACATCCAAGTGCTTTAGAACATACTCTTTCCCAATAGGCAGCTTCTTTTTGACGTCAATCGCTTTCACAAAGTTGTTCCCGAAGTCCGTATGCAGTTTAAAGGCAAAGTCCAAGGCAGTAGTTGCAGGCGGCATCAAGAAGCAGTCTGGCAATACCCTTCCATGCTGATCTTCCAGCTTGCTCACCCCGCCTGGATAGATTGCTTTGTAATGCAGTAATTCAAAAACAGCCGTGTTTAACACGTCCTGAACTCCTGTACTGCCATACGGGTCCAAAACACTTTTTTGAATGAGTTCAAGGCCTTTTTTTTGAGCCTCGCTTAGTTTTCCTTCTTCTTTTATTTTGAATATTTTTGTACCAGGTAGGTAATCAATGAGTCCAGCTTTAGCTGCTTCTTTCAGGGCTAGCTCGCTTTCAGCCGAGCAAGGGACAAATAAGTAGTCGGGAAATTCCTTGCGTAACTTCTCAATATTGGCCGCCGCCGTTGGCATGTCGGCCTTATTGCAGGCAATGATCATGGGTTTTGTTTTCTTGCGCAGCCAAGTAGATAACTGCAGGAGTTGTTCTTCAGTCCATTGATGGGGCGTTTCAGGATTCAAGCCAAGTTTACCAAGGGCTTCCTCAACCATTTTCTCATCCACACCCACTCCACTTAATTGTTTTCCAAGTACATCCGCAATTTTTTGTTTGGTCTGTATGGTCATTCTTGCAAGTCGTTCCCAGCCTTTCTTTAATATGTCTAAGTACCAGTAGTCTAGTTCAATCTCCAAGAATCGTACATCACCTGCAGGGTCATACGTCCCCGGTTGGATGGGCTCTCCCTTTTCACTAGTAGTGCCTGCTGAGTCAATCACATGGATCAAGACACTGGCTTGATTCAGATCATTCAAGAACTGCATGCCCAATCCAAGGCCCTTATGCGCTCCAGGAACCAGTCCAGCCACATCAATTAATTTCACCGGTACAAATCGCTTATGCTCCACGCAGAATCCTTCTCGAGGGTTACATTGTCGATTAAAGAACGTATCCACACAGTCAATCTTCACAAATCCTGCACCTTCATTGGGTTTGATCGTAGCGAAAGGATAGTTGGCAATCAGCACATCCATAAGCGTAGCGGCTTTAAAGAACGTGCTTTTCCCTACGTTACTTTTACCCACAATTCCTATGAGCAATTTAGCACCTTCAATCCATATTTGCAGTTTCCAAATTTTACAATTGATTTAACTTCTATTTTGCTCTCTTTAGTAAGTTCTTTGACAAGGTATCTAGCGCCTTGTCGAGTCATATTTAGGCTTGTAGCAATTTCATTTACCGTTAATTCTCGACTGGAAAGCTCCTTCAGGATATTGGTTTTGTTACCTTTTAAATAAAGTTTAGGTTTAAAAATTCTGCTGATAAATTCTTTAATCTTTTCTCCTTTATAGCCTAAGTCTACTTGAGGGTATTCGCTTAATAATGTCTGATAATCTCTAAAAAATTTTGGAAGACTGTTAGATAGGATATATAAAGAAGTCATTCCATCTTTACGCTCCCTTACGCAAGAAGTATACTGCAGCTCTCCACATAGTCTGTTTAGATCCTCAATGAAGAGTCTATTCTTCATACCGATCACGATTAAGCTTGAATCAACATGGCCTTCATCTATGATGATCCCTAAAAGAAAAGCTAACTGGTGTTTCCAATTTTTTTGGAAGATTGGCTCTGGGATTCGTGCGGTCTCCGACATAAAATCTTCTGGCTTTAGATCGTAGACTTTGAACATAAGACCTGAAACAGAAACTGGAAAGTAAATATTGGTAGATCCTTCTTTATGGAAATAGTCAATTTTGTACCTCAATTTTCCAAAGATCGCTTCGATTTTTTTGAGGTAAAGCATCCTGTATTTTTCATTATATTGTCGATATCCAAAGTAGATTTTTCTACCTTGAATTTGCACCATATAACCGTCTCCTATATGGTGAGCGATAAGCATATCAAATAAAGGGGTTATCTTAATAGGCAATTTTGGGTTTTCGATGTAATTGTGTCCTCTTCTTGCTTTATAAGCGATTATCTCTTTTTGTAACCGATCTTTAGGAATGTTCAATAAGTCACAAAGAGTAAGAAGGATTTCTAGGTCAACAAAGTAACGATATCCTCTTTTAAGTCGATCTTTAAACACATTAAAAGGGATTTTATAGGTTCGATTCAATCTTTGATGGATGTTTTTTTTGTTCTTAAATTGCAGTTTTATCAGGCGATTAATAAGGTCTATAAATGATTGATTAACCTTAACATTAATTTTATCCCCTAAATCCCAGATGTTTATTTGTTCTGAACTCACACTATGCAGACTGTATCTAACTTTATATATCTGGCGAGTGCCTGTCCAGTGATCTGTGTGAACTTCCGGTTTCTCCGGAAATTGTCCGCCCTCGATGATCATATGCTTCGAAACTGGGTTTGGTTTTAAAAGCTTGTGAAACCAAGGGTATCACAAAAGCTCAAGAAAAACCGCTGGAATTTTAGGGTTATATATGATAAACATCTTAGTTAGTGGTAAAACGTCTAATCTTTGTCGACTAACACATAAAATAAGAAGAAGAGCGATACTATCTTCTCCAGCCTTAAAAGTAACCTTTACTGAAAAATCAGTAAATGGAATTAGTGAATTGAGGTAGGGGTCTAATATGCTCTTTTTCGATGATCGCCAAAGAAGCTCTTTTATTTCCACAGTATAATCTGATGGAAAAAGTCTTCTGCTGTGTAGTTCGAGTATGAATTTTTTGACTGCTTCTTTATAATCATCATTTGTGAATGGGATATCTAAAAGTTGTTCTGTATTTATTTTTACTCGATAGGCAAAAAGTTTTAAGTTGGCAAAAAGAAGACCACATTCACGCTTAATAATATGATTCTGTGACATATGGCTTAGTAGGCATCTGTGTTTTTATACTTTGTGCTATCGTCGACAGATAAATTTATAGGGTATAAAATATGTAAGAAAAAATAGTAATTAATAAAAAGAAAGGGTTATTCCCATCACTATTTCTTCCCTTGTTTCCATAGGATCTCAAAGTATTTTCGATAGCTTTCAGAGGTTTCTTTGTTGCGGATCAAGAAGCACAAAGGGGTTCCAAGTGGATTTACAGTAACCACATAGTCTCTAAAGATAAGGATCATAACAGGCGTGGTGATCTTTAAGTAGCGTACGTGAGTGAATTTCATCTTTTCGCGAACTCTTCCATATTCGCGATTGTCGGCATTGTAGACTACGCGCAGGTGTATGCCTCGGCTGATTCTTCGATGGTTCCAGTCTAAGAAATAGGGTTCAAATCGTCGGTTGAATTCTCGGGGGATTCCAAGAGCAATAAGCCCTTCTCCCTTTTTGAGTTCTTGAATGATCCAGTCATACAATGTTTTCAGCCCTTGAACTCCTTCATAAATTTCAGCATAAGAATCATATTTTTTCTCTTCATACTTGGCTTTTAGCCCGGGCAATACTTGTTTGAGTTCTTCTTCTTGCCGGGTAAACTCTTTTTTTCTCTGTTGCAGGTATTCGAGTATTTTTTCAGGGTCTTTGGCTTGGTAGTGTTTGGTTCCTCCTTTCAGGGTATAAGTGACAAGTCCTTTCAGGAGGAGTTTGTCAAGTACAAGATAGGCTTTTCCAGAAGCAATCCCTGCCTTTTTGATGATCGGTCCGGTGGTACTGCTACCTAGGTCAAGGAGGGCCAGGTACACAGCAATTTCAGACCGAGTGAGACCGATTTCAGTAAGGAGCTCGTGCATAGGTGCGCAAAAGGGAAGTATTATTTAAAGTTAGTGCCCACCAGACTTCCCCGAAGTAAGCTGAGACATCGAATTTCGTAGGGGCCAGCCCCGCTTCGTTGCGGGGCTGGGGAACGTGTTTTCCCATATCTTGTCTTTTTTGATGGTTTGCCCTGCCTTTTCTAATGAATTTTTACTTGGAA
>DATDWO010000074.1:0-4345 GCA_035289665.1 Candidatus Nanoarchaeia archaeon
TATGAGGTCTCCGATAGGTGTTTGGAGTGCCCTTTTGCGTTGGACTCTACACTTTCTCCGACGCTAAACTCATTTCTGAATAGACGCTATCATTTGAAAAAAGCTGTTGATAGGCTTATGGCACGTTAAGTTGAAAGTATCCTATTTGGTGAGCTGTTAGGTAAACGTCAGGTTAACTGTTTTTTATCTTGAGGGGTTAGGTTTTCCGAGTTTAGTTTGACAAGTCTTTCCCAGCTTATTCTGCCTTTTTTGTCGCAGAATTCGTCGATAAAAGTCTTTGTGAATTTGTTGATTATTTGGGCTTTTTTTAGGTTGAAGTCTTCGTTTAGTTGTTTTGCTTGATGTCCTAAAGGTTCTATTATGTCTGTGTAAAGAGTTTCGTTTCCGCTTATCATGTACCAGAAGTTTTGTCCGCAGATTTCCCATAGTATGCCTTTTTTGAAGTTAGTTTTCCTCTTTCCGTAACATATTCCTAATACACAGTCCACTTCTCTTACGTGCCGTCTTTGTTTCAGTATTCTTACAGCTACTTGGAAATCGTTTACAAGTGCTTTCCATTGACTGCTATTGCCCCAGTTTAGCCCTGATTTTACTGAAACTAAGTATCTTTTTCCTTTCTTTGTGTATTCAAAGTCTACGCCGTGTGCAGAGCTTTTATTAGCGTTTAGGGTTTTTTGTGCTATGAATATGGCTAGTTTTTCTAGGAAGTCTCCGAATATTTCCTCCTCTGAGGATGATAGTTTGGCATCGAGAAAGGCAGTTACCAGGTCTTGTGCTGTAATGATGTTTTTAGCCTTGAATAAATATGGATTTTTTCTTTTGAGAAGGTCTTTTAGTTTTGTGTCTTCAAGGGTTTTTAGGCGGTTTTGATGAAAACTTTTGATGTTTTCTTTAACGAACTTTTCAACTTCAGAGAGCCTAATGCCGCGCATTTACTTAGTCGGAGTTCTGCCTCTCTTTTATACTTTTCCATAATATCGACCATTAAATAGTCTCTGTTTAGTTGTTTGCAGGCTACTGCTGTGGTTCCTGAACCTGCGAATGGGTCTAGGACTAAATCTTCAGATTTGGTGAATAGTTTGATGAACCAAGCCGGTAGGTCTATTGGGAATACTGCACTGTGGTTTTTGTTACCACACTCTGTGGCTAGGTGTAGTACGTTTGACGGGTAGACTTTTGTTTTTCCTAGCCAGTTGGCTATTTTCTTTCCGAATCCGCTTCCTACGCCGGATGGGTCTCTTCGTAGGTCTTTTTCGCTTAGATTGTTTAGTCTTGTTTGTGCCCATTCCCCTATGGGGATCATAACTGCTTCTTGATACATGTTAAATTGTTTGGTTTTGTTGAATTGCAAGCATCTTTCCCATGCGTCTCTGAATCTGTTAGGCCATTTTCCCGGGTGACAGTTTTTCTTGTGCCACGCGTATTCTTCAGTCCATATCCACCCTTGTTCTCGCAAAGCCTTTATAAGGTCTATGACATATGTATGCCTTTCTCCGTCTACTACTTTTTCTTTTATGTTTAGAATGAATGTGCCTGTAGACTTTAATACTCGTAAGAGCTCTTTAGATCGTGGAAGGAACCATTCCACGTATTTATCGGGTTGTATTCCTCCATAGGTGTTCTTTCTGCTGTCGGAGTACGGTGGAGAGGTTACTATTAAGTCGAAGGTATTGTCATGTATTTGGTTTAAGATTTCTTTGCAGTCGCCTATTAAGTATTTGTTTTGTATTTCTTCTTTTTTTAACATGGTTAATCCTTCTCTATCTGAGGTCATCACAAATTTATAAACTTATTCTTAACTCCAAAATATATGGCGTAAGCCACAGCAATTATTACTAAACCCCCCAGATCAAAGTTGTCATATGACACCCCCTCTGCCGTCCCACTTCAGAAAGGGCTTTTAACAGGCTAAAACTAGAGAATTCAACACTTTGGCAAAAATAGACCTGACGCATACTTAACAGCTCGCCAAATAGAAACGTTTAAATATCTGATTACTGAGGAAAGAAACATGGCAACCGCCGCAGCCGTCGCCGCTGCTCCTCAATTTGTGATTTTCCCTGTTCTAGCCGTGGGCATCGTCCTCAGCATTGTTGAACTCATCTTTGTCCACGCCGATGAACGCGGACTCGGCTGGCTCCGCCACGGATTACACGCCATCCCTGTCATGTTGATCTTTATCTTCGTCAGCATGAATGTCGGCTATGTCCTCAGCCTCGTCGGCTTTAGCGAAAATGTATGGATTGAAGTGGCTGTACGGGTCGTGGTCGGACTGATTGCTATGGCCAAGATCGCTGGCGCCGCAGCCATTGCCGGAAAAGTCGGCGAGAAGAAATTCCATGTTCTGATCATCGGAGCCTTGGTTATGATCTCACCCTATTTATGGGAATGGTTCTTGAAAAGCCTAACTGAACAGTACGTGCCTTGGTTGGCGAAGTGAAAGTATTTTCTTAGTATTCTGCACAAAAAAGAAAGTGAGAACACGCTAGGTGAATCGAAGCGCAAAGACTACCTTTATCCTCCCTAGGAAAGCGCAAACTATTTAAGTCTGTGTACACATACACATACACAGATGGCGACCAAAACCCTATCGATCATGACGGACGTGTACGAGCGCATGGTCCGGCTCAAGAAGAAAGACGAGAGCTTCTCTGAACTACTCCGACGGGAATTGCCTGAAAAAAAGGGCTCTTTAGCGGAATGTGCAGGACTCCTTGCCGACTTACCTGCAGAATACTGGGAAAAAATGGAGAAAACACTTGCAGACGCCCGAAAAGAAACCAACAAAAGAAAAATTCACACATGGTAGACACCTATGCTTTAGACACCACTTTTCTTATCGACTTACTTAGAAATAACCCTGCCGCTAAAGAGCTTGCAATTAAAATATCCAAAGAACACATCTGCACCACCCAGGTCAATGTTTATGAACTTCTCTTTGGATTTTACTCAAGCAAACCAGAAAACCTTGACAAACTCATCGAACGAAGCCATATCCTACTTGATCGACTGACCATCCTCCCACTCACCAATCCAGCCATTGAACAATCGGCTAAAATAGGAGGCTCCCTCAATCGAAAAGGGTGGAGGATAGACCATACTGACTGCCTCATCGCTGGAACCCTTCTTGCCAACGATTGCACCACTCTAGTTACCCGCAACACTGAACACTTCAAACGCATCCCCGGCCTTAAAGTGAAAACATACTAGGGTTTATACCGTTGTGCAAAAAAATTAAACAATCCCTTCAAGTAATTCTTTTCTCCTCGACACCGATGGAAACCTTTAAATAGTAGCCAAGCGAGGGTTTGACTTATACACAGGTGCGGCTTAATGAGACTCAAGATCCAACGCTTCCTCCCATTTTCTATTCTCTCCTTAATGGCTTTAGCCCAACCTGCTTCTGCTCAGACACCAGCCATTGCACAACGAATGAACACTCTTCTCCTAGGTCTCTTTGGTCTTACCGGAAGTAACTTTGCCACCCAAGCTGGAGACGCTGCCTGGATTTTCGTCCTCTGTGGATTCCTTATCATATTTGGCATAGTCTTTGCCGTAAGCAACTACCTACCCTTCTTCAAAGACCAAAGCAATCGAGGCGCCCGTATTGCCTTCTCTACGGGTTTAGGCATTGCTAGCCTTGTAACTCCAGGCTACCTGGATTTTCTTTGGGACATCGGATTCATTACTTTCATCATTGCCCTCATCGCTATCCTGAGTCTATGTTACTTCATTTTCCGAGGAATTATTAGCGGTCATCGGGCGGCAGGCGCAAATGACGCAGAAACCCAAGCCCGCGCTGATCAAGCCAACGCCCAAGCCAATCAAGCTCGAGAGGGAGCGCAGACGCTTACCCGGGAACAACATGAAGCCCGCGAAGCGATTAACCGAGCTCAACGAGTAGCTGATGAACACACTACTTTAGAAGTAGGCAATCAAACTAGAGCAGAAGCTGCTGCTGTAGGAACCCATAATCTAGCCATCACTCAACAACGAACCCAGCAAGTCAACGCAAACCGTACTCGTGAGGCTGCAGAAGAAATGCAAGTCCGACGAGGACAGGCAGTAACTGAATTTAATCGACTCATGGGAATTGGAGTGGACCTTACTCGGGATGCTACTGGAAGCCTTAGAACGTTACAAGATAGGCTTCAAACCATACAAACTTCACTTCGCGCCGTTGAAGGAGGAGGCCTTCCGGAGGATCAACGCGTCAATCTTCTCAGAGACATTGGCGCTGCTGCGGGTGTCGCAAGGGACATGACTAAGGTCGTTCTTGCTGAAAACGCCGCCCTGCAACAGATCCATGACATCGAAGACCACCTCAGACATTTATTAGGGGACC
>DATDWO010000075.1:0-4176 GCA_035289665.1 Candidatus Nanoarchaeia archaeon
GCCATACCGTAAATCTCTTCATGGATTACGAAACGTTCGGCGAGCACCAGTGGGAGGATACAGGAATCTTCGAGTTTTTGAAAGCCTTGCCGGGTGAGGTTTTAGCACATCCGGATAATAACTTTTTGACCGTAAGTGAGGTTGCTGCCACCTACCCTAGTGCAGCTGAGTTAGATATGCACAATTTTGTTTCTTGGGCAGATCTCGAGCGGGATTTAAGTGCTTGGTTGGGGAACAGTTTGCAAAAAGCAAGCATCGAACAACTCTACGCTTTGGAGCCGCACGTTAAAAAGATCAAAGATGAGCAATTATTGGAGGACTGGCGTAAATTAACGACTTCAGACCATTTTTATTACATGTGCATAAAATGGTTCAGTGATGGTGATGTGCATAAGTACTTTAATCCATACGATACGCCGTACGAGGGTTTCATCACCTTCATGAATGCCTTGAATGATGTGACGCATAGAATCCGTAGTTACTTACCTGACGCATCACAAGCGCCGCCAATTACCGAGCAGCCCAGTTTGCTGTTAAGCTAGAAGGGTCCTCTTGTTTTCCTCACTAAACAGGTAATGGTCTTCTTTTCTTAAATGAGTCATGATCTGGAGGGTTTCTTTTCGATTTAAAAAGCGATTTTTGCAGAAAAGCAAAAAGTCTGGAATAGTTATAGCGGTTATTCCTTTAGCTAGGGCATGGGGGGAAGCTTTTCAGTCGTCCATGAGTAGGATGCCTTTGGTTTTTTCAGCAAGAGCAATCGATTCGATTTCTCCTAGTCCAAAGCCTTTGATAGGATGGACTTTTATTTCTTGAATAATGATTCTTTCAGCAGTCAATGCAACGTCTAAAAAATCTCTTAATGTTGAGCGTCTTAATTCATAAGCTACAGCTTGGGGGATGAGTAAGCTTTTGGTGTGAAAAGCGTTAAGAATAAGGTCAAGTCGTCTAATTTTTAAGAACGAGCTGAGGAAGTCCGTGTCCGAGACGACGATTTTTGCCACTTTTTGATCCGCTCGACTGCTTCGAGCATTTCTTTTTTGGTTTGGGATCCTCTTCTTAAAGGTATTCCTCGTTTTACCAGTAGTTCTTTCATCTCTTCATAGCTTACTTCCGAAATTTCCGTGGCTTTTCCGAGGCTTATTTTGCCGTCTTGGTAAAGGGCGGCTGCAATCGCAATTCGTAAGTCTTTCCGGTTATTTAGGAAAGTTCGCATAGCATCCCGTAAGAATTCAGAAGTGCTGTCATAATAACCAGTCTTCGCAATCACACTCAGTTCCAGCCGGAGCATTTCCGGCACGGTAAAGCTCAAGGTTTGACTCTTAGCGACCATGGTTGTAGTATTGTTATGGTATTATTTAAAGCTTGCGGTGAAACTGGAAGAGATTTCCAATTTTGGCAGTTACCTTTATTAGTTACGCCCAATTTTTCTGTATATGGTTAAACTCTTCGGCGTAAATCATGGAGGTCGTCAGCAAGAGGTTGACGGAAGCACATGGGAAGTGTATGTAAGGCCCAGTTCAGAGCTTTTAAGCGAACTATCTCAATTGCCAAAAGGAGCAAGAGTCGGCATTGAATGGTTAAGCAGGCAAGATTGGGATCGAGTTCACGAACATGTGGAAACTCTTATAGTAGAAAGAGGCCTCATAGAAAAGTTTAGAGCAGGATACGACTCTTCTTTAGATTATTGGGATTGGATGGAACGATTTTGTTTAGATCAAGGACTGAGCGTTGTATATCTAGAAGAGGTAGAATGCTATTTGAATTATAATCGAGTCAAAATAATCGAACTTCAGCATACCGCTCGATTACAGGAGATGTGCCCGAAAAGAGGAGAAAGAGATTTGGATTTTATGGTCAGAGTTTCTGCTGCAAGAGATGCAGAATATAGAGCGAAGATTCGAGCACGAAAGGTTCATGAGATAGAAAGAGAAAATGCTTTATTGCGAGTAATTGAAGAGTCGGATCTAACTGCAGCACTCGTTGGATTAGTTCATAGCGATTATTGGTGGACAAATGCACAGAAGCTTCAGGCAGAAAACGGAATCTTATTTGATCGTTATTCAGCAGACGAGGTTCCAATGTTAACTGGAAAGCATCGCCGAGTTCAATCGCTCTTCCAGCCGAATCGGACTCCTGACAGGATAAATGTATTTGGTCGGGAAGGATTACGGCGTGCTTTACGACTTTTATCAGAGGGGGATGTCACAGGGCAAAAACCAAATTTTGTGGGTACATGGGATCCCACGAATCCCAGCAGAGGGTACTTTGAAGTTTTTGTAGAGAATGAAATAGAGCTCGAAGGCAGACCACACATATTAGGCAGAATCGAGGATTGTTTGGGTTCGGCCAGTTTTGCGGGTCATTGGCTGTCCAATGGTATCCAATTTACGAAAGAGTATAGAGATTGCTCGGAAGAGGCGGCTTCTTCCCAATTAGTCTATAGAGGTACTGCGTGCGGAGATGAATGGGTTGGTTTCTTCGAAGGATCAGGTACAAGACGGCCTTTCTATATGGTTAAAGCCGATAGAATGAAACCATTGAGGATGACTCAACGTTGGTGTACACTTCAGCAGGAAGTGAAAAATGGACTAAGTTAGTATCGTCTTCTTCTACAACACCTTAATTCCATTCGGCGTAACTTCTTTCACAAAGATGTCTCGGTTGCTGATGACTTGATCTTTGAAGCGGAATTCACCATTCGCGGTTTTAAAAGTGTGGCTTTGTAAGTACTGGTTCGCTTGGTCAGGAGGAACGTGCGATAAGGCCTCTGCCATAATCATAAGAGAGTCGTATGCACCATCCGCAGAATTGGTAGGGTTGCGTCCATACTTAGCTCGATATTTCTGAGTAAACACATCACTCGGTGGGGTGTCCCAATCAAAGTAAACAATTCCATGAAACAAACTTTTGTCAATGTTCGGGTTCGGGAGCAGACTGTTGAGTGCAGCGTGAGTCAGAATCGTTGCATCCAGCCCAAGTTCTTTTCGGCGTTTTAGGAAGTTAACATAATCTGTATCAACCATATCCAAAAATACAGCATCCGCTTTCGCTTGTTTGAGTTTGGTAATGGTGGTCTGAAAGTCATTGCCGCCAATGCTTCCATAAGTTTCATCCAAGATAAACTTACCACCTGTGCGCTGGGCAATGTCTTTGAGTGCTTCGGCGATGTCTTGGCCAAAGACACTTACAAATCGAACGATCGCAATGCGTTTAATGCGGTGGTCTCGGATATAGCCTTCCAGGGTCTCAGCCAGCGTTTTGAGTTGGGGTCGCATGATAAAGGTATATTCATTGGTGAGTGTGCCTGTCGTTTTAACGTTTTGAGGTGTAATCAGAGTAATATGATACTGTTCAGCTAAGGGAGCAATGGCATTGTAGTTGAAGTCCCACGTGCCTCCAATCATGCCGGCTACATGATTCACATCAGCCAGTTTGGTAAAGGCCGTAACGGACTGTTTGGGATCCGTCTGGTCGTCTTCGTACAGGATTTCCACCATTTTGCCGTTGATCCCACCTTGTTCATTGATCTCAGCCGCAGCCAGTTCAAGGCCATTTCGGGCTTCTTCGCCGTAGCTCGCCGCAGGGCCGGTCAGGGCAAGGACAGCGCCGATTTGCAGGGTTTGAGTCTGAGTCGTACAAGAAGTCAATAGGAAAAAAGTGAGAAATAAAAATGCGATAGAAAAAATAGGTTTCATAGTCGTCGGGTGATGCGTTCAGTGACTCGATGGAGTTCTACAAGTCCCAGGCGGCTATAAGCTTGAGAGGCCCAGAGGTCAGCTAAGAGTTTAGCAAAGAAGGGATCTCCTGTGAGGTGAGCTTGAGCGGCTCTTTCAAATCGTTCATAAGCAATAAGATAGTGTCCTCGCTCGACAGGGTCTAAGGTTCTCTCAGCTTCATCTCGAGCTTGATAAGCTCTTCTTAAGAGTTCGTGGGCATGCATACCTTCAATGCTTTTTGGATCAGAAATAACCAGTTCTAGTCCCATATTGGGTAAATAAATAAAGTCTCTATATTAATTTTTCGTCGGCATGGACGATAGAGGGCTTTGAATATCCTTGTTTTTAATCCTTTGTCAAGAACCACCAGTCAAAAGCTTGTTGAATAAGTGGTTCTTGAGCATGCCACAGAAAGCTTCGCTTTCTGGGCCCCAGAGACGTTGTCTCTGTGGGATCAGAA
>DATDWO010000076.1:0-22344 GCA_035289665.1 Candidatus Nanoarchaeia archaeon
CGATCGCGACAAGATTGGCTGGAGGGGTAATGATGCGATCCACACGAACATCCGGTCCGATGCTGTAAATCCCGATTCGGACGCGGTCAAGCAGCTCTCGATCACCAACCCGAGTGGTAGTACGATTGATCTGGGTAGTAGTGGACTTGCCGTACAAGTCATACGTGACCGTGCTGCTTTTGGTCTCATTGTCGAGTTCTTCAAAGCAGTAAATGCGAAATCCTTGGCTTCTACACCTCCCTAGCTCAAGGATCATGCCCACATCGCTTCCATCTAGGGCGAGTTTATTGGAGCGGTAGAAGTGAATGACATGGTAAATGTCTTCTGCGATTTGAAAGCTTTCTCCAGAGTAATGGAAGGCATTGTGGAGGCTTTTTACATCGGGGTTGTGGCTGAACTGGCTGGAAATCTTGTAGTTTTTGAGGTTGGCGATTAGTTTAGGGTCGGCTGCAAGGGTGCTAAGGATAAGGGTTGTAAAAAGAAAGATGAAGAGGAGGGAACGCATCCTCGTTGATCGCTATGGAGCCTTTTAAAGTTTTCTAAATGATAAAAATGAAGAAAGAAAAGAGAATAAAAAAAAGGAAAAATTGTTTTCCTTATGCGACGGGTTTTACCGTGACGCTGTTCAAGTCAGCCACGATAACTTCCATCTCATCGCCCTGTAGCTGGTAGTTACTGTAGTCAGCTAAAACATAGCTGGCTCCCAAGGTTTCTTGGGCTTCGTAACCGGCTACGAGCAAGGCCATCTTGTCTGGGAACCATTTGATCATGGCTTTTCCAGGTTCGAATCCTTGTCCGCAGTTAGCTGGATTTCCGAGCAACTGAGCGGCCACACTGTTGGCACAGGGTCCTCCTACAACAATGAGGGGGGCACTGCCAAGTCGGGGTGCATCTACGTCCAACACAGCCAATCCAACCGCGATGGGGTTGAGTTGTGTGGTGGTGAAGGCTCCGCCGCCAGAAGTTTTCTGGGCTGAGACTTTTCCTGCAGTCACGTAAGTTTGGACGCCTCGCATACTGTTGGGGTAGTCCAAGGTGACTTCGTCAGGGATGGTCTGACTGGTGGGTCGGTATTGATCAACCAACACGCCGTAGTCGGTTGCCGCGTACAAGTGGTCTCGTACTTCGTCAGGTCGCACCATGTTGAAGGCAGGTACCGTAGTTGCAGTTCGCTCAATATGTTGTCGGTAATACGCAACTCGGTTGACGCTAACTTGGTTGATGTTAGCTCGAGGGGTCACGTTGATGACCACGCTTTCAGGTCCGCCTTGGGGTTCATCGAAGTCTCGGCTGAGGGTCGTCACGTTCACTGGGACGTAAGTTCCACAGTTTTGGTTAGGACATGCAGGCGTAACTTCTCCAGGTGAGTTGGACGCATCAGTTGCGTTGGTGTTGTTTCCTAAGTCTACGATTCCTCCGCCTTTGACGGTGATTCGTGCTTTGTCGCCGTCGATAACTCCGTCTCCATTGAGATCGAGAGCCAACATGTAAGGCGTTCGGGTTCCGGTAGATAGGTTGTGGACGTAACCTTTGAAGGTGTTACCGCCTATAACCAATTGGAACTGACCCAAGATAAACGCATTAGCTTGGTTTACAACTCCTGCACTCAAACAGTCCGTACAGCCTAAGACGTACTTGACTTCTTTCGGTCCTAAGGCCAAGTCTTCGAAGGTAATGACTTGGTTGCTGATGGCTGTGTCAATGCTCTCGTATTCTAACACATGCGTGAAGGATGTGTCGTCGTACGGATCCGTGGCACTTCCCACATCTTGACCTTGGTTCTTGATCGAGTTGGTCAAGATAAAGGTGTCTTTTCTTCCAATGGGGAAGAAGTACGATCGGTCTCCGACCGTTGCACCGCTACCGCTATTCGCACCCGTTATGGTACTTTGGTTCATACCTCCCACACCGGTCAAGTTGGCTGTGAATCCTACAGGTTCTCTCAAGACAAAGTCTCGAGTTTCGTCTCGACCGTATCTAAAGGTTGCACTTTGGGTAATCTCTACAAAGGGTACATTGTAGTAGTTACCTTGTCGGTTCGTAAACTCCAACCAGTATTCATCGTCTGCTCGGGCTGCTAATTTGATGGGCGTGCTGCCTACATCGTAGAAGCCTTCGTATCGGATGTCCCAGTTAGGGTTCAACATGCCGGCGGGCTCGTCTAAGAATTCTCTTAGGCCGTGTCCAGGGGCGATGTAGATGTTGCTGGTTCCAGTCAAGGCATCTCCCAAGAGTCGGTATTTGATGCTTTGAATCTGGTATACTTCACCAGCTTCAATAATACCGTCTGTGTCTGCTTCAATGAAGCTACCGGTAATTTGGACCCAGGAGTCTTCAATGATCTCATTGGCAATGGTGACTCCATTGTGAAATCCATTGTTGATATGAGCTCCATTGGTAACAGCGTCTCGGGTGTTGGTGTCTCGGAAGGTGATCTTGTTGGCTCCTAGGAAGAACTCGACGAGTCCTCCTCGGTCGTTGGTCAACACTTCTTGGATACCAATTTGCAAGCCGTCTGACAAGGTGTCTGTTTCTCCAGCTTGAAGTTCTTGGGTCAATTCTCCGTTGACACTGAACTTGGCACTCTGCGTTCCGGTGTTGGGATTTGCAATAAAGACCGCAGTAACTTCGTAGTCAATCCCATCAATGGTGTAAGTCTTGGTCTCTCCTTCTTGTAAGACATCGGTTACGTCTCCGCCCAAGAAGTCAATAGTGACGTCAGTAAAGCCGTTGGCTCCGCCTTGTCCTGCTGACCAGACACAAGAAGCTCCAGTAGCTGAAGCACCAAAACAGGCTCCAGCCGTGTCGTTTCCTTTAATGGTGCTGTCTACAAAGACAAAGTCTTGGCCGAAGATGTTGAATACTTCGTCGCGTAAATCTCGTAGTTCAAGCTTGCTATTTCGGCTCTTGACTACGCTTTGTAAGCCTTGTTGAAATTCCAATTCGTATTCAAAGACACCATCTTGAGTGACGTTGTTGCCTTCTTGGAAGAACAGGAAGTCTCCTACCTTTTGGACAGGGTCGTCGTTCTTTCCGAAGACAACAAACGAACCAGAAGGTTGTGTTCCGCCACTGCTTCCGTTTTCAAGCTTATCCAAACTTTGGTTGCCGCTGGTTCGGAATCGCAAGTATTGATTGTATTGTGCGCTTCCATGGTCTGTGGTGATGACACCGCCTTTCAAAGAGTTGAGCTCTTGATCGGTGATGGCTTGTCGAACATCTCCTAAGGGTTCGCCTAGGCCTAACAAGTCATTAGGTAAGCTCCATTCCAAGGCGTCGCCATTGAACATGGTTTTACCAACAGCACCAGGAACTTCAACAGGAGTCTCAACAGTAGAGGCTGCTTGGAGGCTAGCCGCAATGTCGATGGCACCAAGAACATCCGAAGTGGCTGCATTCTTTCCAACGACGATTTTACCAGTAAATACGCCGTCTCGCACAAATTGCGATGGGTAAGCTTCGAGGCCTGCAGTAGCGCCCATAATGGTTGCACCAAGCATGGTCAAACCGCTTCCTAAAGCCAGAATTTTCTTTACTAATCTCTTTCTGTTCATGTAAACACCTCCGTGTTTATCTGGATCGTTATTTTTTAACCCCTGGTTGATATACAAAGCTACTCATTGACTGCCGAGGAGGTTGCCAAGGCAATCAAATTTTGAGTCTTTATACATTAAACCATCTTGTAAGCTTTGTTTCCCATAGTAAAGCCGTCTTTATAAAACTTTCGAAGAAAGGTAATATGATTTTATAAGATAGTCATTCTGAAGGGCTATAAACACGTTTTTGATTCTAAAGGCTAAAAAAGGAAATCTTCAAAATAAAAAATACTTACGGTAAAAGCATTAACAAAGATTACAAAAAATTCATTTTGCTTAAAAAATTTAATCGTAAAAAGAGCAAGGTTCATGGTTCCTCTAAAGAGAGCCGTTCACTGGCCATTGTAGAGTCATCCCAGGGTCGAGTGTAGTGCTTGGGTCTTACGAGTGGATCGACGAAGATCTTAAAATGAAGTAGACGGGCGTCTTGACAGAACAGCAAGTCATCGAAAGACTCCAAGCTCGCTCGGAAAGAGGTTTTTTCAAGCACTTTTCGGGAGATTAACGTACAAGCCAAGCTGCAGCCCTTGATCTCAAATGAATGGGGTTGTAAGAGCTTTTTTCCCTCGACATAACGCATTTTTTCTGAATCGCCTGGATACTCTTCCCAGAGCATGGGCACCGTCACAAGCTTCTTGCCATCAGGGCTGAGGGTTTGGTTGAGCACAACTCCTGTAATAACGTCTTTTTCGTGGTGCAGAAGCCGATAGAGGGTATCTGGGGCAGGCACGACGTCCTGTTCTAAACTAAAAAAATAGTCATAGCCTTCTTTCAAGCATTTTTCTCGAAGGATGTTTCGGCTAGCAGCAATACGCCCCATGACATTGGGCAGATGGGGTCCTTTAAGGATGGTAAAGCCTTTTTCACGCAATAACTGAGCATACGTGTCATCAGGACCATTCTCGACTAATACAACGTCCATATTCGGGTAGTCCAATTGTTGGATCCCTACCTGGTATTGGGCAAGGGCATATTTTTTATGAACACTGGTCGGACAGCCGACAAGAATTTTAGGCATCTTCTTTTCGTGCCGGTTTTCCAGGTCAAATGGATAGGTCTTCCAATGGGTTCGCGGGATAGTCAAGTCGGGTTTTGAAGGGTAAGGAAGGAGGTGTTTGTGTTTCTGTTCAAAGGCTTGCTTGGCTTTCTGCCAGGCTTCATCATAGCTGCCTCCGGTATGCAGGACGAGGATGTCCGTAGTCACCAGTACCTTATGTTGTTGAGCCACACGCAGACTCCAATCCAGATCGTATAAATGAAAGCCATCAAAGGTGTGTTCGTCAAAGGGAATTTTTTGTACGACTTCTTTTCGAGAAGCTAGAAAAAGCCCGTCGAGGGCAACGACCGCTTTCGTCCCGGTTTCTTCAGAAAATTTTGAGAGGAAGAGTCCGAGGTCATCGTCATGCACAACACGCCCATACACATGCGGTCGTCCGAGACTGCACCAGTTGCCTTCCGCAATGCACGTCGTCCCAGCCAATCCCACAGCACCCACTTCAGGAGAATCAAGTAGTTTAATCAAAACAGAACCCCAACCAGGGGTAAGGAACGTGACATCTTCGTGGACAAAAACTAAATAATTATATTGGGCGCGTTGGACACCGAGGTTGTAAGCTTGAGCGAGATTGTACTGGTTTTGCTGGTTGTCCAGAATGATGTATTCGTGAGGAACGCCGATGGTTTTCTCGATGGCAGCGCGGCATTTTTTCAATTCTTCAGGAGTGTGGCTGCAGATAATCAGGCTGATCATTTTACTAGGGCAATGGCTTTTTGGGCGCCTTCATGCCCGGGATTTTGTTGGAGGAGTTGTTGGAAACTCTTTTTGGCTTGTTCAGGGCGTTTGGTTTTATGGTAGAGGACGCCTAAATTATAGAGGGCTTCCGTGTGATGGGGTTGAAGGTCTAAGCATTTTTGGTAGTGTTTTTCAGCTTCTGCGTAGTTTTGTTGAAGAACCAAGTTGTCTGCTAGACGATAGTGCGCGTTAATATCTTGGGGATTGAGTTGAATCATTTTTCTGAGCAGGTAATTTAGGTTTTGGAAGACGCGTTGGTTTTGTTTGTTGGCATCGAGCTGGCTAAAGCTTTTGTGCCAATAGTGGTGGATGAAGACCTGAGTAAACCCAACGGAAAAGCCAGCCTGTCGAGCACGATAGCAATATTCTTCGTCTTCGCAAAAGCCAAGGCCAAATTGCTCGTCGAAATAGCCGATCTTGTTGACAACCTCGCGCTGGATCAAGAGGCAGAAACCAGCAATCCAGTCGGCAGGGGCATACTCCAGTTGAGCAGCTTCACGGCCTCCTATATATTGGAGCATGCTTTTCACATCGGTGTAAGAAGTGTTTACGAGTTGAGGAAGTTGGATGACGTCTTCGACGGCATTGCAGACAGGACCGATCAATTGGCATTTATTCTTCTGCATGGAGTCTAAAAGGGAAGAGAGCCATTTGGGGGTAAAAAGCAGATCATTATTCAATACGCCAAGAACCTTTCCTTTGCCTTGTTTGAGGCCTTGATTGACAGCTGCAGCAAATCCTCGATTGTCTGAATTCAAGCAGAGATAGAGTCCTTTTAATGCGGGAGAGAGTTGGTGTTTGTTTTTTTCCAAGGATAAGAAATAGGCGCCTGTTCCATCGGTGGAGGCATTATCAACCAGAATCAATTCGTAAGGCACATCGGTCGTTGCAAAGATGCTTTCGAGGCAGAGTCTCGTGTAATAGAGTTGATTGTGTGTGATCACAATCAGGCTAGTGAGGGCTTTGGATGGGTCAACGACTAATTTCTTTTTGAGTTCTTGATAGAATTGCGCAATCTGTTGGAACTCTTCAAGTTGATGTTGGGTTTTTGTCAGAGCCTTTTTTGCTGTCAAGCTTTCCGGGTTGAGTTGAAGGGCTTGTTGAAAAACCTTCTGTGCTTCTTCAAATTTGTTTTGAAAGGTATAAACCAATCCTAAGCCGCAGAGATTTTGTTCCGTGGATTGAATCTGAATGGCTTGCTGGAAGGCTTTGACGGCTTTTTCAAATTCCTTGTTCTTGAAGTGCTCCGTTCCTTGTTGAAAGAAGCTTTTCTCGTCGGGCATGAGAAGAGGAGGGCTAAAGTGTTTATATAATTATAGATTACTACAACTGAGATTCAAGGCCTTCCCGAGGTGTTCGAATGGGGGGAGGAGTTTTCAAACCGTTAATCACCAAGCCTAAAATAACCGGAACTCCCAGAGCATATTTGAGTGTATGAGTAATTCCATACGATTCAGGGTTGCTCTCAGCAAGGTGTGGAGTCACCAAACCTTGAGAAGTTCGGATTTGGCGATCATCTTGAAGTTGATGTGAAAGAGATAGGGCTTGTGACAGAGAGATGCGGCCGGCAACAAAGACTTTTCTTTGTCTAGGTAAAAAGGCTTCTACAACGACACAGCTGCCTATAGGAGTTTCTTGGATGCCAGCGTAAATATACGCCTCCGGTCTTCGAGCCAAGAGCTTTACAAGAGGAGATTCTGGGGTAAATTTTAAGTCGGCTCCGATTTGGTTGCCTTGTTGGTAATGTAAGCTCATAGAGAGCGTATGTATGTGGGTATATAAATAATTAATTGTCTTTTTTCTTCAGTTCGTATTCCTTATAGAACCGAATGTTCTTGTAATCAAGTTTTAAGGATTGGTTTGTAAAGGGCAATATCGATTTGTGTTTCTCAAGAAACTTATTACGTAGCCGTTCATAATTTGGGTCTTGATCTTTCTTCCCATAAGACTTGTGCAAGATCATAAAGGATTGGGTGACAAATACATGATATCTTTGTGCTACACGCAGACTCCAATCCACATCATAGAAGTGAAATCCGTCAAAGGTTATTTCGTCAAATGGGATTTCTTGTGCAATTTCTTTTCGGCACGCTAAGAAACATCCATCCAACGCAACAACCAAGGCATCGTTTTTTTCCTCAGAATACGTCGAGACAAACAGTTTTTCTCCATCTTGGTGTACAAGCCTACCTTGAATAAAAGGCATTCCTACTTCAGCCCAAATTCCACGTTCATTCAAGTAGTTGCTGCCAGCCATTCCCACCGCGCCAATCTTAGGATTCTTCAAGATATCCATCAGAGCGCTTCCCCAATTCTTCGACAAGAATTCAACGTCTTCATGAACAAACACCAAGTAATCATGCTTTGATTCTTTCACACCTTTATTATAAGCTTGATTAATGTTATATTGGTTATCCAAGTTATCGATCAAAACAAACTCATGTGGGACGCCAATCGTCAATTCAACACTTTTCTTGAGGGCTTCCAACAACACAGGGTTGCGGTGGCATACGATGAGGCTGATCATGATTAATCTCCAAAACTTTGCCCAAAGAGCATGCGTTTCAAAACGAGGATTTTATAGTCGAATTCTGGGTTGTTCGTAAGCATTTTACCATCTTCAAGAAGTTTCATCGCTTCGCCAAAGCGTTCTTGCAAGACGTAGAGCCTTGAAAGGTTGTCATAGAACGGAACATACTGAGGGTTTAAGGCAAGGCCTTCTTTGAGGGTCTTTTCAGCTTCTTTTGTTTTACCGAGTTGAAGGTAGGTTAAGGCAAGGTTGTTATAGAGATCAACAGCAGGTTTTAAGGAAAGAGCTTTTTCAAAGTGTTTCTGTGCCTTTTTGTAGTCCTTGTTTTTGTAGGCTTCTATACCTGCTTGCAATTCATCCGGCATAGGTGGTTTTGGGCGAGGCATGTTTTCCTTTCTGGATCTGGTCAATCTTTTGCTGGATCCGGTCTTTTTCTTCTTTTTCCGTGAAGGTTTTCTTGGCTTGTTCGAGTACAGCAATGGCTTTTTCATGCGCATTTTGTTGGGCATGCATATTGGCTAGGTTGAGGTGGAAGTCCAATTGTTCGCCTGGAAGCTGTCCAGCGTTGTTTTGGATGGCTTGTTGGAGTGTGTTCATCACTTTTTCCACATTGCCTTGTTGATAGTATAAATGACAAAGGTTTTGGTAGCTGTGGGGAATCTTCGGGTTGAGTTTCATGGCTTTGCTCAGAATCTCTTCGGCTTTGGTTTGGTCTCCTTTTTTCATGTGAGCCGCGGCGAGGTTGTTGTAGATACGGATGGCTTCTAAGTCACCGCTCTTCGCTAGGAAGAGTCCCTTTTCAAAGGCAATGATGGCTTCATTGGTTTCATTGAGTTGGTAGTGAATGAATCCTAAGTTGTTCCAAGCTTCTGGATTGTCTGGATTTTTTTCAACAGCCATTTTCTGGTATTTCAAGGCTTCGTCTTGCCGTCCGAGCATGGCGTAAAGGCTGGTGATGAGTTGATAGACGCGAATCTGTTTGGGATTGATTTCAATGGCTTTTTTAAGCAGCAGTTCAGCCGGGATCTTTTCGCCTAACTTCATGTGCAAGAGCGCTAAATTGCAGTGGGCGTTGACGTCTTTGGGTTTTTGTCGAATGGCTTTCTCATAGAATTCCTTGGCTTTCTGGGGCTCGTTTTTGAAGTTGTAGATGTTGCCGAGGTTGACGTAAACACGTTCAAAGCCAGCTTTGAGTTTTTCTACTTCTTCTAAGTGTTTCAAGGCCTCGTCGAACTTGAGTTGCGAGAGATAGATCAAGGCCACTTCATAGTGAGGTTTAGGATCTTTCGGATTCTTTTTGATGCTAGCTAAACCCAGTTCCAAGTATTTCTTTTGCTTCTTGTCCACATGCTCCTTGATTTGGCCATAGTGATGAATCGGAATGGGTACAGCTTTGAGGTTTCCTCCATTCTCTTCCAGGCTATCTTCAATGAGCTCGTGGATGATGTTTCTAAAGCAGTATTCAGATTTGTTTTTGAATAGGCGGCAAAGAGGGCTTACGAAATAACCCGTGTGACCTTGTGCTTCTTCGGTATAGTCCGATACCGGCTGCCATCCCAGGCCTTTTTGGTCAATGTAATTGCGTTGTTGTAAGGCATAGCCATCCACGTCTTTGTTCTGGATCAGTTTTCGAATTTCTTCCAAGTCTTTCTTGCTGATCTTCTCATCTGCATCGAGGACCAGGATCCAGTCTCCCGTGGCGTGCTTCAAACTCTCGTTTCTTGCCGCGCTGAAGTCATCGCACCACTCGAAATGGAATACCTTAGAAGTGAACTTCATCGCAATCTCAACCGTCTTGTCTTTACTTCCCGTATCAACGATGACGATCTCATCCACATGATCCTTGATAGCCTTAAGGCAGGCTTCGAGATCTTTCTCTTCGTCTCTTACAATCATACAGAGGCTTAAGAGGGGTTTCTGGTCAGGCATAGGAAAGCGGAGATATTAACAATTTATAAAGGCTTGGTTGGCTAAGTCTAAGTAGTTCTCCTTAATTGTCATCCTCAGCCATTAACTTCAACTGTCCGATTTTATCGTACGGTTCAAATCTTTCTTTCAATACAGAGGGTTTTCAGTTCATTACTTCTTAGGTCCATAACTCCGTATCTGATCAATGATTAATTGCAGCATCCGTGCGATGTATCCCTTATAATCTCCTTTATCGGCCACATCCAGTGATTGGTAATACGCTTCTCTTTTTTCGAAGGGGATGAAGAACATGGGAAATCCTTTTTTCATGAGGATGAAATTCATGACAGCCCTTGCAGTTCTACCATTTCCATCTTCAAACGGATGTATCCAGGTTAATTTCGCATGGATTAAGCCAGCTAATTCAAATGGGTGCAGCTTGTTTTTATTGGCACTGTGCCATTTAAGGAAGTTCAGCAGGTGTTTTTTGACTTCAGTGTGCGATGGGGGAACATGCGTCGAGCCTTGTATCTGTACGTCAAAAAATCGCACCCTTCCGCCATAAACGACCCCTGTATTTTTGGTCAGGACTCCGTTGATTTTCTCAAGAAATCTGGTGTTTAAATCTCCTTTGTAGCTTTTGATGTATTCTAAGCACTCTTTTCCATTTATGGCTTCATTATAGTCCTCGGCACGCACCCCGGAAGGGATCACTTGGTCTTTCAAAATAAGGGCTGTTTGTCTCAAGGTAAGCCGGTTCCCTTCGATAGCATTGGTGTGGTAGGTAAATCGTATTACAAAGTCCTCATTCAGTTTTTCCCTTACGCTTTTAGGAATGTGCTTAAGCCAGGCATTATAGCTTTCTTTCAGATCCTGCAAGGTTTCTGCATCGTGTTCAGAGAGGTAAGCATGGTTTGACAGTCTCAAGAAGGGTCTTGCCTTATCTTCGATCTCTTTAGCGTGTTTTTTCAGCTTGTCTTTTGAAGGCTTTTTATCTCCTAAGAATATCCTGATCTTCTTCCATTTATTCAAGCTAAGCCTTAAGTTCTTAGTCAGATAATAATACTCCTTATTGTTCCTTTTTATTGTTTCTATGTAGGCCATACCATATGTATGGGCACATACTATTTAAATGTTTCTGAAAATTGTGCCCATACAAACGGTTAAAAAACAGGCGTGCATACCTCAGAACCTTCATCGAAGAATGCAAATGACTACAAAAACAGCAAATGTAGTCACCCAAGAGAAAAGGACCTGAAGGTGTAGTCACCTAACCCAGTCACGCAATCCTGCACAAGCTGAGCTTAACCATGGCAATCTGGAGAGGGTTTGGGGTTGAAAAGGGTGTGGTCAATTCAGCGCTTCTTAACTTTGTGAATGGAGTGAACAGCTAGTTTCTTTTCGCCTTTCTTAACGTTTCGTTCCAGCTTCTTGACATCCTCTTCCGGAGGAAGCTCTTCCGGTTTGATTCCTCTTTTCGTTAGCAAACCACGGACATCGGCATTGTTTCTCATGTGTTCCTTCGTAATCGCTTTTTCTCCGTTCAAGGCTTCTTTTTTTAGGTTGAAATTGGTGATTTCTGTGGCGAGATTTTTTGCTGTGATGGTGATCATGGGAAGGAAATCAGCAAGAGGTCTTTTTTGAGGAACGCCCAGCTTGTTTTTCATTTGCGTCGTTGAAAAGCCTCCGAACAGCACTTGATCGCCCTTGCTTCGGATGCGTGCAAAGCCATCATCATCAACCCCTCGCTCATAAATCAGTTTTGAAAGTTCGGTTTCCGATTCAACCAGCTTTTTTCTCGCGTTCAGCCGCTCTACCAGTACGATTCTCTGTTCGATGAGTTCCTGCTTTCTCGTCTGAATGGCAAAGTAGCTCTGAGCGAAAGCGATTTCTTCTTTTCTTGGATCTCCATTTTGTGCTATGAGATAACAGGCATACCGAGTAAGCAGCAGGTCTTCAATTTCCCTCTCTGCACCAGATCCCAACCCCACCTTTTTGGCGGCTTCGACAAAATGGTCTGCAAGGTTGTATCCTGAATTTTTGCAGGATTCCATTGCTTTTTCAATAACTCCTTGGAATTTGCGCCATTCAACGTACCCCAAAAGAGCTTGCAAATCCCTAGCCAACCAGAACTCAACCCCTTCTGCTTCTCGAGCATACTCCTCAAAGATTTTTTTAAGCCTTGTGATAACATTCCGGTCCATGTAACGGGGTAGTCTAGTCCCTTTAAAAAAGGTTGTGCGTACATGTCCAGTGAGAAAAGAGTTAGCAGTCGTCTAGATCCCGAGCGATCATGCACAAACTGAGCTTAACCATAGCGCTCTGGAGAGGGTTAGGGTTTAAAAAACTATGTTGAGATCGCCGATAGTCAGAAAGCTTTTTTAAACACAAGTGTAATCCTTACGAAGCATTGATCCTCACCATTCTTTTCTTTCTCGTCTACTTAGCGATCGTCCTAGCCATCGGCATCCTCTCTTCCAGAAAAGTGAGTGAAGAGGGATTTATGATGGCCGAGCGCAACGTGCAAGGCGCACAGGTTGCAGCGACGATGAGTGCTGGTTTCTTCGACGGTGCCACGCTCGCCATCTATCTCGCCTATGTCTACCAATATGGCTTTTCAGCCATCTGGCTCTTCATCGGCTTAGCCATCGGCTTTCTCTTTCTAAGAAAGTACGCTTGGAAAATCAAGCAGAAAGCCAACCAAATGAAGGTCTATTCCATGCCAGAATATTTTTTCAGAGTCCTTGGCAAGAGAAATGGTTTGATGTTCTCCTTCTTACTCGTACTACAATTTTTCCTATTCCTAATCGTCAACCTAGTGATCAGTGGCAAAGTCCTCGCAGCCATCTTCCCCATTCCTTATCCCTTAGCCGTCATGATCGGAGGCATCATCATTCTTACGTATCTTCTACTGGCAGGGTTTAAAGCTGTGGTACGTACAGATTTTTTCCAGCTCATCATCATGTTCATCATGAGCCTTTCCGTGGGTCTCTTTCTTTTCGGAAAAACACACATCCCAGCTTCCGAGTTCAACATGGGTACGCTCGGTTTAGGTAACATTCTAGGTTTTCTGATTTTATCTGGTTTCGGAGTGATGGTAGCACCGGATTTGTGGCAGAGAATCTTTGCAACGAAGGACGAAAAAAATCTAAAAAAAGGTTTAGCATATGCCGTCCTTATTCTTCCCATCCTCGCTATTTTAATCAGTGTGGTAGGCCTTGCCACCAAGCAATCTTTTCCAAACATACTAGCTGAAAACGCTTTAGTTACTGGTTTCTCACATCTTCTCCCATTTGGACTCAAAGAATTTGGTATGGTATTACTCTACGCTGTAGCATTGTCATCGTCCGATACCATTACTTTTGTGGTCTCGTCCATTTTTACTCGAGACTTAAAAAACTACTCTAAGAAGTACACGGACGAGCCTATGAAAAAACTGACTCGGTTCTTCATGATCATATTCATCTTTCTGGCAGCAATCATTAGTATCTTTTATCAAAACATCATGGATCTTGGTTTTTCTTTAGCAAGCTTGAATTTATCATTATTTCCAGTCGTATTTGGCTCCTTGTATTGGAAGTTAAAAGAAAAAGCAGTCTTTTGGAGCCTGACCTTAGCATTCATCAGTGTGCTCATTTTATTCTTGGGTGGTTATCTAAATCCAGAAACAGCTATCATTTCGTTGCCTGTTGCATTGGTTTCTTTAATGCTTTTTCAGAAAATATTTAACAAAGAGAAAAGCCCAAGACCCTCATGACCCCCTACACCTTCAGTCCCATTCGCTCCAAGGAGGAGTTGTTCAAAGCCATCGCACACACTCATTTCTCTTGTTCTGCACCAAAACCTTTATAAACTTAAATAGACACATATAAAGAATTATGGACACATATAAACTAAGATGGACAGCGCTTGAGCAGGCCCTTTTCAAGTTGCTCTGTGAAAGAGTGGGAGAAAAATTAAGCCAGAGAGACCTAGCTAAGTTCCTTAAGGTATCTCCCACTGCGATTGCACACACCTTACAAGGCCTAGGTAACCTGGTTAAAATAGAAAAAACAAAGACGATTCATTTCGTCTCGTTGAATCGAGATGATAGGCAAGCGATCCAATTCAAGCGGATAGTAAACTTACAGAGTGTTTACAGTTCTAATTTAGTCCAGTACTTAGAAACCGAGCTAGCTGGTACCACCGTCGTCCTATTCGGAAGCTATGCCCTGGGTGAAGACACTATAAGATCAGACATAGATCTCGCAGTTATCGAGAGAAAGAGCAAGCCATTA
Organism: Candidatus Nanoarchaeia archaeon; assembly: GCA_035289665.1. Lineage (GTDB taxonomy): Archaea > Nanobdellota > Nanobdellia > Woesearchaeales > SM23-78 > JBBSWA01. The sequence goes on from DATDWO010000076.1 coordinate 14,104, forward strand.
AATCTAGCAAAGTATGAAAAAGCGTTAAATAGAAAAATCAACTTGAATTTCTACCCGGATTGGAAAATCCAAGAGCACTTAAAGAACAACATCCTAAATGGCATTGTGCTGCAGGGAGGAATTGAGTTATGACCCTAAAGTCGTTTGAAGAGTATGTAACGGAAGGAATCGTCAAAAAAGTAAGCAAAAACAAGGAAAGGGCCAAAAGCTTACTCGAGGAGTCCGAGCGCAAAATGCGCTCTTTAAAGGAGCGGCTGGAAAAGTTAGGCATTAAGGACGAAAACGCAAATGATTACGTGGAGTATTGCTACGACCTTCTGCTTCACCTAGTAAGAGCAAAATTGTACCTAGACGGCTACTCAGCAAGTGGGCAAGGAGCGCATGAGGCAGAAGTTGCTTACTTAAGAAAACTGGGTTTCACAGAGACAGAAGTTCGGTTTGCAGATCAGGTCAGGTATTTTCGCAACGGTATATTGTATTATGGAACCTCACTAGATGCAGAATACGCGCAAAAGGTTGTGGCATTCACAAAGAAGATACAACCTCAATTGATCAAGTTGGTGAAGGAGTAATCATCGTGAAACTCTACCGTTTTAGCCCCATCAAGGACCAGGCTCAATTACTCGCAGCCATCTCCCACACCCATTTCTCATGCTACAAGCTCTGCAAGCAATCCTTCGGTATATACCTTCCTAATGCTGGGAACATCGGCATCTTCTGCCAGTACGACGACGAATACGTGTTCCTAACCAAACTCAGAGAACAGCTCACAATATCGTCCGACAACATCAATCAGAAATACTACCGTCTACACCAACCCATCGTAATCCCCGCCGAGGGCGACATCCCCGAAACCACCTACACCTATCTATACATCCGTAAGCCTGATCCCTACCGACACCAGGTAGGCGACGTGGATTTCTTCCTAGAACCACAAGAATACACAAAGCTCAAAACAGAACTGCAAAATGGCAAAGTCATGAAAGGCGCCCGAATCTTCCCCCGCCCAGACCTCGACATGATTGAACTCCACAATCCAGACGTAGATGCATTAGGCTATGTCAGTACAAAGACTATGACGGAGAAAGTAAGAGTAAGGATAAATTAAACAGCCTTCCAACACCCATTAGCTTTATATTAAACCAGCCAAGTCATGATCTATGAAGCTCTTGGTAAGAAAACTGTGGTTTCCGCACAGCGTGGATGAAACAGTAGAAGCCTTATTTCAAATAGGACAAATGCAACTAATGTTTGACGAAGGCTATGTATACCTTGGTGAGATGCGACCGCAAGGAATAAAGATCTGTCCTCGATATTGGCCAGCAGGCGAGATTATGAAGCGAGTACCCAATCCAGGTAAAGACGTTTGTCTTGTTCTGACTTCAATGGATTTAAAGGGAGATTACAGATCGATTCATGGTAAAGGCGACAACAGAGTGTCCATTGCGTCAAACGATAGTTTCAGAATCTCAAATAGGGGGTTTAATTTTGACTCGAAAGACCCCAGTTTTAATGCCATGGTTTTCGGCGAAGTAGGTCATGCATTAGGGCTTGCACATCATGCCCTTGACTTATCAAATCCTTGTGAAATGTCTCATAGTGATAGACTAGGATATCATTGGTCGTCTCTAGATGAAATTCGTTTCTGCAATGACTGTTATAAGAAGATTGAATAGATTGGTTATTTAACACTTCGCCGGGTTCTTCTTGCAAATCCCTTCATACTTGTCGCAGTACGTTCCGCAGCCGTCAATCAGCCCCGTGCAGTCACTTTGATTCTTGCATTCACATTTTTGCCCGTTCAACAGCACTTTCTGGTAGTTCCACTCACCAGTACATTTCCCATCACTGCTGCAAACGCCATCCATGCAGGGGTGTTCTAGCACACAGCTCTGTCCCACCTGCACAGGCGTCATCGTACAAGCCCCATTCTCCGGCTGACAGGTATTCACAATGCATTCTGTATCATCCACAGAGGGGCAGCTCTTGACTGTCGCAGGGTTCAGGAGGCATTTCTTGTTGTATTTATCACAATAGGGAACGCCATTGCATACATTTCCATCGTCTTTGCAGTCCGAGTCTTTGCTGCATTCACAATGGGTAAAGTTCCACGCACTTGTAGTACACATCCCTTTCTGACAAGCATCGTTATCCGTGCACTCACTCCCATCCGCCTCGCAAGGCGTTCCATTCTCTTCAAACGCCATCCCACACACGCCCGTCTTCGGATTGCATGTATTCTGCTGACAGACTGTATCGTCAACCGTCGGGCAAACCTTGACTGTGGAAGGATTTAATTGGCAGGTGAAGTTTTGTTTGTAATCACAATAATATAAGCCGGTGCAGAGGTTATTTTTGCCAGCACAGTCCGCATCTTTTTGGCATTCACACGTATTCTTGCCACTGTTGCACATTCCGTTCAAGCACATGTCATCTTGCGTGCAGGAATTGCCATTGTCACATTCCTTACCGTCGGGTTCATTGATCATCTCACAGCTTCCGTCTTTTTTGTTGCACATGTTCGTCTTGCACGCTGTATCACCGACAGAAGGACAACTCTTCACGGTCGCTGGGTTCATCCAACAGCGGTTGTACCACAAATGGCAGAACAAGGTTCCATTACACACATTGCCATCTTCGTGTTCCAAACAATCTTTATCATTCTTGCATTCACAGTTAATATCTGTATAGTCCCATTTTCCGGCAATACAACTTCCACTTTGACAATGGTCTCCTTTCGTGCAGTTCCCTCCATAATCATCACATGGAGCATTATCGATGACAGGCACAAAGCCGCATTTTCCAGTCTTAGGATCACACATATTCTTAGAGCATTCCGTATTCATTCCAGTACCGCAGGTAACAACAGTGGCAGGGTTGATAAGGCACTTATGAGTCTCGCTCAAATCGCAATACAATTTTCCATTGCACGCATCGCCGTCTTCATAGGCAGCGCATTCTTCTTGGGTTTGGCATTGGCATGTATTCTTTCCGCTTAGGCAGGTCTCGCTTTGGCATACATCGCCTTCCGTGCATACATTGCCGTCATCACAAGCCTCTCCATCCAAGATCTTTTTTTCACATTTCCCTGTTTTAGGGCTGCAGGTATTCTCGACGCAGGCATTGTCGGTAGGATTGCATTCAACATCACCCGTGCCTTTCATCTCAATACAGCCATACTCACCAGTTTCCGAGTGTGCATAGTCATGATCGCAGTAATAGTGTCTATGACAAAGGTCTTCCTCATAGGAATCACACGTCCAGTCAGCATCACAGGATAGAAGGGTAGAGGTTAGGTTAAAAGCAAAAAAGCCCCACCACGGCTTTTTCTCAAGGAGAATCTTCAGTGTGGCAGGATCAATCTGCGTAACGACGGGCATATCAAAGGGAAACAATCCGAGGAGTTTGACAGGCCTTACGCTCTCTACGGTATAAACAGGCCGCTCCCCGCTGGTGTCCAATTCTGTTTTTTGAATGCGATCGTTCGAACGGGGAGGATTCTTTTGGGGGATAAGGACGCTTTTCCCATTCACAGTCACACGAATGTAGCCATTCTCTGCCGTCACCGTTCGGCCGTTCTGGGTGATGGGGGTGGTTTGTCCGTTGCTGCGGATCACCGCAGGTTTTACAACACGGGTTTTAAGGGTTTCTTCGTGTTTTTCTTCCGCAAGGGGTTCAGGAGTAGAAGGGTGTACGCGCATAGGGGGGATGACTAGGACTTGTCGGGTGGCTTCTCGCTGTTCAGCTGCATTTTGCTCAGCAGCTCTTTCCGCCATTCGTCGTTCAGCAGCTCGCTGTTCTGCTGCTCTTTGCTCAAGCGCAGCTTCTCTGTCAGTAGGTTCAGATCGTGTTTCTTCCTGTATACGTATGGTTTCTGTCATACGGGTAGGGGGGGTTATTTCAGGAGTAACCGGTTCAACCAGGCGAGGGTTAGGAAGGCAACTCACCCCATCGGCATCACACCCATTTTCGCAGCTTTGTCGTTGATAGTCGCACTGAGAGGCTCGTTCATTGTACACCCCATTAGAATAGAGCAATCCATCTCGACAGTAATCCGGGCAGTCCTGGGCAGAGGCAAAAACAAAGGCTAATAAAAAGAAAAGGGTAAGGAAAAATACTGCTCGCATAAAAGCAATTTGGGTCCTAAGTTTATAAATTCTTTGTCGATCCAAACCGAATGGATCTCGTCCAAACCGTCCAACCGACGCTTAGTCGCAAAGAAGGATCAGCTTTAAAAGGCTCTTCTCGTTTCATTGTTTAAGGTATACGAAAATGACCTCTTTCACACGAACGTATTCTCCAAGTCAGGTAAAGCGTTTTGCCAAAGCAACAGGCGATTTGAATCCATTGCATGATCCAAAGTACATGGCAGGTTATAGAAGACACCCGTTAGTTCATGGGATGCTCTTATTCACCGATGCGACGCGAACAGTGAATAAAGAGTTGTTGATGGATCCTGCACGGATTGAAGTTTTTCTTGCAAGCCCTGTTTCTCCAGGGGAGAGGGTAGAAGTAGGACATGTACTGAATGGCACCGGATTGGAATTATGTGTAAATCATGAGGGCACAAATCTATTAAGTACAAAAAATCAAACTTCCAAGATAGTGCCGGGGGATAGTTCGCTTCCAATTACAACGAACCGAGTGCTCATGCTGGCAAGCGATTACGAAAGATTCAAACGGTTCAGAGGTTTACTTCATACAGATACGGAAATTGCCAGTTTGTTGTACGCAATGGCAAGAGGATCTGCAGCCATTTACCGCTGCGCCATGTCAGCTGAAAATGAAGAAGAAAGAAAAGTGCAAGAGGGAGTAAATAGGGGCGTGCTTCCGGTTTTTTCTTCCTTAAAGTTTCAGACGACAGGAAATCTGGATTTGGATCCAAGAAAAGACTTGGAATTTAGAGTGGGAGTTAGATCCGGCAAAACATGGCGTTTCTCTGTGCAATGTTATCAGGGAGGCAAAGAAGTATACTCTGCGTCTCATTGTGCTTTTCCATTTCCTAAGGCAGAAATTCTAAAGATGGCAAAGCCGTTATAATCACTCAATCGCCACAATTTTAATCTTGAACGTAAGTGTCTTTCCAGCGAGGGGATGATTCAAATCAACAGTGACTTCCGCATCGCTCATCTCAAGAATCTTCGCAGGAAATTGTTGTCCGTCAGGTGTTCCAAAGACAAGAACCATGCCGGCTTTGATTTTGTCATGGTCAGGAATGTGTTCTTTAGGCACTTTTCGCACCAGTTCCGGGTTGACATCCCCATAGGCTTCAAGAGGTTTAATCTCGATGGTTTTTTCTTGTCCCTTTTCCATGCCCATCACGGCATCGTCAAATCCTTTGATGATCTGCCCACTGCCCACTTCAAAGGACAGGGGTTGTCCATCGTGTTTTTCTGAGCTGTCGAACACGCTTCCATCTGCAAGCGTGCCGGTGTATTGAACTTGAATATGATCTCCTTTCTTAATGGACATAAGGGCCTCTCACGGAAAATAAGCAAGGGCTTATTTTGACGTAGGGCCGAGTTAGAAGGGCTTGTTTTTAAGGGTTTCTATAGGCGGAAGGAGTAGCTTTATATAGGAATACCGTTTCTAAGCCTAAATACCAATTTTGCCTTTAAAGGCAGGGTTGGTAAAAAAAACACATACGTGAAAAACAATAGGTGAACGAAAATGGCATATGGAGATAGATCTGGTGGATTTGGTGGAGGCCGTGGTGGTGGAGGCGGCGGATTCGGCGGCGGACGAAGTTTCGGTGGTCCGCGAGAAATGCACAAAGCTACGTGCTCGGACTGCGGAAAAGAATGCGAAGTTCCTTTCAAGCCCAGCAGCGGTCCGGATGGAAATCCTCGACCAGTTTACTGCAGAGATTGTTACCAGAATCACAAGAAGTTCTAGTTTTTCTGTGTAACAAAAATCCAAAATATTTTTGGAACAAAGAAATCCGTTTGGATTTCTTGTTCAAGAAGTGCAGAGCACTTCTTGAAACCAGAAATTTCCGTTAATGCGGAAATTTCTGTGTAACTTTTTTATTTTCTTTATTATTTTTTTTTGTCGCTAAGTCCATCTTTTTTGTTTCTTGCAAGAGTGACTTAAAGTCTTTTTGCGATGCTAAATCAGTAAGGTTCTTGAGCGCTTTTTCAATCACGGCTAAGCTTTGGGCATAAGCCTTCTGGGCATTGTAAACCTGAACGAGGTTATGGTAGTAGTCCGGCACATGGGAGTTGAGCCGAATTTGGTTCAAGAGAAGGGTGGTGGCTTCTTTGTATTTCTCTTGAGTGATGTAGGCGATCGCGAGATTGTTCACAGTTTTAATGGTAAATGGATTTGTAAAGTTTGGGCTAAACAGCAGTCCTTGTTGTAAGGCTTGCTCAGCCGAATCATAGTTTTTGTGGGTTAAATGCAAGAACCCTAATGTATTGTAGAGGGGAAAGTTGCCTGGGTTTTTTTCAAGGCCTTGTTGGCAGAGGTCGGCAGCGTCTTTGAAACGGTTGAGTTTGAGGTATAAATTGGCGAGGTTGACATAAGGCATGGTTGTATTGTGAGGGCTATCCAGGCTTTTCTCGTAGTGTTCCACGGCCAAGTCATTTTGACCAGACATTTCATAAGCCACCGCTAGATAGAAGCTAACCAGTTTCAAATCAGGGTTAAGAGCATGAGCCTTAGCAAAATAGTCAATGGCTTTAGTCAGTTCGCCGTGGTTGAAATAATAAACTCCCACTTCGAACAAGGGTTTGTCATCTTTAGGGTTTTTCTTAATTTCATCCAGTCCAATCTTAAGATAGAAGTCATCTTTATACTCTCGAATTTCAGGATTAACAAGGGCTTTATTATAGTGATGAATAATAATGTTAGTAGGCTGTACTTTATATCCGATTTTTTTCAGGCTTGGGCCTACCGCTTCATGGACTTGGTAGACAAAGGAAATCTCTTTTTTTCTTCTAAAGAGTCGAATGATCTTGTTGTCGTCAAAGCAGGGCATTCCGTGAGCATATGGGTCTTTCGGATCCGTCGCATTCGTCACATAAAGCAAGCTTTGATGCCTATAATTCCGCTGAATTAAGGCATAGCCATCTACATCCTCAAATTCCATGAGTTCACGAACTCGCTTAAAGTCTTCCGGGCTGATGGTTTCATCTGCATCCAGAATGAGAACCCAATTTCCAGTCGCATGTTTGAGGCTTTCATTGCGTGCTGCAGAAAAGTCATTGATCCATTTGAAGTGAAACACGTTTTTAGTGTATTTTTTCGCGATCTCTACGGTCTTGTCTGTACTTCCAGTATCCACCACGATAATCTCATCTACAAAAGGTTTAGCGGCCTCTAAGCATCTAGGTAAGTCTTCTTCCTCATTCTTGGCAATCATGCACAAGCTGAGTTTGAGCTTTTTGTCCGCTTTGGCCATAAGAGAAAAGAAGAAAGAGGGAATTTAAAAAGGCTTGGTTAAATTTCGTAGTTGATATCTCTGTCCATGGCTCGCAGAGCCGGAATGCACCTGCGAACGTATTCTAAAAGTTTATAAGCGGGCTGTCGGAGAATCGCTAAGAAATCTTGCTCAGAAAGTTCCTCTTCCATTTGAAGGTCTTCCACCCAACTAGGCGGGTGTGCCCATTCATAATCTTGAAAGTTCACAGCGAGATCATAAGTGCCATCTTCTTGTCGGCCTCCAACAAAGGAAATCCGCCCTTTGCCAGGTAGATCAAGATCTAAGACATAGGTGGTGCCGTCCGTATCCAAGTGAGTCTCAATTCCCATGAAGAAAGAGAAACAAAGCCATCTATATTAATATATACCTAACCGCTACATGCATCTCTGGAGCACCCATCATAAAGGGCTTGTAGCAATTGGAGGGCTACATTGAAAATGGGGAAAAAACACTGATTTTTAATAAAAACAAGCACACTTATAATAGGCTGCAACATTCTAAGTATTAATAGAGACAAATTCTTTATTGGAGGCCATAACATGGCAGAAGAAAATACGCAAACAGAGCAACCTAGCGAACAATCTAAACCCGAGCAACCTAAATAAATTTAGAGGGTTCCTACAAATTTTTTTCTTTTTTTATGTTCGACAGATATAGTGAAAGTGATAAATTTATGTATAGAGGGCTTTGAATATCCTTGTTTTTAATCCTTTGTCAAGAACCACCAGTCAAAAGCTTGTTGAATAAGTGGTTCTTGAGCATGCCACAGAAAGCTTCGCTTTCTGGGCCCCAGAGACGTTGTCTCTGTGGGATCAGAA
>DATDWO010000077.1:0-17415 GCA_035289665.1 Candidatus Nanoarchaeia archaeon
TCCCTTGGATTTGGAAGTAGACGTGTTTAGAAGGGAGCTGAGCACGTTAATGGTAGAAGCCGGACTTAGAAACAGGGATTTTAGGACAGAATTGGGGGTGGGGTGCCAAGCAGTGGCTTGTGATCTATTATTCCCTTCTGCTTTTTATCGGTCGCGTATTCAAGGGTTGAAGCTCTCTGAAAAGTTAGATCAAAAGTTTCCGATGATGCAGAGTAGGAGAAAGAGGAGCTAAGGTATCCTTTCCAATTGTCTCAACAGGTAATTTTCTTTCTCAGGTGTATCCACGATCTTATCCTTGACTGCTTCCAGTTGTTTCTCGATTTGGATGATCTTTTCTTGCGGGGCTGGTTCTTTTTTCTCGATCGCTTTATCTGCGTCTGGAAAGATCTGGTCGCGTATCTTCTGCGCTACTTCATCCATCTCATCTGGTGGTGAAGGCTTGGGTTCCCATTGAAAATTCAGACCATCATCCAACTTCCTGCTGAGGATATGAATTGCAGGGTGTTCTTCAATGCCTTCATGCACGATAATATTCGTGCCTTGGGCTTGTAAAATCTCAAAGAGGCTGGCAGCCGCATAATTCGCTAGGTGAAACAGATGTTGATTTTTTTCAGATGGTAACTCGGCAAGTTTCTTGTGTTCTTTGCTGAGGACTTGGATGTGTCCTTCACAAGCAGGTACTGCAGGAATAAGGATCAAGCTTTCCTCATCTTCGTAAATCGTTTTTCCGTTGGGTTTGCAGTTGGGGCAGTTCATGGGAAGAGTTGGCCGATCTTGTCCAGGTCGGCTTTGGTAGTTGGTTTTTCCTTTTGTGTTTGTGAATGTTGAGTTTTGGGTTCGTGGGGGTGTTGTTCGTATTCGCTGAGTTTTTGGCTGAGTTTGTGTACGTTGATGTCTTGAAACAGCTTCGCCAGGTCGGGGCTGTTCTTGATGAATTGGACCATTTGGTCGGGTTGTTGGATGATCATCCGTCGGAGTTCTTGGTTGGTTTCTAGGAGTTCGGGGAGGCGCAGGGGGTCAAAAGGGTCTTTTTGCTGGGTGTTCATTTCAACTTCTTGTATAATAGGTTGGGTGAGGGGGATGGGTTGTAAGAAGGGTTGGGGTTTTATTTCAGTAGGGCTAGCGATGGGTGGGGTTACGGTTTGAGGGAGTTGAGGAGGGGTATAAGTAGGAGTGGGTTTGAGTTTTCCTGTTCGGGCTAGGTAGGGTTTTAGTAAAAGCGTTAATTGTTTTTGCAGCAGGGGCGCTATGGTTTCAGCTTGGGGCCAGCCTTTGTTGGGAAGCGCTAAATTACCAACGTCCATGAGATTTTCTCGTGGGATCAGGTGAAAAAGAAAGTGAGGACTTTGCTGTCCGGCAGCAGCTCCATTCGCGATAAAAACAGTCACACCCGGGTTGACAGTGGCTTTCTCAATTGCTACAATGAGTTGCTGTGTTTTAGTAAATAAGTGGTTGAAAAGGTTTAGGGGCAATAAGGGTAGGAGGGGGTAGTGTTCTTTCGGTAAAACCAGGGTGTGTCCTTTGCTGGCCGGGTTAATGTCTAGAATAGCCAGGATCATTTCATCTTCGTACACTTTCTTGCCGGGAATGCCGCCGCGCACAATTTTGCAGAAGACGCAGTTCTTCCGTTGCAACTCCGCAATCTCTTCCGGGCTCATATTGCGGAGGTCTTCTTCGGTGAGCTGTCCTTCAGGCATGGTTTGCCTTGTGTTCTGCCACTATATAAATGTTAGGAGAAAGTTTGGTTTACTATAAAATGGGGGGCTTAGTCCATTTGAAATTTAGAATGGGGTTTGGTTTTTTAATTCAGTAAACCCTTGGCTGATGGTTTTAAGCCTATGCTTGAGTCGGAGGTAGGGGTGAATAGTTGATTTACAACTCTAGAGTATAGAGGAAAGCTTATATACTTTAAACATTTATCTTGGGAATGCGTATAAGGTTAAGCATGAGCCAAGCCGAGCAGTTATCAAGAGACGGAATAGGGACAGATCTGGCTAACGACTTTCATTATGATGATGACGTGGCTGAAATAGAAAGGGGTATATCGTTAATAGATGAAAACAAAAGGGAGGGTTTAGAAGTGGTCATGATGGGGGAGTGTTTGCAGTCAGTCGCCCTATTCGAAACAAATTACGTTTTGTATGAAAGAAGGCGTGCGGAAGAATTACATAAAGATGGGGGGTTTGGTAGAATTATAACAAGAGATTGTCTAATCAATCAAAAGAGAAGCAGGCTTGCAGAGGCAGACTCTGAAACAAGCGCTGAAAATTATTCTGCTGGAATACAGTAAGATTCATCTAGTTTTCTTTTCCATGTAATCTTCAAGGAAAGTTCGTAGCACAAACAGAGGCTCTGTGACGTACGGAACATTTCGGGCTTCTAGGAAACTTTTTAATTCTTTCTTTTTCGATCTTGCAATAATTTCTACAAGTATATCTAAACCCTTCATATCAATAGAGAATAAATTGGCTTGTAAAAAGTCTCTGAAACCTTTTGGTTTGCCACATGCTAAAAAGGTGAGAAGGGGTACTTCCCAAGAGCCTCTAAAGTAACGTTTTTCTCCGTTTTGATTTATATTCGTTTTAAATCGTCTAGACCCTGGACTAATAGGTATGCGCTTCCCGTAGGCATCCAACCTAAAGATGGAAGCATATTTCTTAAATAGGTTAATTGCAAATCTCAGTTCGTCCGGAGTGTGGGTGAAAAGGCGGAGTTTATATTGTCTTTGTTCGATAATGCAATGTTTATTCAATAAGAGGGCATCTTCTAAACTGAGTTCTTCACCTTCTAATGTGAAAACACGCATCCCCCTCTCTTTTTTCCAGTGCGGGAGGTGTCGATAAGTGGCGTATCGTTGGAGGGTTCTTCTCGGAACTCTTTTAACTGTTAGATGTGGGTGGGCTTCCAATAAGCTCTCTCTGCGTAATATATAATCTAACTCTTGGTAATGGGTATCTTGGGGGTCGAGATCTGAGTGGTAATAATCAAGTGTGGGGTGAGCATAAGAAGAAATAGGTATGTCTGAGTATAGGTTGTAACCAGTTACTAGGTGGGTTTTGATAGCTGGGAAAAGAAGATTGCGAACTGTTTTTAAAACAGATTCATTTTTGACTAAAGCGTCGATTGTTTTCACTTCTCTTCGCTGCATGATCAAAGAGATTCTATACGAATTAAAAAGTTTTCACTTAAAAATGGTTTAAATTAAAATAAATAAATCAAAAAAGTTCAAAACCCTTATATACCAGTATTTCGCCGTTCAAGTTAGGAATGGACGCGTATCGTCTGAGTGAAAAAGAGGTGCTTAGAGAGTTAGATTCTTCTCTGTTCGGCCTCTCAAAAGAGGCGGTTTCTAGGCGTCTGGAAGAGTATGGGCCGAATGTGCTAAAAGAAGAGCCCAGAAAGCCTTGGTGGCGCATGTTCCTCGAAGAATTCAAGGACGTCATGGTGCTTATGTTACTTGGGGCGCTTTTGGTTTCTTTGTTGCTAGGCGAACACACAGATGCGATCTTTATTTTCGTCGTAGTGATCTTGAACGCGATCATTGGTTACATCCAGGAGTATAAGGCGGAAGAGTCCTTGCAAGCCCTAAAGAAAATGATGTCGCCGGAGGCAAAGGTGATTCGGAATGGAGTCATGCAGGATATTTTGGCGAAGGACTTGGTGCCGGGGGACATCTTGGTTTTGGAGGAGGGAGATAAGATTCCGGCAGACGCGCGTTTGTTGGAAGTGGTTTCTTTGGCAGTGGATGAATCGGCTTTGACCGGAGAGAGCGTCCCCCGTGTGAAGAAGTTAGGTGCTTTCAGTAAGAAGGAGGGGATAGCCGATCAGGATAACATGGTTTTTCTGGGGACGATCATCGCTCGAGGCAAGGGTCGCGCGGTAGTAACGGCGACGGGCATGAAGACGGAGTTTGGGAAGATTGCCGGGCTTACCCAGCAGTTAAGTGAGGTTTCCAGTCCGCTCCAGAAAGAATTGGACCTAACTGGTAAGGTAGTGGCAAAGGGTACAGTGGCGATTTGTCTGTTTATGTTTTTATTTGGAATTGCAGTGGGTAATTCGTGGATGATGATGTTCTTGTTTGCGGTTTCCTTAGTCGTTGCAGCGGTTCCGGAGAGTTTGCCAGCCATCGTCACCATTACCTTGGCGTTGGGTGTTCAGAAGATGGTGAAGAAGAACGCGATTGTTCGCCGGTTAAGTTCTGTCGAAACGTTAGGCAGCACCACGGTGATTTGTTCAGACAAGACAGGCACGCTTACGAAGAATGAGATGACGGTAAAAGAGATTTGGGTGAACAGTCGTGTGGTGGATGTGGAAGGTTCTGGCTACAAACCGCAAGGTCGTTTCTTGCTGGGGGGGAAGGCGTATGAAGATGAAACCTTGGAGTTATTGCTCAAGGGAAGTGCATTGTGTAGCGATGCCGTCTTGACGAAGGAGTTTAAGATCATCGGAGACCCAACTGAAGGAGCGCTGGTGGTCGCAGCAGAAAAGTATGGGTTGAGTGTGGATTCTTTAAGAAAATCCAATAAAGTGTTTGAGGAGCCGTTTGATTCTTCACGTAAGTTGATGTCGGTGGTTCATGAAGAAAATAAAAAACTACGAGTATTCACAAAAGGGGCTCCGGATCGAGTGGTGGAGCTTTGCAATAAAGCCAAGATCAATGGCAAATTGGTTCCATTCTCGGCTAAGTTAAAAGAGGACATTTTAGGGCAGAACATGAGGATGGCGAAAGGAGCGCTGAGAGTTCTGGGGGTTGCGTATAAAGAGCTTCCAAGGAAAGCTTCGTTAAAATCAGTAGAGTCAGACCTGGTTTTTTTAGGTTTGATAGGAATGATGGATCCTCCAAGGGAAGAAGTAAAGACGGCCGTGGCAGAGTGTAAACAGGCAGGGATTCGCATTTTTGTGATTACAGGGGATCATGGAATTACTGCAAAAGCCATCACCATGGAGTTAGGCATCGCAGATGAGTCGACAAGAATTGTGACTGGGCAAGAGTTGGGGTGCTTAAGAGAAAGCGATCTAAAAGAAATTTTGTGTGGAAAGGCCATTTTTGCACGGGCAAGCCCTGAGGATAAGATGCGAATTGTTTCTTGTTTGAAAGACTTGGGTGAGATTGTGGCGGTTACAGGGGATGGGGTAAACGATGCTCCCGCTTTGAAGAGAGGAGACATCGGAGTCTCTATGGGAAAGTCAGGTACAGACGTGGCTCGGGAGGCAAGCGATATTGTTTTGGTGGATGATTCATTCGCTTCCATTGTGGCAGCGATAAGGGAAGGCAGGGTGATTTATTCGAACATCAAGAAATTCATTCGTTATATTTTTTCATCCAACCTCGGAGAGATTTTCACAGTATTCTTGGGCATGCTACTTTATCCAGCTTCGTTGGTGATCTCGGCCATTCAAATCTTGTGGACGAATTTGGCGACGGATGCGCTCCCTGCACTGGCATTGGGTTTGGAGCAGGGAGAGAAGGAAGTTATGGAGCGTTCTCCGAGGAATCCAAAGAAGCGCTTGATTACGGCAAAGCAATTTTATGCCTGGTCAGGGTTTGGGATGGTGATGGCCATTTGCACGTTAGGGATCTTTTTTTTGAACGTGGAGGAATTGGATAAAGCCAAGACCATGGCCTTTTCAACACTGATCTTTTGTGAATTGGTGAACGCGTTAAGTTGCCGGAGCAATAAGAAGTCGCTCTTCTCAATTGGGATCTGGGGTAATAAGTACTTGTTAGGGGGGGTTTTGATTTCGTTTGTCTTGCAGTTTGTGGTGGTCGAGTGGTCTTTCTTCCAGGAAGTGTTCCATACAGTCTCTTTGTCAGTTTTAGAATGGGTCGAAGTGATTGTTTTTTCATTGATGGTATTCGTATATGAAGAAGTTCGCAAGTATATTTCGTTTGTTCGGTGGAAGCGCGGTTTTTTGCAAAACACGTCTTCTGAAGCTAAGGGTTTATAAACAAGGTTTTTGTTTGGGGCAGGATGGAAAAGATCGATAAGGCCAGCTCAATTGAGGTGAAGCCTCGCTTCGAGGAGCGTTACCGCGCGTTGTTGGGTAATGACTATGACAAATTTATGGCGTATTCTTTTTCCTACATCCGGAAAGCCATTCGGGTGAATACATTAAAGATCTCGCCTTCTGAGTTGAAAAAAAGGATTGATGAAATTTGGCAATTGGATCCCATTCCCTGGTGTCCGGAAGGCTTCTGGATTACGTACAAGAAGGGCAAGCGTTTTGATATTGGCAATCTTCAAGAACATCAGTTGGGTTATATTTATGTGCAGGAAGCCGCCAGCATGATCCCCCCGATTGTCTTAGCTCCTAAGCCAGGAGAGATTGTTTTGGATCTTTGCGCGGCACCTGGTAGTAAGACATCACAGATGGCGCAGTACATGAAGAACGAAGGCGTTCTAATCGCCAACGATGTTCAATTCGCTCGCTTGAAGGCGTTGGGGATGAACGTGCAGCGTTGTGGTGTTGCGAATACCGTCATTTCGCACATGCAGGGCTTTGCCTTCAAGCATTCCACCATTCGTTTTGATAAGATCTTGGTGGACGCTCCTTGTTCCGGAACCGGCACGATTCGCAAGTCCTTGAAGACCTTGAAGATGTGGAACCCTTCCATGATCACGCGCCTCGCCGCCCAACAGCTCGCCTTGCTCGAAGTGGCTTTCGGCCTGCTCAAGGAAGGCGGCACCGTGGTTTACAGCACGTGCACCTTGGAGCCAGAGGAAAACGAGGGTGTCATCTCCAATTTCCTCAGCAAGCATCCAGACGCCGTGTTGGAAGCCTTCGACCTGCCCATAAAGCGCAGTCCGCCCATCACTCAGTTCCTCAACCACACCTACAGTCCAGAAGTCAATAAATGCCTGAGAATCTTCCCACATGACAATGACACAGAAGGCTTCTTTGTGGCGAAGATGCGAAAGAAATGATTTACTAAAATTTCAACTGATCTTTAGTATATATCCAATAATAAAGCTTAAAAATGCACCAGCAAGAGCTCCTTTCCAGAGCCATTCTCTTTGTCTTTCGTCATATTCTTGGTAGTCGCGCCACCAAAAGATTCTATCTTTAGTTCCATCATAAGAAAATGCCCATTTGCTTTTATTTTCCTCTGAGAAAAAATCGATATTAACATCGTTTGGAATACTAAGCGGTACACTGTGAGAAGAGGGAAAATAGAAAGTATTTTTTACATTTCCTCCCTGGTTACCTCCATAATTAAGGTGAATGTAATATATAGAATCTTCTAGTGGTCGAACTGCATCTATTACTAGGTAATTTGCCTTAATATAAAAATCTGCAGGGCATGTAGTGTGGCTTAAGTTAACTTGAAAATAAGGCCAGTTATTTAGATCATACTCTGGGCTAACATGGGTGTTAAAAGTTTGATTATTGTTAGAAGACCTACACTCTCCATTAATTGATATATTTGCCAAAGGAACTAATATCCAATTTCTATGTATTTCAGGGGAAATTTTAAAACATATATTATTCATATTTTTACTCTGTTCAGGATCTAGCGAGGCATGAGCCCATAATTTAACAGTCATATTTCTATCAGCAAGAATGTAGTCGGCGGTAAGAGATAATATGCTTGCGCGGTTATTGCACTCAGAAATAGTAAGAGCCGATGTAAGGTTAGAAGAGAAAGTAAGGATAAATAAAAATAGAAAAACTACAGTCAAAGTTTTATTTGAATTCATAAATAGGTAGTTTTTACTTCCTCGCTTTCTCTAACTTCCCATGAAGTAGTGCATTCAAGGATTGATCGTTCACCTTAATGACTTGCCAGCGTACGCCGGGAATGTCTCCTTTGCTTCGTCCCATCTTTCCGCCAATGCATTCAATCAAAACTTCATCGTGTTCATCCACCAGTTTAGTGGCTCCATCGCCGGGTAAGAAAGCAGTGACTTGTTTTCCATTCTTCACCAGTTGAACCCGAACACACTTTCTCATAGCTGAGTTAGGTTGTTTGGCTTCTCGTTGTACTTTCTCTAATACAATGCCTTTGGCTTGTGAAGCTCCTTCTAAGGGATCCGATCGGGCTTTCAGATTATTGGTTTTTTTAACAAACCATTTATACATCCATTTACCGCGTTTCCTTCGTTGTCGAAGGCGTTTTCCAGTGTTGAGTCCGTTTGGTTTTTTGCTCATGTTTTACACAACTTTGATCTTGTTGATGGGATAGTACTGTTGTACGGTTTCCTGCAGCCTTTTTAAGTTTTGTGCTCGTATCCCGATTAAATACCCTTTGGTTTTGGTGTCTTTCACCTTAAGTACGACTTCTTCTTTGCCTTCTTCAATGTCATCCACGGTTAAGGGTTGGATCAGGTTGCGGATAAACCCTTTTAGGGTGTCAGCATATTCTACGATTTGGACTTTCTTTTTAAACATTTGCTCGAGTTTTCGAGGGTGCATCTTGTGCTTGCCGAGGGCCTTGCCCATTTGGCCGGGGTTGACCACAAAGACCAGTCGGTCGGGGTATTGGAAGCAGTCTCGCGTTTCAGCTCCAGTCAGGCGTTCAAACAAGGCCATGGTTTGGATGAGTTGCGTGTCATATTTGATGGCCATCGTTATCGTAGCTGCCCAAGGAGGCTGATAGAGAAAGGCTTTTTGCAGAGAGTTCCTAATTCCTGGTTGGGAATTTCCAGTTGTTCAATTTCGGTTTTAGCAAGCATGGCTTGTCGTTGAACATTTTCTTTGAGGTCAGGCGGGCAGTTGTTGGTAACATAGACCTTGGCCAATTTGCCTAGCTTAAGTTCTTTTAAGGTTCGTTCAGTGCCAATAATGGCTTTTCCGCTGTTGATAAGTTGGTTGAAGTCAGTCATTTTTGTTCTCCTTTGCCTATTTTAGTAACCAATCCTGGGAGTCCAGTTCCTACAGGTACAGGTTGGTTGAGCATAACGTTCTCAATAACGGAATTGAGTTCGTCTGTTTCTCCGATGAGTGTGGCGTTGATTATATGCTTTATGGGTGTCTCGAAGCTGGCTCTAGCCAGTACAGAGGGTTTTTCCTTAACTACGCCGTATCGCGTAATGCCCAGCACTTCGCCACTTTGGGTCATGGTGTCGGCAACCAGTAAAATATGCCTTATGTCAATATCAATGCCTTGGGTGTCGATGACTTTCAAAATCTCATTGATGATGCACTGTCTTGCCGCTTCTATGCCGAAGGTTTTTTCCATTTCAAAGATGTTGTTGCTCACGGTTTTGTTGGGGTCAACAAAGGGTAATTTTAAGACTTCTTTTAAGTTCGTCCCTGCGGTAATAATCAGGTATTCATCTCCTCGCTTGACAGGCAACACTTGTCGGACACCTTTGATGCCGTGGATGTAAAGGTCTTTGATCTTTTCTTTGAGCTTGTACAATTGGTTTAAGTCTTGTTCTCCATTTACGGTAATAGAGAGTTTCCCGTCTTTGAGTTTGAAGTTGAAGCCTTTGACTGCTTTTTTGAAGCCATTGACAATGTTTTCCTCTTTGAGTTTGAGGTCTTCTATTTTTTTAGTGTGAAGTTCAATGTTCATTTCAGCGTTGACGATGTCAATGCTGATTTCTTTGATGAGTTCTTTGAATTGGGTTTCTTTGAGGCCTTCAGCTATTTTTTTGATGTCTTGCCCTTCTGAGTAGGGTTTGACGAGGTGGACTTCCATCATTTCACTGCTGATCGTTTTTCGTCCGTCTAAGATTTCAATCAATCGAGGTAAACCGGTGGTGACGTTCATTTCAGATACGCCGGCAAAGTGGAATGTGTTGAGGGTCATTTGGGTTCCGGGTTCTCCGATGCTCTCGGCCGTGATCATGCCGACACTTTCGCCGGGTTCAGTGAGGGTTTTTAAGTATTCATGGTAAACGGCTTCCATGGCTTTTTTAGCTTTGGCTTCCGTGCAGTTCGCGGGCAGGCAACTTTTTACTTCCTCAAGTAGTTTTTGAGGCATCCTATTTTTGTATTCGTCTATGATTTTCATGTTTTCTCTCCGATGGCGTCATGGATGATTCGTTTGATGTTGAGTTTTCCAGCTTCGCTTTTGCTCACGTCAATGCCGTCTTCTCCGTAGTGGAATTGCACGATTTTTTTGCTGGCATCTCGTACCGTGAAGTCGTATTCTACCTTTAAGTCTTGCATGGCGTTGCTGAGTCGTCGATATAAATAGCCTGATTTGGGGGTTCGAAGGGCAGTGTCCATAAGGCTGTCTCGACCGGTCATGCTCATGAAGAACATTTCATGGGGCTGGAATCCTTTTTTAAATCCATTTCGGATAAATCCGCGTGCAGCCGGCGACAGGTCGTTGCGTTTGAAGGAGCTCAGCGTTCGTTCAGCGTAGCCTTTGTCAATGCGTCTTCCTCGAAGGGCTTGTTGTCCGACGCAGGCTGCCATTTGAGCGAGGTTGATGATGTTACCTCGTGCGCCGGATTCAACCATGATGCGCATGCAGGCTTTTTTGTCGCTTCGTTGCTGTACCACTCGGCCCGTGTCGTTTCGTGCTTTGTTCAGTCGCTCTAGGATGCGCAATTCCAAAGTCTCTTCTAAGCTTCGGCCAGGAATTAAGTCCAAGGCTCCCTGTCGGTATTTTTTGACGAGTTCTTCTACATCTTTCTCGGCTTCAAGGATAAGGTTTTCAATTTCTTGTTTCGCTTCGGGGCCCAGGTCGATGTCAGATAGTTTCGCTGTAAAGCCGTATCGACTCGTAACTTCAGCGCCTAAGTTGGTGATAATCCCTAAGATTTTAGCCGTTACATTTCGGCCGTATTTTTGGTGCAGGTTTCTGAGGAGCAGTCCGCTTCCAGCTCCGAGGTTGGCGCTGTCCAATACGCCGCTGACGAGTTTGCCATTTTCGATTTTGACAAGGTCTTCAGGGTCTGTGCTACCTTTCTTGTAGGTTTTGCTAAAGCCGCTGAAGTTGAAGTCTTCTGGCAAAATGCAGGCGAAGAGGTCTTTGCCGCTAAAGTGTTCGTTATTGGAAAGTCGGGTGAAATCATCCACACCCACGGCAGCCAGTAAGTCGATGGCTTCATGGCGGGGTAAGGTTAAGTATTTGGTGAGCATATAGTTTCCAGAAATGCCGTCTTGCAAGCAAGCGATGATGTTTAAGCCATAACGGGGGCTGATGATCTGGGTTTGGACTTCCATTAAGAGCTCGGCTTCAGCTCGTGCTTCCTCAGTTTGGGGGATGTGGAGGTTCATTTCGTCTCCGTCGAAGTCGGCGTTGTAGGGTTCACAAACCGTGGGGTTCAACCTTAAAGTCAATCCGGGCAATACCTTAACGCGATGGCACATCATGCTCATTCGGTGCAGGCTGGGCTGTCGGTTGAATAAGGCAATGTCTCCGTCCATGAGGTGTCTTTCCACTACAAAGCCTGGTTGGATTTCTTCAAGCAGTTGTTCTTTGGTTTCGTCCGTAACTTTTTTGCGTCGTCCGTCCGGGCGAATGATGTAGTTGGAGCCAGGGTATTCTTTAGCGCCTCGTTTGACAAATGATTTGAGGTATTCCATGTTCCATTCAGTAACGCGTTCCGGCACAGTTAATTTCATGGCAATAATTTTGGGTACGCCCACTTCATTGATCTCTAGTTTAGGGTCTGGGCTGATGACAGCTCGTGCGCTGAAATTGGTTCGCTTTCCCGCCAGGTTGTGTCTTATGCGCCCCTCTTTGCTTTTGATGCGTGCCGTGAGTGTTTTCAAGGGTTGTCCACTTCTATGCCTTGCAGGGGGTAGTTGAGGAACTTCGTTGTCGAAGAACGTAGTGATGTGGTATTGCAACAAGTCCCATAGGTCTTCGATGATGATCTCGGGAGCTCCGGCGTTGATGTTTTCGAAGAGTCGTTGATTGATGCGTACAATGTCTCCCAGTTTGTGGGTTAAGTCGTCTTCGCTGCGCTCACCACTTTCTAGGGTGATGGAGGGTCGCATGGTGACAGGAGGAATGGGCAATATGGTCAAGACCATCCATTCAGGGCGTACAAATTTAGGGTTCAAGCCAAAAATTTGACAGTCATCATCGTTTATTTTTTCAAGGCGGGTTCGAACTTCAATCGGGGAAAGTCGTTTGTCTTCCTCAAGGTAGGTGCTGGGTTTTTCGATTTTAATTTTGAGTTGTTTGGTGCTGCAGTAGGGACATTTGTTGACGGTGCGCAGGCTGGTGATGATTTCTTGGATTTTTTCTCGTCGTTCTTCAGCGTCTTTTTCTTTTTCATATCGCGCCAGTGTTTCAGCGTGTTTGTCAATTTCTTTTTTCGTAAGCAAGATGCGGCCGCATTGTCGGCAGCTGCTTCGCAATAGATCTAAGACCACTTTGACGAATTTAATGTGAATGATCGGCCTTGCCAATTCAATGTAGCCAAAGTGTCCGATGCACTCTTTGAGTTTGGAGTTGCAGGTCTTACATTTGAGTCCAGGGTCGATTACGCCGAGCCGGACATCCATTAAGCCTCCGTCGACAGGGTAGCCTTCTTTGTCGTACAATTCCGGTGTGACAATCTTGGCACTGGCCATGTCTTTGATGAACTTAGGGCTCATTAAGCCAAAGGAAATCTTTCCGACGTATTTGTGCACGTATTCTTCCATGTTAGTATTTCCCCTTGAGTTGTAGTCTTGGATAGACGATCAAGGATTTGAGTTCGTCCAACATAAGCTTAAACGCGTAGCTGATTTCGACGTTGTTGATTTCGACGTTTTCGCCGCAGATGGGGCAGTAGCTTCGGTTGTTGCGCATGTCGTAAATTGCAATCAGTCCGCAGTTTTCGCAGACTGGTACGATGGTTTTGTCGCTGTCAAATCGTTCTTTCAATACCAAGCTTGCGCCGTGGGCAATGAAGGTGTCTTTTTCCATTTCTCCCAATCTCAAGCCTCCTTCTTTGGCTCGTCCTTCAGTGGGCTGCCTTGTTAAAAGTTGGATGGGTCCTCGGGCTCGGCTGTGAAGTTTGTTTTGTACCATATGTTTTAGTTTTAGGTAGTACATGTTTCCGATGTAAATGGTGACATGGAACGGTTCTCCAGTTACTCCATTGTACATCATCTCGGTTCCATTTTCTCGGAAACCATATTGTAAGAGTTCTTGTCTTAGGTCTTTCTCGTTTTCACTGTCGAAGATGGTCCCATCCACGTATCGTCCACCGAGGGCGCCTACTTTTCCACCGAGGGATTCAATGAGGTGGCTTACCGTCATTCGGGTGGGCACTCCGTGAGGGTTGAAGAGGATGTCGGGTCGTATGCCTGAAACCGTAAAGGGTACGTCGGCTTCCGGTAAAATAAGGGAGATGACTCCTTTTTGTCCGTGTCGGGAGGTGAACTTGTCGCCAATTTCAGGGATGCGTTGGTCTCGTAATCTCACTTGGATGAGTTTGTTGCCTTCTTCATTTTCCGTGAGGCAGACAAAGTCCACAATGCCTTGTTCGCCGTGTTTTAAGCTCATAGAGCTTTCTCTTCTGGAGGAGGTGCTTAAATTGTACTCATCAAGGGCGGATAGGAATCGGGGCGGGCTGGTTTTTCCGATGATGACATCGCCTTCAGCCACTTTGGCTTCGGCGTAGATGATTCCGTCCGGTTCTAAGAATCGATAGTCGTGTTCAGACTTGTAGCCTTTGACGTCTTTGTCCGGTACGCAGATTTCATCGATCAGTCCGCCGGAGTATCGAAGTTCTTCGGTGATGACAGGTCTGAAGTATGTGCTTCGGGCTAATCCTCGTTGGATGCTTCCTTGGTTGATGACGATGGCGTCTTCCATGTTGTAGCCTTGGTTGCTCAAAATGGCTACAATCACGTTTTGGCCGATAGGGTGCTTGTCGATGTCCAGGATGTCATTCAGGACAGCAGCTACCATGGGTTTTTGCGGGTAGTGGAGTAAATTAACATCCATGTCCATGCGGCAGTAGAAATTGGCAGCATAAAACCCAATGGCGTGCTTTTGGTTTTTGGCACCTTGGTTGAGTCGTACGCCGTGGTTGTAGTTGCCGAAGGGTACCAGGCCCGTTGTGATGCCTACAATGTCAAAGGGAGCCACTTCCAGGTGGGTGTGTTCCGAAGTCAGATCTTGTTCTTGGAGTGCAACCAGGGCATTTTCTTCTTCGCTGGCGTCTAAGTATTCTACAAGTCCTTGTTGGAGAAGGTCTTGCCAATTCATTTGGCCTTTCTCAAGATCTTTGAGGTGTTTTTCACCGATGAGAGGTTTGCCGTCTTTCACAATGAGGAGGGGTCGGATGGAGCGTCCTTTACTGGTTTCAACATAAATGCTATTGGTTTTGATGTCATGTCGCACATTGATGGTGTGCGGAATTTTTTGGCTTTGCCGGCCTTTGACGATGCTTTCGGCTAATTTGACAGGGTCTTTCGTGATGCCGACGAAGTGGTTGTCTAGGAATACGTCTGCCATGGTTTCACATCTTAGTTTCTAGTCCATTTTTTTTGAGGTATTGGAGGATCTCGCTTTCGCTGACAGGTCCACTGCTGCTTCCGAGCAAGGCCATATTCTTTCTGAGGCCGATGGGGGTTCCTTCAGGGGTTTCGCTGGGGCAGAGTCTTCCAAGGTGGGTGCTGTGTAAGGCTCGAGCTTCGAAGTTTTCTTGGCTCGTGGATAAGGGGCTAATGACTCGTTGTAAATGACTGACGGTTTGCAGGAAGTTCAGTCGTTCAATGCGTTGGCTGATGCCTTTTCTTCCACCCACCCAAGAGCCCGTCGCCATGGAACTGTAAATGCGCTGAGTCAGCAACTTTTCTCGGATGATGACTTTGATCGTCGGGAATTTTCCACGCTTGACAATGCGTTGGAAGTTATATAATAGGTCTCCAATCAAGACTTTGAGGTTGACTCGGAACAGGTCTGCGAGTAAATCGCCGGAGAGTTTGAGTCGCTTGTTCATGTAGTGGTCTTTGTCGTCTTCAGGTAAGAAGCCACTCGTGACTAAGATGTATTTTTTCAGCATCTTGCATAAGTTATAGGCCTTGGTCATTCGGTCTTGTTTTGTGACGCCAATGTGGGGGAGTAGGTACTTGTCAAGGATTTCGGTCATGCGTTCCAGCCGGATGTCTCGGGATTGCGTAATACCCACGCGCTTCGCAACATAGTCCATGGCGTCTTCATTGTTTTTGATGTCCACAAATTCATAGAGGTTGACAATGACTTCACTGTTTTCTTGGAGGTCGATGGCATTCACAATTTCTTCATCTTTGGTCAATCCAAGTGCTTTGATGATGCTGATGAGGGGGATGCGCTTGACTCGTGTGAAGCTAAGGTAGAACAGGCCATCTTTGAGTTTCTCCAGTTGATGAGGGATCTTGTAGCTGCCCTTTTCACTGAACAGTTTACCGACATAGGCACTCACACCCAAGGAGGCTTCTTCAACGAGGAATTTGTTGCTGGCCAGGTCTTCTACTGTAACCAATGCTTTTTCAGTTCCGTTGATGATGAAGTATCCGCCGGGATCGTCAGGGTCTTCGCCCTTTTGTATCAGCTCTTCGCGCTTGAGAGTATTTAGGTGGCAGTATTTGCTGCGAAGCATGATGGGTAAGTTTCCAATCTGAGTTTTGAAACTTTCTCGTTGGACGCCGTTGATGTGGCTGCTGACTTCGATGAAGACGGGCGCTGAGTAGCTCAGTTTTCGGAGCCGGGCTTCAGCAGGGTAAATCAGTCGTTTGCTGCCATCGGCTTCCGTAATTTCAGGTTTGGTCAGCCAAATTTTGTCCAATCGGATCTTGAATTCATCGACATTGCTGGGGATGATCGTCGGTTCGATTTCGCGGTTTTCTTCGATGATGTGTTGAAGTTCGGTTTCAATGAAGTAATCAAAAGAAGCAAGGTTCGCTCGAATAATGCTATTCTCTTGGAAGTATTTTTGGACGAGAATTCTCCCTGTTTTATTCATCGATGACACCTCGATAAAACACGCTGCTGCCTGCCGTGGGGCTTACGCGTTGAATTTGAACAAGGTCTCCTTCTTTTAGTTCTAAGTGTCGAATGGCGGGGTCGTCTTTTTTGATTTTAGGAAGTTCACGAAGAGTGACATGGTATTTGTCTAGGAGCTCTTGTCTTTCTTTGTCTGAAAGCTTGACATGTTCGGGCACAAGGGTGTGAGTGAGTTGGTCTTTTTTGGTCATTTTTTCCTCGAGGTGAATGAGCCGGACGGGATTCGAACCCGCGACCACTCGATTAAAAGTCGAGTGCTCTACTTCCCTTCCTGCTTGGAATCCAGGCTGAGCTACCGGCCCGTGAGTAGGCGCCCTGGCCGGGACTTTCAGTCTTAGCTCCACCTCGAAATGGAAGGGTGTGGCAAAGGAATTCGAACCCGGGTCGAAGCCTTTCTGCATCGCAGAAGAACGTTGTTCTTCGCGTCCAGGAACAGAGTTCCTGTGCATAGCACGACAGGGCTTCATGCTAGGCCGCTACACTACCAGGGCATGAGTGTAAGGGCGGCGTATTCTTGCCAAGACATATCTCTATCTAACGGTCGTTTTTGAGCGTTAGAACAGAGTATGAAGGAGGCAAAGACACGGCATAGATTCAAGGTTACCCAGGTCTCTTTATAAGCCTTGTGGTTTTTCATCATACTTTTAGCTTGAGAAAGAAGAGAATCCCCCTGAACCTTTACCGCTCGGGTATAACTACCAGCCAAACCTTCAAACGATAAAATTTATATATACCTTTCTATTATTTAACCTTTATGACATATGCCGATTATGAGTGGTACTTGAAACAAGACCTCAGTCAGTACGCAGGTCAATGGGTCGCTATTATAGATAAAAAAATTGTGGCTAATGATAAAGACGCTGCTAAAGTAATCCAAGAAGCTAAACGAAAATGCCCTGACAAAAAACCTTCCATTACAAAAGTTAACAATCAGCTTTCTATCTTCCACTCATAATGCAATGACTCTTACTTACAAGTTTAACAAATACCGATTAGAAAATGGTCAATATGTTTCCAGACCGCGCATCCCAATAGTTCTAAAAGGAACTGGAAGTATAGATGCCTTCGCCTTATTAGATACGGGAGCAGATACCACAGTGATCCCTGAAAGTATCGCTAGTTCTATCGGTCTTGACATGACTGGGCAAAGAGATAAATTATACGCTTATCGCGAATCGAGTGAGGTCATCCCTAGCAAAGTGGACATCACTTTTTTAGGCAAAGCAAGGCGACAATCCATACAACTTCAAAGCGTTCCCGTCCTTATTACAATAGGTGAACAAAGCGGTGAAATTGTTTTAGGAATTCAAAAAATATTTGACGAATTTGATATTACTTTCAAGAAAAAACAGAACAAGATCATCTTCAAGAAAATACAATGAAACTAGAAGATAAAGATTGGGGGTTACTTAGACAGGATGACTCGGACGTTTTTTCCTTTGAATGTCATATCTCAATTCCTCGGTTGACGGCGGCCTGAAGTTTTGGGTTGTCGTTGTGTGCCCAGAGTACTCCTTTTGATC
>DATDWO010000078.1:0-7467 GCA_035289665.1 Candidatus Nanoarchaeia archaeon
ATTACCATTCAAGCAGTCATGCGCAATGTAGGAAACTACCCTGCACAAAACTTTGTTTACCAGGATGCTTACCCCCCTTTTATCCGAGTGACCAGCTCCACGGCTAACTTAGAAAACAACAGTGCCATCCTTCGAGCAACTCTCGGTCCTGGAGAAGAAAAACGCATCACCTACATGATTGAACCCACAAACTATGTCACTCACACGAACACAGCATACATTGCTTACACCTTTGAAAAAATCTACCAAAATAAAAGCGCGGGATCCCTCACCCTGCAAATGAACCGAACCCCCTACTCTTTTTCTTTCCTTCCTCCTTTACAACCCTTCACCCATTCCATTTTCAACCTTGCCTTTACCCTAGACAATCAAGCCTCTGAAAAATTGGATGTGAACAAGATCGAGGTTTCTTTACCCCCTGCACTGGAACTTGTTCAGACTCCCATAGGCTATAGCTGGGACCCTCCTTTCCTTAGATGGTCTGGAAGTGTACCTTATCAATCCAAACAAACTATTACCCTTCCTATTCGAACCTCTCAACCCGGGAGTTATCCTCTGACGGCTCAACTTCAGCTTACTTCTTGGCAAAATGGCATTGCTTCAGCACATACTCACAACTATAGCTACAACTTCACCGTAGCCGGGAACTCCAAGCCTTTAGAGTACCGATTTTCTTTAACACCTGAAACCACCAATGCAGGCTCTTCCATTCATATTTACTTCGCCTTACTCAATAAAGACTTAGTCCTCTACAAATCAGTCCAAGGAACATTGACCAGCACTGCCTTTATCCAAAATCTTACCCTCCTAATGCCCTCCATACCCTCTGGAGAAAACAAGACCTTGATTGATCAAGACCAATCCACCCTTAAAGAACACAACAAAACCCAAACACACCCTGTTTTACTCAACCTTACCTATAAAGACCAACAAAACAACCTTTACACTCTTCAAACTTCAAAATACATCACGTTAAACCCTCCAACCCATTTGGTAACTGTAAAACGTAATATGCCTGCTGAAGTTTCTCAAGGAGAAGAATTCACCGTTTCTGTGAGCATCACTAAAGACATTAGCCAAGACCTATCCCTTGAACTCCACGACGAACGATCCCCAGACATTCAACTCATTGCAGGAACTCCCTATAGAGCCTTTGACTTGACTAAAAATGAAAAAACCCTAGAGGCTTACGTCTACCGATTACGAGTCCCTCATGATTATATCGGAGATCAGTTTCAACTCATCACTCAGATTTATTCAAAAAGCAAAAACCTCACCCAAACTGATATCTACAACGTAAAAGTGAAAAAACTGGCTGTTAACCTGTCCAATTTAACTCCCTCTAATGCCTCTCCAATTCTTGCCCTACCCAACTCTTCAGCAAACACTTCGCTGAATGGCTCATTTGCTTTAACCAACCCAACCTCTAACTCTACCAACCTCACCGGAGCGGTTCAAGCTGTCCGTGCCGAAGCTCTTCCCCAAGATAAAAAAGGCTTCTTTCAAAGCTTCATCCAGTTCTTTAAAGACCTCTTTTAAATCAACCCCCTTGACAAAGATTTTATAAAGCCAAGGCTTTTTAGCTTAGCATGAGCGAAATCAAAATCACCTATGAGACGCTCTTTGACCTCCTCCGACGAGAAAAAAGCCAAGATGAACTCCAAAAATTAGACCCTGAATTTTATAAGGACGTCCTGGCTTATTTGCAAGAAAAACAAGCCATCCTACAAGATACCAGTGCCCAAGCCGAGCTGTTCGCCAGCTCTGAAAAAGAAAAGATTCGCATCCAATTTCAAAACATCAAAAAAATCTTACGCGAATTCTACGAACGGAGAGAGAGGAAAGTCCTTCACATGGCTCTTATCCATTCCAGAACCCAATCCAACCTTACGGACATGGGGGCTCTTCTTGATACGGAAAAACAGCTCTTTTATGAGCTCAACAAGCTTTTAACCCAGTACAAAGACGCTACCTTAACCCAGCTCCTCCATCTCAACCTGCCTGAAAGCCATGTGGTTGTCCGAAACCCCTTTATTGAAGCCTCCCCATCGGAAATCGTAGAAAATGCTCCTGAAACCACGATGCCCCTTCAAGAAAGCCCTGCACTCGGGATCGCAAAAACACACCTTGCCCTTCGCTTTAAGGCCTCTGTGCCCAAATTCTTAGGCACAGAACTCGAAATTTACGGACCCTACGAGCCTGACCAAACGGCCGAGCTTCCCGCTGAAATTGCCCAAGTCCTCATCCAAAAAGGTCGAGCAGAAGAAATCCAGTGAAACGATTTATTAGAAAAAGACAAAAGAAACACATAAAAGTGTTTGTCTTTTTCAATTTAGTTGAGGCCAAATTAAATGCTTTATTTATGTCCTCAACTATATACCAGAAAGCTTTATAAACCCATTCGGTTTTTCTCGACGATATGAAGAAACCCAAACTGCTCAAGAGGCATTGCCCTCACTGCAATAAGCACACAGAGCACAAGGTTTACATCAATAAAAACCGAGGTCGAAGTGCTTCTCACCCCCTAAGCAGAGGTTCCACCGCTCGCATTCGCTTACGCGGACAACGACGAGGCTATGGGAACTACGGAAAATACAGTAAACCCACTCGCCCTAAGATGAGCGGAAAAAAACTCAGCAAATGCACCGACTTTCGATACACGTGCAATACGTGTAAAAAAACACATGCCCAACGCTGGGGAATCCGCGCAAAAAAAGTTGAAATGATCTAGAGGCCCAACATGAAACAAGAACCTGAATCCAAATTCATCAAACTTCGATGCCCCAAATGCAAGAATGAACAGATTACTTTTGGAAAATCGGCCAGCCTCATCAACTGTTTGGTCTGCGGCAAAGTCCTCGCTGAACCCACTGGCGGAAAAACTCAAGTTAAAGCTCGCATTCTTGAGGTGCTTGAATAAATATGTTCTATCGACGATCCGGCTATCCTGAAGAAGACGAACCTGTCGTTTGTACCATTACCAATATTCAATACCACTCTGTTTTTGCCAAATTGGATGAATACGATAAATCGGGCATGATCCATATTTCTGAAGTCAGCCCGGGCCGCATTCGAAACATACGAGACTTCGTTACCGAAGGAAAAAAAGTCATTTGTAAGGTACTCCACATTGATCAACAAAAAGGTCACATCGATCTCTCGCTTCGGCGAGTTACAGAAGTCCAAAAGCGACAAAAAAACGAACAAACCAAACAAGAACAAAAAGCGGAGAAAATCATTGAAAGCCTAGCGCAACAACTCAAAAAACCTGCGGAAGCTCTTTACAAAGAGGTCGCTCCTGCTCTACTAAAAGATTACGCTTACCTGTTTGAAGCCTTCTCGGATGTCGTCGAGAAAAACCTCTCTTTAGAACAACTGGGCCTCCCTAAAGACCTGGTTGAACCTCTCAATAAACTCATCCTAGAAAAAGTAAAACCAAAAACCGTTCAAATCAGTGGGGAAGCCAGCATTCAAAGCTATGCTGAAAATGGGCTGGAACTCATCCAAAATACCTTGGGTGAGGCCCTTAAAAACTATTCTAATCTCACGATTAAGTACGCTGGTGGTGGAAAATACAAATTCCTTATTGTCGCTCCAGATTACAAACTAGCAGAAAAAATCTTGCTCCAAACCAACCAACTTTTTGAACAGAAAATGGTTAAAGAAGGTACTTACATCTTTAAACGCAAAGACGATTAACATGACCCACCCTACCATTCTTCAATGCCCCTCGTGTAAAAGTTATGCCCTGTCTGAAAGCTGCCCTTGTGGAGGAAAGCGCGTTTCCCCAAGACCGCCTAAGTACTCTCCAGAAGACAAATATGGGCATTATCGACGAATGGCCAAATCGCATGGCAAATTTTAAATACCCCTTATGACTTCAAAGGTTTTATGACTGAGAACATCGACGCAATGAATGAAACGAACAACGATTCTTCTGATTCCGCCCAGCTTGGCGGTAACATTACCCTAGTGGGTTTTAAAGAACTTGAATCTGGGGAAATCATTGTTGTCAAGAAAGTAGTCGGAAGCTATGCCCGAAAAATGTCGGACAGCTCCACCCAATTTGAAAGCCTTACCGTCACCCTCAAAACCGTTCATCATACAGCCAAATCGGAAAAATACGAAGTTCATGCGCGTCTCCTAGACAATGGACAACTGTACACAGGCGAAGCAGTCGAGCGCAACCTTTTCATTGCCCTAGACACTAGTCTCCGACGAGCATTGGAAAGCAAGCAGCACAAAGAAAAAGCGCAGCATGAACAACACAAATCCCATCAGGGATAGAAAATCCATCATGGATAGAATGGATAGAAAATAAACCTTCTTTTTTATTTATATCGTTTTGTTTTATTTATATCGTTTTATTTTTTAGGCCTTTCTTCCTTGCTTTCTTTTTTAGAAACTGACTTGGGCCCTTCCTTAGTTGCATTGGCTTCTTTTGCTTTCTCTACTTCTTTTGGTGTTTCTTTACCAGTAATCTTTGAAGCAATCTTCTCGGCTAAGCCTTCTTGCTTTTCTTCCTTTACGGCCTTAACGGCTTCCTTGTAATCAACCCCTTCCAATTCAACCTTAGCTAAATCGAAGGCTTTTCCCTTTTTATCTTTAGAAGATTCTTTAAACACAGAAACTTTCACTTTATGCACTGGATTGCGAATTCCTCTTGCCCAAAGTTGCTTGTTCAATTCTGGACCGATTCGAACCACCTTGACTTTCATGTGCTTTTGTATGAATGCTCGCAACGTTGAAACGGCTTTTTTCGCGCGATAATACTTAGGCGTATTAATAAAACCTCTTCGCAAAGGAACGGTGTAGGATCGTTTTTCAGCCATTTTACACCTTGGTTTTCATGCGCCTCCAATTGCGCTTAACGGCTGTATGGCGGCCCGGATGAACCCTGCGACCTTTACCGTAAATCTTTGGCACAGTCCAAAAAGGAGCCCAGCGAGTCTGAAAACCTCGCTTAATCAATCGTAATTTTCGAGCGATGTGCTTTACGCGTGCCATTATGCCTCCTTCTTACCTGCTGCTTCTTCTATATAGGTAAGGCCTTTTTTGGTAAGGACTCGGCCTTTATGAATGCCTTGCTGAAGATTCTTCACCAATTGAGCTTGTTCCAATTGCTGTAAAATGGTCCGGATGACCTTTCCAGAAGCGGTTTTGAATTTTTCAGGTTCCATCCCTCGATTCTTCTTGCCACCATACTTTCTAGAAAGCTTAGAAACCCCTACGGGGCCTAGGCGATCGATCTTTCGTAGCATTGAAGCTGCACGCATATACCACCAATCGGTCTGCGTAGGAGGACGCTCTTTATGAACCCCGGTCTTTACAAACATAGCCCAAGAGGGCATCTTTAACTCTTGCCTAAGCTTCACGCTTAAGCTTTTTACCAGTTGACTTTGAGGAACATCGTATCTCATTTTATAACCTCGAATAACACTAAGAGAGCAAAACCCCATCCCCTTTATAAAGCTTTCTGCCGACGATGGCTCGATTTTTAAAACCAGTTTTCCTTCCTTATTTAGAAACTTTTATAAAGGAGCACTTCCGAAATGAATCTAAAAAAGAGGTTCTCAGAAACACTATTATATTTCTGGTACCGTCTTTTTGTTCCAAAAAGAGGTGTATTAAATGTATCTTCGAGGAAAAAAAGCCTCACTTAGTCTTAGCGTAAATGCCATTGTAGTCCTTATCCTTGCTATTGTCTTACTTGCTTTCGGATTGAGCTTTATCACTAAGTTACTCGGTAAAGGCGAACAGAGCCTAGAAGGACTCTTCCCGAGCCCTGAAGTGCAACCGACTTCCACAAGGGCCATTGCCATCCCTGATAGCATCTTACTTAAAGCAGGCAGTCAAATTCGCCTTTCCGTAGGGATTCTGAACACCCTCCCTTCCACCATTCCTGCCGGAACCAGATTGGAAGTAACGGGTGGAGAACCTGGATGTCCTGCACCAGCTGACTTTGTCTCCCAACCCCTTCCCAATGAGTTAGCTTCTGGACAAATCGCTACTATTAAACTATTGATCAAAGGAAGCCCCAGCCTTGTAGACAACTCCATTTGCACGGTTAAATTTGGAAGCATCCTCCCACCAGTCTCCTATTTCCTAAGCACCAAAGGAAGCATTTAAGATGAAAAACAAGAAAAGACTCACCCGGCAAGAAGAATTCGACATCATGAAGCTGGTTCTAGATAAATTTTTGTGGCTCGGTGTCGGTATCATTGCCTATGGTTTCTATCGAATGATCTCCTACACAGAAAGCCTAAGCCAAGGATTGGCCATTTTGCTCTCTGGCGCCATACTCTTGATTATTTTGATGATTCTCATTGTACGAGAATACGAATACCAAGTATAGCAAGTTTTATATAGCTCCCATTCTGAATTTTTTTCATGCAGAAAAAAGGCATTGAACTCAGTATCAACATGCTTGTGGTCTTAATCCTCAGTATTGTTATCTTTGGAGGAGGCATTGCGATCTTTTACAAAGCCTTTGCCAAAGGACAAGAACAAGTTTACTATTTAGATCAAGCCTCTCAACGGCAGATTGAAAATGCCCTGGATGACGGCAGCTTGGTTGCCATCCCCATCAGTTCCAAGACGATTGAACGCAATGGTCATGCTACTTTTGGCATTGGGGTTACTAATGAAAAAGGCAGCACCCACAATTTTGCCCTGGCGATTACGTACGCGACTGGAGAACCTGCTTCTGCCAATGGAAATAGTTGGATAAAAAACCATGAATGGGGTAACCCTGTCCCTCTTCAAAATGGAGAAAAAAAAGTGTTCAACCTCTACCTTGTTCCGAATGGAGCTAACCAAAAAGGCACCCATATCTTCAATGTGGTCGCTTGCTATGATGGGCCAGATAGTGGCACCTCATCTACAGGAGCTTCCCTATGTGCTTCCAGTGGAGCTCTGTACGAGAACCTTCATAAGATCTACTTAATTATTTCCTAGAAACTAGATTTTTAAGCACGCTTTCTGGATTTTTTGCGGTTGTGACGCCTGAAGCCAACAAAACACCTGCTGCGCCTAACTTTGAAGCGATATGCACATCTTCTCCTGTATGAACCCCGGCACCGACTAAGATACGCTCTTTCTTTCCAATGCGTTTAACAATATCCTGGATCAACCAAGGCTCTGCTTCACTTACAGAGATTTTACCCCCAATCAGAGCTGCTGGTTCTATCGCAATGAAATCCGGCTTTAATCTTGTTAGCATCTGGCCTTCTTTGGGTGTGCGAGCGCAGAGCACCACTTTCAAACCCAAGCTTTTCGCCTTCTTTACACACGCTTTCAACACCGACTTGCTTAAACGATGTTCTGAATGATTGAGCAAAGTTCCTTTAGCTCCATCTGCCCTTAGAGCCTCTGCGGTCAAGAAACCTGTGAATTTGCCAAAAGATTCAGGATCCATGTGCTGAGCATATACTGGTATTTTAACGGCATTGGCTATGATTTGGAGGT
>DATDWO010000079.1:0-21713 GCA_035289665.1 Candidatus Nanoarchaeia archaeon
AGAAATCCAAATCACCAGATATTTTTTGCAAAGTGGCTTCGCTCATGTCGTCTATGAAAGAAGTTGAGTTTAAATAAGTATCGCCTTAAAACCGGAAAGATTTCGGAGGACTCCTGGCTTCAAGCCGAAGAAACAGGGGGAAAGAATCTGTTGAGCTTTTTATTTAGTTTATTGTTTGATCGTTAGGTGGCAGCAATTTTAAAAGAGTATCGCCAACTTGGTCTTGGACACTTGCTAAAGTTCCTTCTAATCCATTTGTCTTTTCATCTATTTTTCGCCACGCCTCAAAGCTGCTTTTTGCACTATCCACTCTTTTTCTTGCTCCATAACGGAAAAACTCAAAGCATACAAATCCAGTTAGCGAGCCTGCCAAAAATCTTACATCCTCTGTTGCAGCATAACCAAGCAACGCTGCTGTTGATAACAAATCGCCTATATTTGAGATATAAGAGGTGCCCCATTGCGCTACTCTTTTGCTTGATTCTAACGCTTCAATTAATTTTCTTCGTGGTTGGTGCCCAGGCTTGGACATTTCATAACATATTTCTTCGTCATATAATCTCTTGGTTTTAGCACCTGAGAAGTACCCTGCTATTTTTTTTTCTATACTTTCTAAGCTATGTGGCATACTTTAGGAGAAGTAAATCAGTATTTAAATCTTTCTATATTTACTACTTATAAGTTAAAAAAGCCTCCGGAGGGATTCGCACCCTCGACCTGCTGCTTGCCTGATGTAATACAAGGCAGCCGTTATAGCTACTAAACTACGGAGGCAAATCAAGTAGAAAAGCTAAGAGAGGTTTTTAAATCCTATGCTTCTGTTGGGGTATAAACCAAAAAACAACAAAAATAAGTTCAGAACGAGCCCTGTTCGGGCTCGGTGGCTGTTTACTTTCCTGAACGGATATTTGTGGTGCCGCCCATCGGCCTTTGGATTTGAGAAGGCACTTGCCCTGACACATAAGGCAAGCCTAAGGTTTGCCGCACTTCGCTTATCTTGAGCAAGGCAGCTACTTGAGAAATGGGTGCCGTATCTACATTCAATACCCTTCCGGTTGAGGGGTTGAAGACTTTGTCGAAATGCAAGCGTACCCAAGCTATTTCTTCAGCTTCATTCTCATTTTGTGGAGGCGGAGTACGGTAGATGGAAGCATTGATGTTCTGACTCACTTCCAAACTAAGCAAATCCTCCTGAGGAGTAGGCACATAACCATCGAACTCATACCTAAGCCTTCCATTATGCCCGGTGACAATATGAATTGGAAAGGTTCTGGAAGGAAGGCCTACTTCGAGAATTCCTGCCTCAATCATTCCCCGGGGCTGTAAAAGATAGGCTTTGATTTGTTCATCGGACATCAAGCTCACTAACAAAGATCGTTTGGTTATCGGGTCTGCCAAGGAAATGTAATGCGTGCGCACCCAGACTACGGCTGCGTTTAAGTCATACGGAAAGCGTTCAGCATACCACCGCATCTGGGCTTTCTTGAATCGGCCTGGGGTCATGTATTGACTAGTACCACCTGGGATTACATAGGGCTCTAAATCAATGAGGTTAAGGCCTTCTTGCGATCGAATCCTTTCCAATCCTCCTTTCTGATAAGTAACATACGGGTTTTCAATTGCCGCAACACTCACTAGAAGAGCCAAAAAAATGATCCCATATTCTTTTTTCATGTTGCTTCCTTCTACACTAGGAGAAGCTTGTGGACTTCTTAAACTCGCCCTCTATAGGGGGCAAGCCTATGTTCTTTCGCACTTGAGGTGCTTTCAACAAGTATTTTAGATACTCCTGAGAAGCCCTCGTAACGGAAAGGGTTTGCTTTTTGAACGGATCGTAAACGGTTTGCAAATTGCCTCGAACCCAAGCATACTCCTCATTTATATTTCCGTTCTGAGGGGGTTCAGTGCTACTCTCCACTCGAAGTAAGTAATAAGGTAACTCCTTCTTACCGGATTGACCAGGGCTTAGCCGGTTTTTATCTATATCCTTACGATGACTACTTATTGAGTAGTACTGCTTAGCAGCCTTGTCACTAATTAAGGTAACGGTGGATTGAGACTTCTCTAA
Source organism: Candidatus Nanoarchaeia archaeon (assembly GCA_035289665.1). Classification (GTDB taxonomy): domain Archaea; phylum Nanobdellota; class Nanobdellia; order Woesearchaeales; family SM23-78; genus JBBSWA01. The sequence continues at coordinate 2,069 of DATDWO010000079.1, forward strand.
ACCTGCGTCATCCACTCCAGATAATTTTCTTCCTAAGGGTATCAGCAAGTATGCCTTTATCTGCTCATCTGAAAGAATATTCACTAGTAAAGACTTTTTAGATATGGGATCTACGATGGATATTTTATTGGTACGCACCCAAGCAATGGCCTCGTTTATATCATACGGGAAATTAGTTTGTTGCTCCAAAAGCTTTTTACGCATATTTTGCTTAGAGATGAACTTTTTAGTCCCTACGATCTCTTTCTTTTCTGTTTTAACATATTTAGAATAGGTCTGCGCCTTAGTTGTATTGGATTCTGCGTTAAAGGTTTCATTACTTGTTTCTCCCAATGTCCAAACTGCTTGTAAGGCTAAAATCATGATTAAGAATAAACTGAGCCGTCTAAGCTTCATCATATCGTCACATCCGCATCCTACCTCTATCTTATAGTTTCATATTCTTTAAAAACTTTCTGTTTTAGAAGTGATGAATTAAAATCACCCAAAGAACGCCTAAGACAATCCCTGCCAACACCTCAGAAGGGCGGTGACCCAATGATTTAGATAGGTGTGCATTCGCCCGTTTTTTCTCACTTAGCAGCTGATTTAACAAGCTTGCTTGCACGCCGGTTTGCCAACGCACCGTTAAGGCATCGTTTAGTACAATCAATGAAAACACCACACAAACTAGAAACAATAACGAGAAGCCACTTTCAATATATATTCCTGTAGAAAGGGCTGAAACCACTGCAGCATGTGCCGAAGGCATTCCCCCATTGCTCACCAAAGCCCTCCAGTTCCTTTCTTTTAGACATTTATACCCTTGAGCCAAGAACCACGCTGAAAAGACTATCCAGACTAACTTCATGGAATCCTCCTAAACCGGGTATTCACCAATCCCCATTCTATAAATAACAATGTAAGTGCGATCAGTATAAAAAGGTAATTCAAATTCCGATGCAATAATCCTTGATTTGCCCGGCTGAACAAAACATTCCCTGCTTCTTCCCATGCCTTTCGATCGGCCACGTCAAAGAAAAGGCCTGAGGTTGCTGAACTGATTTCCTTTAAGATCTCCCTATTGAAAATCGCGGTTATGTTATACCCCCCAGGAAGGTAAGGCACCAAACCTCTTTCTGTACCTACCGCTAAGGTGTGCACCTGGACATGGTTGCTCTTTGCGTATTCCAACCCCTCCCGAATGGGATCTTCTGAGCCTGAAGTATGGCTTCCATCTGATAGCAACAAGATGACTCTTCCTTTTTTTGAGCTCATTAACATGTTCGTACCAGTAATGATCGCACCGGAAAGGTCGGTACCTCCCACGTCGTTCATCTCTAAATTACGCGTGGAGCGAATGATCTTAGCTTTATCGGTTGTTAAAGCCTCCCGGACAAAAGTAATCCCTGAAAAACTCACTAAACCAACTTGTGATTCACCTCCAATATGATTCATGAACTCTACAGCAAATTCTTTCGACGCCTCTAACCTAGTTGGGGGAAGATCAGTCGTTGTCATCGACAAACTGGTATCGACTGCGACCACGTAATCGTTTTGATTGCTCTCCCCAATGAACCACAATTCTACTCCTGAAGCTGCCAAAATGATTAACACCAAGATCAGGCAGCGAAGCACCAATACTAAAATATTCTTTGTAATTAAATCCTTGCCTGTTACTCTTTTTAATGTATCAAAATTAGCAAACCGAAACGCCTTGGCATGTGCATGATGCAAAAAATAAAAATGCGTGATGATCAGCAAAGGAACACTTAATAAGAACCACAAATATTCCGGATTTACAAAATCTAATCTCATCTTATACCGTCATCTTCTTACGTTTCTTGAAAAATTTCAATAATGGATCATAAAAAGGCTTGTCTGTCCTTAAGCTCAAAAAGCTTGCTTTTGATTTTTCGAAAACATTCTGTACTTTTCGCTCATGATCCTCTCCTAATTTTTTATAAGCCTTTGCATACTGGTGCGTGTCGATCAACAACTCTTCCTCTGAAAAAGGATCCTGCACCAAAAACTGGCCGGCGCTTTCCGGCAAAACACAATCCCGAGGGTCACGGATCATGACTCCCACTAAGTCGTATTTCTGCGTCAACACTTGAATGTATTTACCCCAACCTGGTTCTAGGCCTAAAAAATCAGAAATGATAATCACCACAGACTTGTTTTTCAACAAAGCATCTGTCAACCGCAAAGCTCGCTTAAAATCCTTCGGACCCCCATATTTTTTTGGGTCTGTCAAGGTACCCAAAATGCGATAAAAATTTTGCTTACCTGCTGCTGGCAGTATTGTTGAAACCAGCTTGTTTGTAAACATTCCCAACCCAATGGTTTCCCCACTCCTTGGAATGGCAAAACACAATGAAAATGCTAACTCTGCTGCATATTCACACTTTAACTTTTCTGTCGAGGAAAACAACATGGAATCGCTCACATCCAACAGAATAAACACCTGAAAACTTCGTGTCGCTTCGAACTCACGAATCAAGACTTCGCCCGCTCTTAATGTAGCCTTCCAATCGATTAAGGAAGCGTCATCCACAAACACATTGTATGGTCGAAACCCTGCAAATTCTGTGCCTGGACCCTTTAACATCGTTGTCCAATCCCCCTCTAGAAACTTATTGATGATATCCAACCGGGCCCGCACATCCACATTCTTAAATTTGGGGAGTAAGTCCAATCGCAACTCTTTAATGGGCATGATCTTTCCTTGAGAATCAGGGTATATAAAGGTTTTCAACTCACAGAATCGGAACCTTACTCAACACTTCTTTTACCACTTCGTCCGGGTTCACTTCCTCTGCTTCACCTTCGAAATTCAATAAAATACGGTGTCGCATGACTTTTAAAGCCACGTCCTTTACGTCTTGAGGGGTTGCATAGCTACGGCCATTCAACAAAGCGTGAGCCTTTGCTGCAATAAAAAGTGCGATGCTGGTTCTTGGAGAGCCCCCATATTGGATGTATTTCCCTAACTTGATGTCATATTGATCCCAATGACGTGTTGCATCCACTAAACGAACAATGTATTTTTCGACTTTCTCATCTAGGTAAATCTTTTTCACAAACTCTTGGAGATCAATGATTTCTCGAGTAGAAAGAATGGCCTTCACATTGAAATCTTCAAATCGCTTTAAGGTAATGTTGTTCTTAAGAATGGCCTGTTCTTCAACTATGTCAGGGTAACCCATCACAATCTTGAAAATGAAACGATCCACCTCGGCTTCCGGCAATTTGTAGGTGCCTAACGTCTCAACAGGGTTTTGAGTGGCCATGACAAAAAAGGGATTTGGCAAGAAAAAGGTTTCTTTACCGATTGTGGCTTGGCGTTCCTGCATGCTTTCCAATAAAGCAGACTGTACCTTGGGAGGAGCCCGGTTGATCTCGTCTGCGAGCACAAAATTCGCAAAAATAGGGCCTTTAATCGTGAAAAATCCTCTACCTTCTTCATAGGTGGTGATTCCTACAATATCGGTTGGGAGCAGGTCAGGAGTGAACTGAATGCGCGAAAACACGCAGCCCGTCACTTGTGTTAAGGTTTTCACCAATAAGGTTTTACCGATGCCTGGAACGCCCTCCACTAGAACATGACCATTAGCCATCAGCGCTTCCAATAGACTATTGACGGCTTCCTTCTGCCCCACCATGGTTTTCTCTATCTCTCTCCTAAGCTCATCAAACTTAGCCGCATAGTGCTCTACTTTCTTAACCACATCTTTATCCAATTTTGGAGCTAGAACATGCACCTCTTTTTTAAGCTCGACTACTTCCATCCTTCTCTCCGAGAACCCCTCCTATAAAAACCTTTTCATGAGTTGAAATCAGATTCCACTCCTTTGATGGAGAGTTATTGACGATGCTTAAACCTCTCTGCATGGTAATATTTATTAACCACTCCCCCCTAAAAAGTCTTATGGAAGAGAAAAGAGGTGATCCTAGCGAAGCGGCTTTTCTCAAAGCTCAACTCCGCCATGAAACCCTTTCCAAAATCCAAGCCTTGCAACAACAAGGATTTTATGATGATAATGACTTTTATTACCTGGTTAAAAACTTCTTCAAGCAATACCTCGGCTTAACGTATGAGTGCACCATCCATGAACTTCGAACCGAGCTGAAAAAGATTTACCTGTCCGAGCCTGTCCGACAGGAATTAGACCATATTCTAGACCATATTAGCTTTGTCGAGTACGTGTCTGATCACCACAAGCCCAGCGAAACGAGGGACCATTTACAGGCTTTCCAAAGAATCGTAGAAGACCTCTTAGAAGAAGAAAGTCTTTCACCCATCACTCATTTTTGGCAGAAACTGTGCCTTGAAGACTTTTTTCAACACCTTAAACAGCGAATCTCACCTTCAAAGGCTGAAGCCCAACACCAACTTGAGCAACTCATTCCACAACTTAAAAAAGAAATCCAAGAGAAAAATTTTGAGACTGCTCGGAAAATGTATCAACAGGTTATGGAAGTCTATAACCAACTCCAAGAGCCTGAAAAAGCAAAATATTATCAGCAGATCAGTGAACTCTATAACATACTCTCCACGCCAATACTTTAATTCACGCTCGCGCGCATAAAGTTCCTAAGAACATTCAACTATACCTTTACTTCCTGAAATACCGCTCGATTCCCTGCGCTTCAGTCTTGACTTTCTGCAACTTGGATGCTTTCTTTAGCTGAACCTCCCAGACCACTGCTACACCCAATAAGACAATGAGCAAAGCAGTTGAGGCTACATAGAATACCTTAACAGGATCTGCGTACTCAAACCCGATCTTTTTGGGTTCCTCTCGCTTTTTATGTGTCTTTGAAATTAAGTATTTACATCCATTGATGGCTGCATCCACGTACTGTAATGCCGTTTGGTATTTGAATCTTCTACTTTCATCTTTCGCCCGGTCTAATAACTCATTTAATTCTCGGCATTCCAGATTTTCCCTTAACAGGCTCTCTGCCACTGAAATTCTTGTCTTTACTTCCTCTGCATATTTAATCGTACCCTCTGAAATTACCAGCAACTCTGCTGAGTCCTGGAGTGGAGGAGCGCCTGAAGTTGCCACTACTTCTACAGCGAAATTCTTACCAAACGTGAAATTGGAGATTTCCAATACAGTCTCATTCAACTGGTTGTCTTTCACTAACCCGAATTTAGGCGGAACAAATTTGAACACTACCCCTGACTCGTTTGTCTTTGCCGAGAAATTAACATCATAAATATCCACTCCCATGCTGTTGTTCAACTTGATTGGAACATACACCGTGCTATTCTCAATGTAGCTCACAATCTGGGGTGTGATCAAATTAAATGGGTGCTTGATCTCTCTTCGAGTAGGAATCACTGCCGTACCCCCTCCGCCCCCTCCGCCCGAAACAGTGGTTGTCGTGGTTGTGGTTGTGGTTGTCGTGGTTGTGCTACTTAAGGAACTGATGTTTATGGTCACCTGGTTGCTTACGTTGCTTAAGCCTCCACCATCGTATGCTGTGAAAATGACTGTACACGCTCCAACTGCTGAGGCCGCTACGGTAAGGTCTGTTCCTGAAATCGTAAGTGTCGCCTTATCACAAGTGGTCGCGTTAAAGCTTAATCGATTGGTCTCATTGCCTGAGATCGTATCATCACTGTTTTCGTCATCATCTGGGTCTATGTATTTGATGTTGCTTCGCTGATACAAGTAGCTTGAGAATATTGTTGTTCCACTCACACTTAAGTTATCTAAGCTGTTCTTTAGCTGAGGCACGCGGTTTGTGTCATTAATTGTCACGATCCACGTCCAAGTTTTGTTCTCTAACGTTGAGTCCTCAACATACAACGTGACGTTTTCCTGGCCTGCTGAAAAGATTCCATACGTTCGATTTGTGCTCTGATTCTGATTGACTAAAGTATTATTCACGATCCAATAAAAATGCATATCGGCCAAAGGCGTGAAATCATCTGTGATTGAAATATTGAACAAGGTGCTTGTATTTTCTTGTAGCGTGATGTTTGTAATGCTGTGGTTGAAATCTGTTGTGTTCCGGAAAGCATGTACGGTCGTTGAGTTGAATGGTTGACCATAAGGCCTTATCATTGTGATGTTGGGTCGTTGCGTTTGGTTCAGTATATCAAAGTCGTATTGCCGCCAAGCCACTCTGCCAGCTAGATCTTTAACAGAAATATTGATTTGATATCTTGAAATGTTGGCCGCTGTAGGGGTTATGTTGAGTATACCAATCGATTCGTTTGTTGAGCTATTGAAGATTGTAGTGAAATTGAACGGGATGTGGGTCGTGTTGAATGTAACATCGAATGTTATATTCTCTCCATTACTCACTAATAAGAAATCTTCATCGCTGGCATTGATTGTTTTGTACGTCGTTTTGTTCACTACAATGGGGGGATGCGTCAAATTAATCGTTCCTAATACAGGAGCATCGTTGGTGTTATTGATGCTAAAAATAAAGGATTCCGATGCGTTCACATCGAACGTATCTTTTACTGTTACATTGATGGTGTAATTCTTCACTTGGGATTGATTCGGAGTAAAGTTTAGGACTGCTGCTGTACTATTGAAGGAGACGATATTGAAGATCGTTGTATCATTGCTGATGAAGGTTAAGGCATCTCCATCGGGATCTGAACCAGTAATATAAATGGTGCATAAAACATCTTCTGAGCATCTCTTGATACCTATGGAATTTAAGGTTGGACCTGTATTGTTTCGAACCTCGATGATCATCGTTCGATTTGCACTTAAACCCTCATCATCGGTTACATTGATTCTAATCGTGTGATTCCCGATATTGGAAGAAGTGGGCACCCAGGTAATTACTCCTGTCCCATTGATGTCAAATAAACTAGTGTTGTCGGCATAACTTAACACTTCTCCATCATCAGTTAACTGGTCTACATCGGAAGCGTTCACTCTGAATATAAGCGTATTATTCACTGCTGCCCGAATAAAGGTATGGTTGGTATTGTTGAATGTGTTTTCTGCGAAATGGCTGGGTTCGTGAAGAACCGGAGCATCATTGGTGTTTGAAATGTTGATCGTGAACTGCTGCCAATCGTTTTCCGAACCATCTGAAATGCTGATATTTACCTGTTTACAGACTACATTGCTGTTATTCATCGTGTTGTTGATGACGCCATAGGAGATTGTGACGTTTGTTGCATTGATGCTTTGATTGAAATCACGAATGATCCAGGGGTTGCTTAGTGCGCAGCTGATGGTGCGAATGCTGAAGTTTAAGCTGTCGTTGTCTACATCGGAAGCATTGACAAAGAGTGTAAATAGACTTCCTTGTGTTCCTGTTTGGTTGCTGATGAAGCGTAAATCCGGCGCTGTATTAACTCCTATAACCTCTAATGTGATGGAAGAGGTGTTGGTTCCATTTCTTGAATCATTGATCGTCAAATTTAGAGTATAGTTGCCGACATCGGATTTTTGAGGTTTTCCGCCGTTGTTAAAGGAAAGGTTGTATGTTGTATTGCTTATGTTTAAGAAGATCATATTAGCGGGTCCTCCAACGACTGTTATGTTGAAAGGAATATTGCTTTCTTCGTCTGCACCCGATATGTTGTAACTGAAAAAAGTTCCTTGAGTCGCTGTCTGATTCGCAAGAGCAGGACTGAAATAGGGATTATCGTTTACTTCTCGTACAGTTAAGTTTACGGTTATAGCTACTGATCCTGGCGTGGATTGGTTGTCTAGAGCAATGAAGGTGATGTTATATTGTCCGACCTGAGCGTCATCCGTTCCCCACTTAAACTGGCCGGTTGTCGTGTTGAATGTGCTTCCTGTCGGGGTGTTTGTGGTGGAAAAGATGAGTAGGTCCCCGTCTGGGTCGGTGGCAGTGAAGTTTAGCGTTCGGTTTGTATCCTCAAAAATATGAAAGTTAATCCCTAAATCAGTTCCGGTTTCGTTCACCACTTTTGCATTGATTGGAGGAGCATTTCCAATTGTAACCCGATCTGACGATTCTGCAAGATGGGTGCTGTTTCCGATCCGTATGGTGCAGTTCCAGATTTCCCCACGGGATAGGAAGCTGGACAAAACCACTGAGGGAGGGGTTTGATTGGTGTCGTTTCTAAATGATAAGGTTCCATTATACCAACTCACGTTTTGAGAAACCATATCACTTGAGGCATTCCAATTACATACAAGGTTATCTGCTTTTGAGGGGCTATTGGGAGTAACATCTGGAGCTGTTACAAAACTTATAGCAAGAGCAAACGCCAAACTGGTTAACAATGCAATCAGCGCGAGGGGTATGTCTACTTCGTATTTATGAATCAGCAACTTATGCTTATCCACCTTTATTTTTGCCTTTGGCATTCTTTACCTCTTTTTCCACTATTTCAATTATTAACGCTTTGAGTGTTTTGTTTTCATAAACTGCTTTTAACTTGAGTTGATGATGCAATTCTTCAGGAATGGCCATGTTCAAATTAACCATTTTTTATCGCCTCTTCCAATATTTCTAGAAAATGTTTTTTTAGAGTCTTGCCTTGGATCACTGCTTTTAGCTTAAGCTGCTGGTGCAAAGCATCTGGAATGGGGATGTTGATGTTTACCATGTTAATAAGTGAGCTAAGTAATATAAGTTAACTATCTAAATTAACTTACTTATAAAGCTTGCGAAAGCTAAAACACCTGTTTAAGCCTCTTAAACCCTAGACTTCAAGGTCTAGAATGCTATTTGCATACTTAATTTCCTGATACAGACGATAAACATCCATGTATAAACTTAATTTTGAACGGTTATCTAATGCCTCGTACCCTTCAATTAACTCTTCATAACGATCCCTTGCGAGCTCTACTTCATTAAACTGTAAGGCAATCCATGCATTAATGATCTTCAAGCGCACTTTCTCTGCTGGATGCAGATAACTATCTATCTTCATTTCTTTTATATCATACGGTACTTTTACCTCTGAGCTGGAAGTTAGGTTGATTACTGCCCTGAACTCTTCCACTGCAAAACGCAATGTTTCCTTATCCGGCCAGCCCTTTCGGTCCAGATGCTTGCTATGGCCATAAAATAAGTCCAATATCGACTCTAATGGGCCTGGTAAGGCCTTACTCACTTTGGACTTTTTATAATGAGGACTTGTTTTTGGTGTCACCCTACTTTCCCTGAAATATAAGTCTATCAGGTGAGATAAGTGATCCAGATTATTCCCTATAGCTCCTTTATCCACTTTTGAAAGAATCTTGTTTAGCCCCTCCAATAACTGTTTCTTTATCGTTGCATTAATGAGAACCGCTTTATCATAACGACCACTTAAATACCAGCCACTTTTGATCAGCCAGTGATGAAGTTGCTTATGGTAGTATTTATTCGCCATAAGTAAACCAAACCCTAATAAGGTTAAAATAAGCAAGACATAAGTGACGGGCCGTATGTCTTCTTGGATAAAGCCAGGGGTTTCTAAGTTTAGACACTCTTTACAACTTCCGCCACAATCAATTCCTGTTTCGTCCCCATCTTTTAAACCATCAAAGCAACTTGGGATGAAACGGCAAGGCTCTTCCTCTTTGGGAAGACTCTTACTCTTCTTACAATTGTTTACGTCTGTACAGGTTCGGTATTGTTTTCCATTCAATAAACACTCTCCCCATGATGTACAAGACCAAGACTCTACACAGTCTTCGGTTTGGGGAGGTTTGCATACTACCGTGATGTATTCGTCGTCCTTACAGCCATTTTCATCTACACAGCGCTTTGTCTTCACTCCAGTAGGCGAGCAGGCCGTGTAGTCAAAACAAGTATACTGTGATAAACACCTGCTTGTTGAGCCGCTTCCTGTCGAACTGCTTGAAGAACTAGAGGTTGAAGGAGATACACAGGTGATTGTAACTAAATTGCTGTCTGCTGTTTCATTAAATGGGTCCATCGCTGTGAAAATGACACTTGCCGAGCTTCCACACGTTGTTGCATTAATGGTTACTTCACTAGAGGACAGTATTGTAATTTGATATAAAGACTGACTTGAAACCGTGAATGTTAAAGCGTCTCCATCGGGATCGCTAAAATGGTTGGTCAAAAAGAAGACACTTACAATTTCACCTTCGTTAAAAGTTATAGAAGAAATATTCTTCGTCAAAATGGGTGGCCGGTTAGCCCTTGCATTAATACTTAGATTGAATAGTTGGAATACTTTGCCATTTGAGCAACTTGAATTGTCTTCTAAAGTGAAATTGATTGTGTGATTTCCTACCTGTGTGCTATTTGGAGTGAAATTAAGAAATCCTGTTCCATTGATGGTAAATAATGTCACGTTTGAACTAAAGGTAATGTTTTGCGTAGCATTGTCCCCATCTGAACCGTTCAGATAGCAACTATAACTGCTGTTCTGCGTTCCCTGTGTATTGCAAGGTACCCCTAGGATCGGAGGATGATTGATGCATATCTGCACGTTTCCCCGTGAACTACTGCTGGCTTTCCCTGTTGGGCGGGCGCCTTCGGCTAACTGATCTACTTTGATTAAGATATAACTTGTATATGTCAATGAAAGAAAGAAAACAAAAAGAACCCCATAGCTGATCCACCGCATATGCTTTCTCCCGAGAGACAACTATTTAAACGTTTCTAACCATTTTCTAACCACTGGATCCAAGGCTTTCTGAATACAATCCATACTTTTCCTTTATAATCTCCTTCTTTTACCTCTCTTGGAAGCCGCACTTCGAACTTTAGTTCTTCTGGTTTTTTCCCCTCTAAATAAAAACTGCTGTTTTCAGCCGTCAACCACTGCGCCAGTTCATCCTCCAAGCGAATTGTTACCCATGAAGGTTCCTCTGAATAAATTTTTATGACCCGCACACTTCTTCCCCCTGGACTGACCGCACCAAAATGAAGGGCATCTGTATCCGTATTGAGACCCAAAGCACTCTTTTCGACTCTAATGTCTGCCTCTAACATCTTGATTTCTTGTACTACCCAATTTGTATAAACTAAGCTTGCTAACCCCCAGGTTAAGATAGCCAGAATTACTAAAAAAAGGATTGATTTGCTAATGCCTGTTATTTTCTTTTGATGGTTTGCCATGACGCTTACCTTTTCTATTGAAAGCCTGCACTTCGTTTATCTAGGAGAAGCTGGATTTAATGGCTTTTCCTTTTTTCTTTTTAAGAAAAGCAATAGTAAGATATTTAGGATAACCAAAACGAGCAGAGCAACATAGATGTACCCTGAGGCTCCTTTTACTTCTTTAGGCATTTCCTGCTTGGCCTCTTCCTTTTTCGTTAACTGTATTGATCCTATCCTTTGCGTGGACTCTTTGTTATAATAAACTGTTATTTTTACAGGTTGTTCTCCTTCTTTCATCCCTCCTGTATCCACATAAGCCGATAATGTGGCTTCTCCGAATCGCGGGATATCTGCCGTAGGTGTTTTTGCTGTCTTTCCACCTAATTCCACTTCCCCATACACTTCTTTTAACCTGTCGTTCCAGTTGCTATTCACTAAAATATCAAGGCGATTTAAACTGTTCGTCTTTAATTCTTTTGTGTAAGCTGCAATATCTACTTGCAAATGACCAATCTTAAAATCATCCCCATCGCTCATCTGTTGCCCATCATAAAGAATGGTAGCGATAGCGTTATACCACCCTGGTTTAAGCCCCTTTGTTTCCATGATGGCTTGCATGCCTTTCATCTCTTCGCTCTTTAAGGAAATTTCGTTGGTCTTGTAACGGGCTATTTCCTTATTTGTTGTTGCGTCCGATACTGCTATTTCCGCGGAAACCGAATTCACGTCTTGATAACTCCAACTCCTCGCATAGACGTTGAGTGTGGTGTTTTCCCCTTCATTTATATCTTCCACATTGATCCAGCCTGTAATCACCTTGTTGTTGGACAATGAGACCACCCGAATGGCTGTTTCGACAGCGGCCACAGCTGCGATGCCACTTCCTGATGTTGTCTCTCGAGCGCCTACTCCTATCTTGTGCTCTCCGGGCGGAAGTTCGTCCCCAAATTTAATTTCTACTGTAACCGTACGATCCCCTCCAAACGGTTTTGGATCGATGAGCTTCACATAGGGTTCCAAAACGCTATCTGGGTGTATATACGCCTCTATCGATATTCCTTGACCTACTCTGAAGGTGAATGCTCTCTCCAATCCAGGTCGGAATGTCACAATCCGTTCCTCGTAAGGAATCGGACTTCCAATGGCAGTGGCCTGGGCAAAGTTTAGTTTAAAAAGAAAGAGAAAAAATAAACAAGCTATACTGAACGCCTTCATGCTGTGCCTATGCTGTAGGATCTTTATCCGCATCGCTACCTGTGATCGTAATGGTCAGGTTATCTCCCGAGGATGTGTCTGGATCGGCATCTGAGGGGATTAACACAGCGATGTTGATACTCAGTTGATCTTTACTGTCATCGAAAGCAAGTCGTCCCTGGGCTGCGGCTCCTTGGCAGACTCTTACGCTGGCAGCTGCTGTGGCCGGCAATGCAGTCCAATTAGTTACACCGAAGAAGCGCGTGCCATTTGGACAACTGCCCGTTTCGTTGTTGAAAACTTCAAACCAGACTCCTGGATTCGTGCCTCCGATCCAGCTCGCGTTGTTATCGCTGAAACTTACATTGACTGTGATGTTGTTGTTTCCATCGTTTCGAACCACAATGCTGTCGTTGGCATCTCGGAAGGTGGTGCAGTTGCCTGTTGCTAATCCGCCGGAAGTACTGTTGAGTCGACAGGTACTGCCGTTGGCAAATCCCCCTCCAAAGTTGATGGTGGCGCCAATCGCTGTGACAACGACTTGACTCTCCACGCTGACATTCACATCGCCCTGTCCTGCTCCTGTCACCTGCCCTGTAACCACTCCTACACTGCGCAATTGATCTAATTTTAACATAGCCGTTAACGTTCCACCTGCACTGATTAGGATACTGGCGACTAAGATTAAAGCTAGAGATTTATTGGAAATATCCATCATTTACACCCCTACGATTTTCGTAATAGAACTTCTGATCATCCGATTCCTTTTTTTCAATCTGACTATTTAAAGGTTTCTTATTTGCAGCTGTATTCATTTTTTTATCTGCTTCCTGGTTTTTCATAATTTCCAATGCTACAAAGCCTGTAGCTCCGCTTGCTTGCAGTTTAGGTTCAGATTCTGTACCGGGATACTGAATCATGAGCTCCACATTGCCGGCAGCCGGACGCTCTTCTTTTACCAACACTCGTGTACGGGTCATTTCATTCAAGACGAGAAAACTGCCCATGATGGAAATAACAATTGTTAATAAGACCAAGGTCACCAATGTTTTTCTAGAGAGATCCTTTGTCTCGTTTTGAGAAGGTGCTTGTGGTGGTTGCAGGGACTCCATCTTGATCTACGCTTTTTGCGATTCTGAGATATATAAACATTTCTATCTAAACGATTATCAATCCACTCTTTCCCTTTATTTTTTATAAAACTCCTTAAAGTTTATAAAACCTTAGGATCCCCCACCTTCATGTCTGTTTTAATCGCTTGTTTGTCCACTGGAAAAGGGACCTGGGCGTCTGTTCTTGAGTTGGCAATGAACTCGGTTTTTGAACAGGTCTATCTTGTTTGCAACCCATGGACCCAGCAGAATTTTAAGACCTCTCAGCACAATATCTCTTTGGTGGTTGTGGATGATCAACAACCCCTTCCTTTCCTGATCACTACCCTTCAACAAGCTTTAAAAGGAAAAATCTCCGATACCGAAGTGGCTCTTAACCTGTTTTCAGGCACTGGAAAGGAGCACATGGCCTTGTTAGCCGCCCTTTTGAAACTAGGCTTAGGCGTGCGATTGGTTGTTTCTGTTGATCAGCAGCTCCAAGAGATCTAAACAAACCCCAGCAAAGGCAAAGAAAAAAACTCTAGTTTGACATGATCCCCATCAAACGATATACAAACCGATCCGTGACCCTGATTAAATCCTCGCTGCTCTGGCCTTCTAACAAGATGCAATTATCTTTTGAGTGAACTACATTGGCATCGCCTAACTTCAACCAGACCACCACCGTTTGATTGTTTGCGTTTGCACAGGTTATGATCGGATTCACGGCATCTGCTTTACTGGTTGATGAAGGCCTTATCAAGGCACCGTGAGTCGGCACATTGTAGATCCTATACCTAGAACCCGTGATCCTGGACAATTCGACGGCAGCCACTACCGCCCGGCTTTCAAGATCTGGGTCTAGCGTAATAAAAAGTCGATCTGAGGCATTAAGTCGCTGAACTTTTTTTTCGACATTTGCTTCTACTAACACATCTTCTACCTCTTTTGGATGATAATAGAAAGGAATGGTATACGGCTGTTCACCAATCTGAATCTCGGTTGTCCACACCAAGTCCCCTTTGTAAAAATCAAATCCATTATAGCGATGCATCTTCGCTTTAATTTCTTTTACATAGTAAATATACCCTAAAAAACAGATCAAGACGATAACCACTAAAGTGATGCACACCCAAAGTGTCTGGCTGGAGGGCCCTTGTTCTTCTTTACTTTTCCCTAGGGCTTTCTTTTTCACGCGATCACTCCAAGATGAAGATACAAGACTTGGTCTCGCCATCGTAAGAAATCAATTCCTAAGCCGTTTAAGATCAGACAGTTGCCTTCTATTGTTTCTGAAGATGGGCTTGAACTATTCAAGTAGATCACTGGACTCTTTTCCGTAGCATTGATGCAGGTGATTACTGGCAGATTTGGATACATCCCTGAAGGTACAAGGACTCCATTTATTAGAGTCTTTCCCCACCAACGATTCCAATCAAACCGGGTCAATTCGATGTACTCTAGGTTTTCTTGAGATGGGTCAAAAACAATTTGAAGAAGCCAACCCTGCTTTATCAAAGCAGTTGCCTCTTTTGAAAGATTTACAAATTCAAGCTCTTGCGGAAGATTATAAAAAGGGGTTTCTCCACGATCCCCTTTAAGCCAGTATTTGCCTTCTTTAAACTTGAACGTGTGGTCCTTGTACTCGAACTCGTCGCTCTGTTCAGAGGTAGCTCCCAGATAAACCCCAAAGGCGGAAAAAATCATCAAACAAGCTAAAAATACACTTACCCAGATTCGCTTTCTCTTATTTTGCTTCTGATTTCGCCAATACATGCTTTGGCAGAAAAAGAGATGGTTTAAAAAAGTTATGCTGATTCCTTACAATTATGCAACTAGCCATTGTGATGATTGAACCTCAAAACCCCGGCAATATTGGGGCTGTAGCTCGAATTATGGCTAATTTTGGATACTCCAAACTTATCCTTATTAACCCCCAATGCAAACTGGATGAAGAAGCCCGCAATCGAGCTAAACACGCCCAGAAGATACTCCAGCAAACCCTTATCCAGGACTGGAAATACCTTAAGCGCTACGATTACTTAATCGGAACGGCCGGAAAAACAACCACAGCCTATAATCTCAGACGAATCCCCATCAATCCAGCTCAATGCGCTGAACGGATTACTAAACTTCGCAAATCTAAAATAGCCCTTCTTTTAGGTCGGGAAGGAGATGGCCTCTACAACCACGAACTACAAACCTGTGACTTTGTCGTTACTGTTCCTACCAGCCCTCGCTATCCTAGCATGAACATCAGCCACGCCTTATGCGTCCTTCTTTACGAACTGTTTCAACACTCAGCCAAAGACAAGACTTCGGAAGCTTACACCCCTATTGATCAGCGAGATAAAGAACGTTTGATCCGTCTAACTTACGAGGCGCTAGACCGAACTCATTTTGTCCCCGATAGCAAAAGAATAACACAGAAAACCATCTGGCAGCGACTCTTTGCTAAATCCTTCCTCACCAAACGAGAAGCCTATGCCATTATGGGGTTCCTTAAAAAAATCAATTTCAAATAAAACTTTTTATTTTTATTTCTTTTTATCGAAATATTCCTTTACTTTTACACTCGAAGTTGGCTTGGCTTTTGGACCCAAACTGTAATAGATTTTTTCAGCCTTATTCCCCCAGGAATAATCTCCAGACTCTATTTGAACTTTATCCACCTTAAAAATTTCCAATTGTTTCCCCCTTGCCAGGTGATAATAAATCACTCGATTTGTGACCAAAGGGAAAATGGCCTTGTACACTTTAAAGATGTCATACCCATAGCCACGCTTCATGTGGTGTAGGATATCTATTACGTTCTGACGTACTTGAGAACCAAATGGACGACCCCTCTTCATCCTTTTTTACCCCCAAACCAAGTTTAAATAAGTTTCTATTCCAAGCCACCGATTAACTTCTTCAATTCCTCTAGCTTGGTTGCGAATTTCTCCTTTTCATTTTTAAACAATAAGTACTCAATTTCGTAGATCAGCTCCTTTGCCTTTAACATCTGGTCCAGCAAAGCTTCCCGGTTCTTTTCTCCCTCTTTGCTCTCTTCCACAATTTCCTTAATGCTTTCCGGCTCTTCCTCTTCGTGCATCTCAGCTTTAGGAGGGCTTTCCTTTCTTGGCTCTTGTTTCTTTTCTTCCAAGGGCGGTACGCTTAACTCCAACCAAAATTCAGGATTTGTTGCGGGTTCCTCTTTTCTAGTCGGTTTGGGTGGGGTATGAGAAATCATTGGTTTTATTTTAACTTCTACTGAACCGATCCTATTCATTTGAGACACAAATGGAAGCTGACTATCCATCAAGAAGAACATCTTAACATCTTGCTTACCATAGCTTCGTACCCTTTTTGCCAGCTTAGCCAGCTCTAATACCTCTTTTTTCACTAGTTTTGGATCTGAGCTTTTTTGGACTGGCTTTTTGATCAATTCTTCTGTGTGGACATCCAAGCCCCATTGGAACAACTGCGTGTCTACTGTGGAAGAAGTGATCTGCCAAGTATCCATCGTCACGGTGTATTCGTCCATGCTGATCTTATCATTATAATCGGGAAGACCCCAACAAGCTCGTAATTTGACGGTTTCTTTTTTATCCATCAAGGCATACGCCACTCCAGACACTTCTGTTACGATCATTTGTTGCAAGACCACTCCCATTCGGGGGTTTTCCTGAATGCCTAACGCTCTCCTTGCCAATATTTCGGAAGGGCTGAAAAGAGAGGCCCAACACTGCTTTAACTTGCTGATTATATCCTCTAATCCCCTCACATTTAAGAAAAGACCTTCTTTGTTCTCAGGATCTCCGCTGTACAATGGACTTGGAATTAGCAACCACAATGGGCGCTTTTTGCTGTCCAACAATACCTTTGTCTGCAAGAGGCCTTCAGGCTTACGAAAATGCACACACGTTTCCTCTAACTCATCCACTAAATCTGCGGGCATCTCGGCCTTTTCAAACAGGTCTGATATCATCTGATAAATAGAATGCAAAGCGTTCTCGTCTTCCGCACTGCTGACCAACTGCTTCAACTTTGGGCGTAGATGATTATGATCCAAAAAATGGCTAAACCCCTTAGCTGTTAAAACCCACGAAGGCGGAATGTTCACCAACTTTCCGCGCAATAGATCCAAGTCTAATGCTCGAATGCCTACTGAATCAATCCCCTGCTCAGAAGCCATTGTCAGTGGAATAATAAACTCCATACTCCCCCCCACGTATTGTCTCTATTTAAAGATTCCCGAAACCCTCTTTTTAACAAAGGATCGACGATCCTTTCCCAAGACCGCGCTGGTCTTTGACTGAGATAATAATCCCTCTTTGGCTCCGCACACTTGGATGCAGCTCTCGGCATTGTTTAAACCCAGTTTCAAACTGGTCTCTGTCGGATAGCCAAGAATTAAACCCGTAACAAACCCTGCTGCAAAAGCATCTCCTGCCCCCAAGGTTTCCACTACCCTCACTTTTCGAGCAGGCATCTTATAATAAAAAATACCATCCCAAGCCTCCACCCCCTTG
Source organism: Candidatus Nanoarchaeia archaeon (assembly GCA_035289665.1). Taxonomy (GTDB): domain Archaea; phylum Nanobdellota; class Nanobdellia; order Woesearchaeales; family SM23-78; genus JBBSWA01. The sequence continues at coordinate 19,875 of DATDWO010000079.1, forward strand.
CCCCCGTCGGTTACGGCTACGATTTTAGGGCCGCTTGCCGCCAAAGCTCTCACCAATCGCTCTCCGGAAAAGCGACCGACCATGTCTTGAGCTTCCTCTTTGTTCAATATTAACACGTCTACTTTTTTTAGCAAAGAACCCAAGAAATGCTTACCCTTTATTGCTAAGTAACTGCTGGGGTTAAAGGCTACTTGAATCTGGTTTTTTTTTGCGAATAGAGCCAGCCGCTCTAAGGCTTCATAACTCTTGCCAATCATGGCAGAAAAATAAAACCACTTCGTGCGGAGCTTGCTTGGGTTGACATCTGTAGACAAAAACTCGTCATTCGCCCCTTTATAAGTCAAAACCGTCCGGTCACTTCCTGAATCTAAGATCACTGAGAAACCTGTCCTTCCCTTACGCTTACCAAGAAACACCACATTGTATTTTTTTAAATCCGCCAACACGCAGTCCCCATTTGAATCTGCTCCTACCCTGCTGAGGTAGGCTGTTTTTAAACCCAACCGGCTGAAGGTAGCTGCCGTATTGGTTCCTCCGCCTCCAGTTGCTACTCTGAACTGCTCCACTAAAATCTTCGCCCCTATTGGGTACGCCATCCAAGTTTCCAGATGATGGCGCTTCATCCGGTGTATCATCTCCGGGTGCGTCCAGAGGAACCAATCAATTGTATTGCTCCCTACCGTGACAATATCCCACATCCCCTGCTCTTGTTTTTAACGCTATATAAATTTATCGAGCGCTTTTAACCGCCAAAGAAATATTCTCTTGTGCCGTCTTGAATAAGTCTGGATCCTTGTACCCTTCTCTCAATAGAGAGAAATACTCTTTTAACACTTCCTGAGATTCACGGATGTATTCTTTTGTCTTCTGATGCAGCGAAACTAGGTTTTGAATTTTTCCTGAGATCTCACCGGTTCGCTCTGAGAGCTTTCGCACCGAATCAATAACTGCCTTGTAAGTCTCTTCTGAAACCTGCCTTTTCTCATGCCATTCGGACGTGTGCGAATAGGTGTGCAACAATTCAGTAAACTTCTTCAATTTTTCAAACACTTTCCTCATAAAACCATTTAAGAATTCATCTTGCATTAGCTGTTTATCCTCCCGGCGCTTGCAGGATTCAATCTGGTCAAAACACTCCTCTACAATTTGCGTTGAACGCCCATATGAAAATTCTTTGACTCGGTGCAACTTCTCTTTAACCGAGCTTTCCAACACTTCCTGCGTTTTTAGCAAGTGAATGCACGCACTCAAATAGCTTAATACTTCACTTAAGTAGCTCCGCAATAAGTCGCAGGCCACTTTGCCTGCCGGTGATTCAGTCAAGTCATTTTCCAAGCTATCTTCAATCTCTGAGCAGTCCCTTGCCAGGCTTAAGATGTCTTTGATTAACCTATGGTGTAAAGGGTTCATTTTATCACCGGATCTTATCCAAGATGCTGTGGGCATCCAGGCTGTGGATGCGCTCAGCAATTCGATTCCAATGCTTTCCTGCTTCCACTTTCATTTGCAATTGCCAAAAGGCTTTTTCTTCGTTGGTTACTCTCGCCCATTGATCTGCTATTACCAACCCATAAGGATAACCAATAAAGACAGGGTCTTGACTTTCTCCGCCTAAGAGTGGAACGATTTCTGCTAGAGAAGCTTTTTTCCAGAAATCCAGGCGAAATACGTATTCTGATTTTTCATGTAGTTTAATAAAAGCAGTATCCTCCTTTTCGTTTCCCGTTGCAATCGGATGATACCACCATACTCCTTCTTTCTTTCGTAATAAGCTGGAAGCCACATCTTCCCCGTTTTTAGTTAATGATTTAGACGTTTTGCTTAGCCCAACACAGGGTT
>DATDWO010000080.1:0-29063 GCA_035289665.1 Candidatus Nanoarchaeia archaeon
GGTTTTGGAGTGGAACATTCCGTTGGTTTCTCCCGGCCAGGTGATTAAGTTAGAGTATATGGTGAAGGACATTTTGACAAATGCAAATCTGTTGACGTTGGCTTTTGGAGAGCCGTATTCTTCGGCCGAGCCCTTGCCAGAGGTGAATGAGTCACTTCCAGTGGCAGATCCTTCAGTGAATGATTCTCAAAGTGAGTCTAAGAATGAGAGTGAAGTGCAGCCTAAAACGCAAGAAACTACTTTTTCTATGGCGTTCTTGTTGACGGCGCTGAGCATCATTGCTTTGATTGCGATTGTGGTTGCCATCTTCCATTATGAGTTAAAGGAGAAGGCCGTCTCAGAGAAAAGGAAATTTTCAGAAAACTTGGATCGTTACATCAGTACGAGTCTGCAGATGGGTGCGGACCCGAAGACCTTGAGGCAGGCCTTGACGACTGCAGGTTGGGATCAGCAAAAAGTGGATAAGCTCATCGAGCATCATCTCAAGAAACATTAAACGTCTTTTAAGCTCATTTTCCACGAAAGCTTTATAAATAAATTAACCATCGCTAAGTAGTAATTTTAGGAGATAGGATAATAATGCAATCACTGGATTTGGGCCAAAGAGTCTCAGTTGAAGTGGATGTGTATGTAATAGAAGGTGGAAACAAATCTTCTGGCTCCATAACCACTTTAGGATATGAGGTTAGGCAAGTAACTCCTAGAGGATCTTTTACTGAACCTGGGCATCAGCATGATTTTTATAGAATGTTAGCTTTCGGAGAACCTTCCGAGAAAGACCTGCGAACACTTGATTTTAATAACTGGGTGGGACAATTAGGAGATCAATTAAGAAGTTCAAATGGGCGTGTTCAAGTTCGGTTTTTAGGGGTGGAAAAAGGGCCTATGCTTTTATATGACAGTGCACAAAATGGTGTTCTTAGGTTGGAAAGAAGCATTCAGGAAATGGAAGAAGAAATTTTATTTTCTGAATGAGTTTAAATTCTAAATAGAAAGGGCAGTTGGCCATTTAGCTCTAATGTTGTCTAGAACTTGAGGAGTTTCTCTTGGATTCTCTTTTTCTGCTTTTGTCCATTGTTGAGCCCATAATTCTTGCCATAATGATTTAAGTTTGGTTTTGAGTTGAGAAGTGGGGAAAGGCGAGCGGGCAAATAGCTCAAGACGAACAATAGAAATTTCTTCCTCTTCAAGGCATTTGTAAATGATATTGCAGCAAGCTTTTGCGAGGTAGAGTTCTTCTTTTAAGTTTTCATCCCATGTGATGGATAAAGAGGTCATTCGGTCAATAAGCCTTTTTATCGCAACAAGTCGAGTTAGAAAATAATCCCAGATGATCCGTTCGAGTTTTGCGTGGATCAAGTAATAACGGATACAGTCTTTTTTAGGAGATCGTACGGCTTCATCAACACTACAGGCGTTTAAAAAAATGTCAAAAATTTCAAGAGGATTTTTGAAACTTCCTAAATTGAGTTTGGTATTAAATGCATCTTGCCAATCCCTAGTAAAGCTCATATGTTCAAAGAGTGTTTTGAAGGGGTTGATCATTCTTTTTCGAGTTTCCACATCAGAGATAAAACGCGCTTTGAGAAAGTCATATTTATTTTCATTGGGTTTAGCGGGAAAATCATAAACATCGGCCATGCTAGAAGAAGAAATAGAAGCAGCGATGGCTCGCTCTCCCTCGCCTCGTTTGACCCATCCGGTACCACTGTCGCCTGCTAGGTCTTGTTTTGCTTTGGATCTTCGCAATAGGCTCATGTTTTTTCCTCGGTTTCTAGCCTATTTAAACCCTTCGTTCAAAATCAAGCTAGAAACCTTATATTAATTATAGTCACTTTATAGTAGTTAAAAAAACGAAACGTTTATAAAGAGCAACGTCTGAATAAGACGATGACACTTGAAGATCATCTGCTGAAGGCTGTTCTGAATAGAGATCAAGGTAGAGCGCTAAGAGGCAATATCCGGACTGAATTAGAATCTACGTTTAGGGCAATAGAAGATCTTTTAGGAGTAAAAGCGAAGTCAGATATCCGCGTGGGGGTAGCATTAGTCGATCGAGCTGAGGAAAGTCCTTTGCTATACATTGCAGGGTACGATGGGTTCAGCATACCTCCTGCTTGGGGAAGGGTGTATGGAACGGAAGAGCAAAGAATAACCATGCAAGCAGCTCTTGCAGGAAAACATTTAACTGAGCCAAAAGAAACTCCTAGGTATGCATTAGATGAAGTAAGAAAAGGAGAAAAAAGAGAAGGTGCAATTGCTATTCCTTGGAGAATTACAGAGGAGAATGGAGAATCCAGCCGTCCAGTTTATGCTGTTCTCTTAGTAGAAGGAGTTCCAGGAAATAGTCTCGCATTTGATGATAGTCTTATGAGCAGATTACAAAATGTAAGCAATGCAGGTTCAAGGAACTTGTATAATTTCATTCGTAGAGCAATCGATGTCGATACGGGTTTACTCACCAAGGAGTTTTATCAAAGGATGTTGTTGGAGAAGTACTTGGATGCTAAAAAAAGAGGGAGCAATCTAAGTATAACTAAGTTGGATATAGATGATTTCAAAGCAATTAATGATGGACACGGGGGGCACACAGCGGGCGACCGTGTTTTAAACCAGATAGGTAGTGTTTTGCGTCAGGAATTTCAAGCAGATTCAGATCTCTTGGGAAGGGTGGGTGGAGACGAGTTGGAAAGAGCAAGCGCTTATGATGCGAACAGGACATTTATGGAGTCAAATATAGCTCAGGCAAGGGTATATGGAGATACAGTAGGTTTGCAAGTAAATGGCGGCGGCTTGGAAAAAGGAGTAACATTCAGTATGGGCGTAGCCGATCGAAGCCAGCTAGATGCATTTATTTCAAAAACAAACGCTAAATTAAGGCCTGATTTGTCTGTGGATGAAGCAGAATTAGAAATTCTTAGGCACATTGCTGATTTAGCAGCCTATGCTGCAAAGGGCTTAAGGAATCACATTGAAATGGATGGCAAGAGGGTGCCTGAAGAAGATAGGGATAAAAAAGGAAGAGTGGCTTGTTGGGTTGAAGATCCTGATAAATTATCCGAATCTGAACGAAAAGGACTCAGATTTGCTCCAGCAAATTACAAGCGCGGAATAGAAGTAGATGTGGGTACGAAAGGATTATATTTTTTGGTCTCTCCTAAGTTTTTAGTCCATGATAGACGTTAGTAACAAAACTTTGTATTTCTTTCTTCACAAACTCTTCAAACAGCGGCACTTTGATCGGTGTAGCAAATCGTGCAAAGTTGCTTGTAATAATCGCTTCGCCCTTGTCAAGCGCTGCAATACTTCTGCTGTCCGTACTCAGGTCCTGGCTCGCTGAGTCAATTACAGCCTGCCGTTCCGGTGCCATCTCAATGCCTAAAACAATCTTCGTGTTCATATTGGCCAATATTTCGCGGGGAATCAGCGAAGGCAATTGGGTAATCGCCGTCAATCCAACTTGAAACTTTCTTCCTTCGCGTGCAATCGTCCCAAATATATTGGGGCCTTTCTCCAACACTTCTTTCCCCAGCACCCGAGGAGCTTCTTCAAGCACAATGGAAACAACAGGTTTTTCTCGGAGGGTGCCTTGGTTCTTGTAATATTTGTACTTGTGCAAGACCTCATTCGCGAGTATGCTTCCAATCAATATTTCAGTGTTGCTGCTCAGTCCAGAGGTGTCAATCACAATGGTCTTAGACTGTTCCAATTCTCGTAAAACATCTGCAACGGTTGTATCACCGCCTTGTAGTTGAAATGCTCCGGTGCAGAACAGTTGGTTGTTCGTAAATTCCAAATCCAGCACTTGACTTAATCTTCGTTTCACTACAGCCAAGCTGGCCTCATTAAACAGGCCCTTGCCATTATTATCTGCTAAGGGTTTTCCCATAAGGGCCGCTTCAATCCATTCTTCGCCATAGAATCGGTAGTACGCAGCCAAGGCTTCTTTTTGGGGTCCGCTCCAGTCCATGGAGCCGTCGAAGTGATGGGGTCGTAAAGTCTTCAGGTTGAACCGTAACGTTCTCCCGCCTGCAGGCGGGTTCCGGCTGTAGTACGCCAGTTTGTCTTTCTTCGGATGATTCTTCAATCGTTCATAGTACTCATCATGAGGGTCCAGTACAAGCAATGCACAGTAGTCCTTGTCGAGGGTGTCCCACAAAATCACACTCATCAAGTTGCTCTTGCCCTTCCCCGTCGTGGCTGGAATCAGGATGTGGTGGCTGAAAACCTCTCGACCATCCAAATAAATAGGCACTTCTAAGGTCTTAGAGCCACTCCGTAGCTTTCCTAAAAAAAGAGGGTTCTGAGGTTGAGTAAGAAAGGTTAAATCAGAAGCCGTAACATCTTGTACCATGCCAAAGAATTTAGGGAGTACTTTGCAGCTCCGAGCTTGATTCCCAGCAATAAATACGAGTGGCTTCAACAGTGCCAGAGAATAATTGCGCAGTTCTGGTTCCATAAAATCAAAGCTGCCGCCTTGTTCAAGGATCATGCCAGAGACCATTTCTAGGTTTTCTCGGGAAATCTGGCTGCCGTATTGTAGATCATAAGCTTGAAGCAGGACCTTGCCATGGTCCGAGTCGGTCATAAACAGCTCGCCCAGTTCAGCTTCTTTTCCTTGCTTCACGCGCATTAAAATCTCGCCGAATTTTCCTGTGACAACCTGGCCCCTTACCATAGAGGATGAAAAAGGCTCGTCCTATATAAAACCGACGATCAGAAAAACGCCCGATACAGGTTCAAATACACGCTAAACCCGTCAAATCCAGGGATGGGCAGCAGGTTAAAAATCAGCAGAAATCCATTGATGTGCCCTAGTAGCATCAGGAAGAACTTGGCATTATGGGGTATTTTCTTTCCGCTGTTCAAAACCAGTTTGGATCCGCCCCAGAGCAACAAGTGCCAGATAGGTCCGGCCAAGGCTATGAGTGCCATTTGAAGCGAGCTCCCTATCGGTCCAATGCTGACATAGCCTGGGATAAAGAAGATTAGTCCGGTATTCAATAATTTCAATCCAATGCCAAGCATCAGCCAACTATAGGCTGCGTGAAACGTGGCGTTTAACCCATATGCCATGGCCACAAATTTATGTCCCATTTCGTGTAAGATAATGCTCGGTGCCGTGACAGCGCACGCAAACCAAAAGTCAGGCCAGCGAAATCCTTGAAATTGCTGAAAGTACGTTGAGGTAACTCGTCGGGGATGTTGGGGAAAGGCATCCATAAAGATATAGCCCATCGCCGCAGACATGATCGCAGCATCAATAATCTCCATAAAGGTAAACATAGGTCGCCCTAACTGCCTGACTTATATAAAGATTGTGGGCGTGAGTGCTGAGTTAAATACTGGTCAAGAGCCAATCGGGTTCTTAGATGGGGGTTGCATCTGCCTTGGGCAACTCGTTGCACCGTTCTAAGACCTAAGTGGGTGTTTCGAGCAATTTCTTGAGGAGATAATCCTGTTCTTTCCATGTGTTCTGTAAGCCTAAAAGCATAGTCATTTGAGGAAGAATGATCGGGTGCAGAGCTAGTGGAAATTTTAGTAGCTGCAATTTGTTCTAATCTTGATAGGGTTCGATCTTGCTCAGGTTCGGGCATTTGATGGTAAACCCTTCTGATCCGCTCAAGAACCTGATCCAGGTGGGTTTCATTCGGCTGTCGAGGCTTCATTCAGAAGGGATTGTGGTATTTTTTATAAAGTTAAGGAATGTTTTCTATGCAATGAATCTCTATATTGAGTAACAACAATCTTTATAAGTTTTAATCGGGTTAAAAAACTACGTCGTGAAACCTGCCAAAACAAAATTCATCGTCGTGACGGGTGGGGTTCTCTCGGGTTTGGGCAAGGGCATCACAACGGCCAGCATCGGCAATCTGTTCTCAAAATCTTATCATGTCATTCCAGTAAAGTGCGAAGGCTACTTGAACGTCGATCCGGGCACGATGAATCCAATCGAGCATGGGGAAGTTTTTGTGTTAGACGACAAGGAAGAAGCCGACATGGATTTTGGTCATTATGAGCGTTTCTTGAACATCAATTGCAAGGCGCATTGGAACATCACCATGGGCAAGGTGTACCAGGAAGTGCGAGAGAAAGAACGCCGTGGAGACTACTTAGGCAAAACCGTTCAAATGATCCCACACGTGACAGATGTCATAAAAAACAAGTGGTTTCAGATTGCTGAGGAAGAAAAAGCAGAGATTATGATGATCGAAATCGGAGGCACGGTGGGAGACATCGAAACCCACCTGCATCTCGAAGCCGCTCGTCAATTGAAGCGAGAAGTCGGCCGAGAAAACGTAGCCTATGTTCACCTAACCTATGTGCCCGTTCCTAAAAATGTGAACGAGCAGAAATCAAAGCCAACGCAGCAATCCGTAACGCTGCTTCGCGAACGAGGCATTCAGCCAGACTTGATCGTCGCAAGATGTGAAGAGCCGCTTGACGATAAAATTCGAGAAAAAATATCAACGTTTTGTGATGTTCTCCCAGAAGCGGTAATCAGCGGAGAGGACGTAGAGGACTTATACGAAGTCCCTTCTTTGTATCGCAAGCAGGGCGTCTTGGATATTTTATGTAAACGTTTAGGTCTAGCAGTTCCAGAAGAGGATCAAAAGAAAACCACTCTCCGAAAGGATAAAGAGATCACGATCGGCATTTGCGGCAAATACACGAAGCTTCATGATTCATATGTAAGCATTTCACATGCCTTGCAGCATGGGGGTCGTGTGGAAGGAGTTAAGGTGAAGATGAAGTGGTTGGAGACAAGTAAGGATGAAAATATGGAGACTTTCATGGAGGGGGTAGATGGAGTCATTGTGCCAGGAGGTTTTGGCAGTCGGGGCGTGGAAGGTAAGATCAAGGTCATTCAGTATTGCCGAGAAAACCAGATTCCGTTTTTAGGGATTTGTTATGGGATGCAGCTCGCCGTGGTGGAGTTTGCTCGCAATGTATGTGGAATGGAAAAGGCCAATTCAACCGAGGCCGATCCAGAAACAAAGTATCCGGTTGTCGATCTTTTGCCAGAACAATTGCATGTGCAGTACAAGGGGGCTTCGATGCGTCTGGGAGGTTACAAGGTACATATAAAACAGGGGAGTCTTGCTCATCAATTATTGAGTGCTTCGGAGATCGTGCGTCGTTTCCGGCACCGATATGAAGTAAATCCGCAGTTCATTTCCGTGTTGGAAGAAAAGGGTGTGGTCTTTTCCGGCTATACGCCCGATCATTCCATCATGCAAGTGATGGAGTTGCCAAGTCATCCCTTCTTTATTGGTGGTCAGTTCCACCCCGAACTTACGTCGAGGATGGATCAGCCAGATGAATTTTTTTTGGGTCTGGTAAAAGCGTGTATTAATCAACTAGGAGCTTCCTTGGCATTGAAGGTGGAAGGAAAAACAAAGAATCCCTTAACCATCCCAGAATAATCTTTTTATTTTCCTTTTACTGCTTTTCTCCAGCTTGCAGGCACATTTTCAACTTGAATCAGTCCATCGAGAGGATCGTCTAAATCCCAAAGTGTTTGGGTTGTGATGGCAATGACAAAAGTGGTTCCAAAGACAAGGACGAAGGCAAGTGCAATATGGACATAATAGAAGAGGTAGAAAGACGTAATGGAAAGAAGACCGATAATAGCATGAGTAATGCGTACGGACAAGGCTACCATTTTAGGAGCTTCCAATTTGAATTTTTCAAAGTTCTTTGAGCGTATAGCTGAATCTGTTTTCTTCCATTCTTCATCAGCTCTCATCAGTAAGAAAGCACTAAAGAAGAGCCATCCGACGAACATATTGAGGGCATACGTGTTAATCAGGCTTTCGTGGCTTTTGAATTCAACAGGTATCTGGGGTTGTATGACAAACCAAAACAGAAGAAACGATACCAGACCGAATAGGAGAGGGTATAGAAAGAAAGTAAGGTAGTTGTTAGGAAGTTTCATACAAGTAGTTCACCTTGGAGGTTTATATAGTCTTCTCTTGAGTACATAATGCTTTCCCTATTCTTAAATAGTAATAAACGTTTTTAAAGCCGGAGTCGAGAAAAAGAGCATGGTTCGCATCGCAATCAATGGCTTTGGCCGTATTGGTAGAATGGTGTACCGTGTTGCCTTGGCCCAGAAAGCTCCAGTCGAGCTCGTGGCCATCAACGACTTGACAGACACAAAAACCTTAGCCCATCTATTCAAGTACGATTCAGTGCATGGAAAAGTAGAGGACTTGAAGGTTTCTTCTACGCCAGATAGCCTGATCATAGGAAACAATTCTGTGAAGGTGTTCGCAGAGAAAGATCCTGAAAAACTTCCGTGGAAGGCCTTGGGAATTGATGTAGTCATAGAGTGCACAGGGCGTTTTACAGACCGGGGCAGTGCGAGTAAACACCTCAAGGCCGGTGCAAAGAAAGTGTTGATCAGCGCTCCAGCTAAGAATCCAGACTTTGCCATCCTGAAAGGAGTGAATGAGCATCAATATGATAAAAGCAAGCATCACATCGTGAGCAATGAATCCTGCACCACCAATTGTTTCGCTCCCATTGTGAAAGTATTGAATGATAATTTCAAGATCCGTCGGGGTTACATGGTGACGGCTCACGCGTACACGGCAGACCAAGTGATTCAAGATACTCCTCATAAGGATCTTCGCAGAGGCCGCGCCGCAAGTGTCTCTATTGTTCCGACAACTTCCGGTTCCGACCTAGCTACGGGCGAAGTGATTCCAGAGTTGCATGGTAAACTGCATACCATGGCTATGCGCGTTCCAGTCATTGATGGCAGTGTGATCTACTTCATTGCGGAGGTGGAAAAGCAAACCAATCGGGATGAGGTCAACAACTTGTTCAAGAATGTCTCCGAGCATCATCTGAAAGGGATCATTCAGTATTGCGAAGACCCCATTGTAAGTGTAGATATTATCGGCAACCCACATTCTTCCATTTTTGACTCGCTCTTGACCGAAGTGGACGGCGACCTCATAAAGATCGTTGCCTGGTACGACAATGAGTGGGGTTATTCATCGAGGATGGTTGATGTCTTGCAGTTGTTGTGAGCAGGCTTGCCTTGCGAGCTCAACGCGTAGCGTTGTTGGTGTGATCTATTCGGAAGGGATTAGAATATTCTTCAGTCCTTTGAAGTCATAATCTAACGTAATAAGCATAGCCTCTTGGAGAAGAGCAGTTGTATAAATGATGGCATCTGCTAGGGGGAGGTCGTGCTCGACAGCTTGTTCAACAGAGTGTTCTGCTATCTCGCCCGTTACTGGAAGGATAAGGCTGTGTTTTTTTACAAAATCAATGCTTCTAGATATTTTAGTAGGGTGGAAAGAGTTTTTAGTTAATTTCTTTTTAATTTCAAAAAGAGAAAGAGAAGATAAAAGGTGAATTTCGCCAGAGTCAATAATATCTTTATGGTTTCCATTGAAGAGGTAAGCTAGCCAGATAGAAGAGTCTAGGAGTTTAGTATCGGTCATGTTTGTCTCGTAGGTCTTTTAGGATCCATTTTAAGGGTTTTTTTCCTAAATAGCCGGCTAAGGATTCCTTCTGGCTTTTCTGTCCAGCTAATTTGTTGATGGCTTCATCGTAGGAAGCGCTTTGCGTTTCCTCTCGGATCTTCTTCAGGATGGCCAGGGTTCGCTCATGAACTTGGATGGTGGTAACCATATAATTATATAATAATAGTCTATATTTAAAGCTTTCGTTGAGCATAAGGTAATAGGGGAAGAAACTTCTTAAAAAAGGCTTGGTAGGCATTTCCGGAGTTATTCCGAAAGAATGGAAGGGTTTTTGCCGTGAATCTGTTTAATTACGACCTCTTCGGAGGCTACATGGCCTTCTTCGAAAGTGATGGTGTTCGAATAGCCTTCATAGTTTTTGATTGAGAGCAAGTAGTCTCGAATCTCTTCAGAGGTGCTCGCCCCTTTCTGAATGGCCTGAAGGGCTAGAGTGGTCATATCATAGGTTGTAGCAGCGCTAATCGCACTGGGTTTCTTCCCGAATCGTTCTTCATATTTTCGAGCAAATGCTTCCATATTTTTGTAGGGTTTGGGAGCTGGAAACACCACTCCTTTTGCGTACTGTCCGTATTGTTCGAGGAAGACATGACTACCGCCTCGGGCATAGGGAAGATACATGGGATAAGAGAGCCCTAATTCGAATAGTTGTTTGTTGAAGGTTCCTTGGCCATCATCAGTAGCAATGGCTGTGTAAATGGCATCTGGTTTGAGTTGTTGGATTCGTAAAATCTCTGTTCGAAAGTCTTTATCTTCATCATTGATTTTAAATTCTTCAAGCACTTGAATTCCTGCTTGATTCAGTTCATCTTTTATAATTTGAATGTTTCCAAATGACCAGGCGTTGTTGGAATAGACGAGTACAATCTTATGGGCTCCTTGTTTTTTCATGTACTGTACAAGGGGGTGAAGCTGGACGCGTTCATTGGGTGTAGCACTAAGATAGTATTTAAGCTTTTCAGCATCATATCCAAAGGTCATCCAAGGCGAAATGAATAATGTTTTTTGTTGTAGCGAAATGGGAAAGATGACTTCGCCAAATTCAGCCCATTCAGGGCCAATAATCACGGATACATGATCAGTATCAATGAGCTTTTGCGCAGCAGCAGCCACAGTTTTCAAGTCCGATTGAAAGTCTTGTATAATATAGGGGGGCTGGATGTCGGCGTCTTCCATGGCCATAATAAAGCCATCTCGGCTCGCTTCTCCCACCCAGGCGGCATAACCAGTCAAAGCAAAGAGTCCGCCAATTTTTGGGGATTGATCGCTCGGTTGAGAAGTACAGGAAACAGTCAAAATGCTGGTTAGTAGAATCAAGCAAAATAGGGTTTGTCGAATGTTTTTCATGGTGGGCTCATATTTGTTACTACTCATATAGAACTACGAATATATAAATAAGAGTGTCCCTTTAGGGGACAATTATGGACATTAATGAGCTTAAAAAAATAGGGTTTACGCAAGGGGAGACGCAGATCTACGCTGCGTTATTGGAACTCGGAGAAACCACGCGCACGGAGCTCGCCAAAAAATCAGGCATCTCTCCCTCTAAAATATACGATGTTGTCAATCGCCTCATGGAAAAAGGCATTGTTTCAACCGTAAAAAAGCAGGGAGTATTGCACTTCAGCGCCGCAGATCCAGCTCGTTTAACGGATTTTCTCGATCAAAAAGAAGCGGAGTTAAACCAAGAAAGAACCTTAGTGGATCAGCTTCTTCCCATACTGTTGGCCAAGCACCAGAAAACAAAGGAAGAGGTGGACATCGAAGTCTTTTATGGCTGGGAGGGCATGCAGACAGCTTACAATGACATCGTTAAGTCTCTTTCCAAAGGAGACATAAACTATATTTTTGGGGCAAGCAAGGGTCAGGATCCTAAGCAAGCCGATCTTTTTTTCTCAAAATACTATGAACGAACACGAAAGAAAAAATACAAGATAAAGATAATTTTTAATGAGAACATGCGAGGATATACCGATCGAGTCGGCTTTTTCCTAAAGACAGCGCCGCATGAAGCCCGTTTCTTGCACCAAAACACCTTCACTGAGCTAAACTTCTACAAGGACACCGTTCTTTTCATCATGCTGCTCAAGAAGCCCATCGTCATCCGTGTCCATAGCCAAGAGGCTGCGGATTCGTTCAAGAAGTTCTTCGAGACGATGTGGAAGCAGGCCAAGCCGTAAAAATGCCAAGGGGTTTATAAATTTCCTATTTTTCCTTTTTGTCGTGAGAAGGGAAATTGAACAAACACTGGAAAAATTAGTGACGGCAACTAACTCCACAGGACGGCCGATTATAACTGGTTTCAATTATCATCCAGTTTGTTTAGAAATGGGCGCCATAACAGCTATATCTCTCAGTAATATACATTCTTCACAAGTCTATTTAAAAGAAGTAATGGCTGATCTTAATAGGATGGGTTACCCAAACGTAGAAGTTTCTGTGTCGACTAGAGATAAGAGAGGATATTTTCGATGGCGTCCCAATTTTTTCATAAGAGATGAAAAGGGCGTTTTAGAAGAAAACCTGAGGATTAAAGATATAGAGACAGGTGAATACTTGGATTTGGATGGAATTCCCCACAGAACACTTTGTAACGCAGGTTATAGTGAGGAAGAAATAGCTAGGCTTGTTGCTGAAAATGGGGGTTATGAAATCGATATACTTAGCTCAGTTCCGGAACATATCCGTAGAATGGCAGGAGAATTCTTGAAAAAATCCGCTTTCGAGTTATATGATGATACAGGTGAACTTATTTCAGAAATGGAATCAGAGCGTAATACGCGCGGACCGTGGCCTGATGCGTGGGAAACCCCGATATTGATAATCGGAGGGAATCTCTCTCAAATGCAAGGTCTTCCTGGTTTTCACGAGGCGCATCTATTCCGCTTTCAGGGTAGCGAAATAGGCGAATTTCTGTTTGTTACGCATAAAGAAATAGAAGTGTTAAGAAGTAATGAAGAGTACAATCGTCTTATTGAATTAGGCTTCAGAGAAGAGTTGTGTTTAGGCAATACTCGATTTATAAAGGAATGTGTGGACAAAGTGTGATTTGAAAAAACTATATAAAGTTAAAGACTTTATCGGAGGTTTATGCAAACTGAATTAGTGGAAACTCTACCTGGATCACCCGAAGAAATTATAGATCGGGACTTTTTAAGGAGGGTAATAACTACCTTAAAAATTAAGGAGCAGGGAAAAAGGGAGCCTTTTGTATTTGAATATATACAACAACCTTTCGGAGGGCACTTTTCTCTTCGTCCGAAACGTATGGCAAGAGAGGTAGGAAAGTCTTTCGCCAAAGGTTGTTACACGATCGGTGTCTACGACAGAGCGAGTTTTGAAGTTCAACTGGAAAAGCTAGATCAAGAAGCCGAGCGCGTCTTGGGAGAAGAGTGGACCGAGCAAAACAGAGAGTTGGGCATTGAATCAAAGCTACAGGTTGGAGAGCCGTGTCCATTGCAAGATAGGCTTGAAGGAAGGCCTTATTGCATGGAATCCGACATGTCAAAAGGAAGATGCCAATACAATACAGGAGAAACACTTCTAGTTCCCCCCAAGGAAGACGGGCCCAAGATAAATCCAGCCAAATTCAGAACAAGGTTTGCAAGGGAGCTAGCAGAAAGGCTTAACGCGTCAGACGTCCAAAACGTATGCTCCTATAATCCAAGGAAAGAAGAAAGTTAATTTTAATGATTCGGCTCATCTAGAGGAAAATACTTCTTACGATAACTTTTTATAATCTGCAACCCCAGATGAACCATGCGTTCTATAAAAGAGGTGAACGTCTCAGGAAAGCGCGTCTTGGTCCGCTGTGGTTTCGATATTCCTGTCGACGATCAGGGCTTTATCTTAGATGATAAGCGTATCGTAGAGAGTTTGCCGACCATTAAGTACTTGTTAGAGAAAAAAGCCAAAATCATTCTATGCGGCCATAATGGTCGTCCAAAAGGTAAACTCATTCCCAGACTGAGTATGGATACCGTGGCAAAGCGGTTGAGCAGTCTGTTACAACGTTCCGTCTTAAAGCTCAATGATTGCGTGGGTTCACAGGTAGAGTCCAAGGTGCGACAAATGGCTCCAGGTGACATTCTTTTGTTGGAAAATCTTCGTTTTCATGCCGAAGAGCAAAACAACGACTCAAGCTTCGCAAAACAGCTCGCCAGCCTAGCCGATCTTTTTGTGCAGGATGCGTACAACAATGCGCATCACAGCGACGTAAGTATGGTTCTTTTGCCAAAGTTCTTGCCATCTTATGTCGGTCTTAGTTTAGAGAAGGAATTGAAGTACATGCAGCATTTGACCCAGAATCCTCTAAGACCGTACATCGCGATCATCGGCGGCGCGAAGGCAGAAAAACTTCCCGTCATAAAGAACTTGTTGGACAAAGTGGATAAGATCATCATCGGCGGCGTCATAGCCAACACCTTTCTTAAAGCAAAGGGAATTGACATTGCCAAGTCCAAGTTTGATGAAGAAACCTTAAGTCTAGCTAAAAAATTCATAGAGCATGAAAAAATCGTTCTTCCCGTTGATGTGCGAGTGGGGGACAAATGGGATGTTAGCACAGAAGCACAGGTTGCTGACCTCAGCACCATTCCAAAAGGTTTTATGATCATGGACATTGGTCCTCAAACAGTTCTAGAGTACACGACGTTGCTGCAATCTACAAAGACAGTGGTCTGGTGTGGACCCATTGGTGCGTTTGAGCTGCCAGCCTTCAGCACCGGCACGAAAGCCCTCGCTGAGTGTCTCGCCAATCTAAAAGCAACAACGATCATCGGTGGGGGCGACAGCGCTGACGCCGTGGACCAACTAGGTCTCGCCAGCAAGATGACGCATGTCAGCGTCGGCGGTGGTGCAACTCTAGCCATCCTGGCAGGTAAAGAGCTCCCCGCCATAAAAGCATTGGAAGAGAATGAGAAGCTGTTTGGTTGAATAATGAAGCGGTTGTTCCGAACCGTTATTCCTATTATACTCTTTGACCATATAAATTGTGGTCAAACTTTATATATAATTATGATTATCTAAATTATCGTGTATAAAACTGAAGTTAATCCTGAACGCGTATTACGTTGGCAACATAATAATACAACTCAGGCTTTAGAAGATATAGCAAGAAAAGGACAATTATCGAAATTGGGTTATGTTCCAGTATTTGATTTGCCAGAAGAATGTGCATCTTTAGGGGATTATGTCTTAATTGATGGTCATAAAAGGTATGAAGCTGCAAGAAGATCAAATGTATGTTTACCAATTTTAGTTGTGCAAGAAGCTGCCGATTTTACCAATATTCCTGAATATAATGCGTCAGAATATTACGATCAATCGCCAGAGGAATTTGAGAGGTTTCGCCAAAGAATTGTTGGGATTGCATTAATGAACTATAGGACTATTAGTTCAAAACCCAATATTGAATAGCTGTTTTATCGATTGAGTTTAACGATGGTTATGCGCAATTTTAGAGCAATTTACCACTTAAATATTTAAATAAGGGGCTGATTGCTAAGTCATATGCCAAGCTTTGTTAGAAAGTGCGAAGGTTTGGATCTTGAAGCCTGTATTGAGTTCCAGGGAATTTTTGCTTTACCCAGTACAGGTGATTTACGTGTCTACTCTCCTTTTGAATATATAAAAGATCCACATACTCATTTTCCATTGGCGATTATGGGTGAACTCGGAGGTGTGCTGAACGCATATAGTAAGACAGCTAGGGGCAAAATAGGTTGAGATCAAGAATTGATGAATGAAGCAAGTGATACGTTTATTTATCTATTAATCTATGCAATGATGATGAATCATGAAGATCCGTCAGCTCAGTTATTGCAGGGTATAAAAGAAAAATGGAATTCTTCCGAAGTAAAAATTGCTTCTGATAGAGAATTATTACAGGTGTGTAGCCGAACAGGTGTCAACTTGTTCAGGCTTTCTGAAAAAGCACAGCGAAATTCACAATATGTAGGAGAGTTATTTGAAGATATAAAAGCGGTTGGATGTTATGCCACAGAAAGGCCTTGGCAATGCATAGTAGATGCCTTCCATCGGGAAACATTAGAGGTTCACCTAGATGCTATGAACTATACACCCGATCTAAGATTTAGAGGAAGTGGATATGTTGACTTTGGTAAGATGATCAGTTGGGTAGAAAGACAGACTGAATTAGGTCATCTGACAGTTCCTTCTGGAAAGATGGATGTGTTTAAGAGGTATGCTGCCTTGTTAGCAAAGTAAGAGAATAGGGAATAGAATAAGGGGCTAGCCAAATGCTCCTAGACTCGCAATAACTTTGTAAATAAAGTAAGCAATCGCAATATACGTTAGAAAGCTATGAACTCCCATAAGCATAAGGAGCATATAGACACCAACAGCCACGTCAAACAGGTTCATCAAGCTGCCGCGCCAGATGATTGCCTTCAACCATAAGTAGCCTACGCAGTAAAGCACCCATTTAGTGGGGAACGTGGAGAATTGAAGAAACAGGAGCGCTATGGCGCACCATATATCCAACAGCATCAATACAAATCCAAGCATCGTTCCTCATCTAGGCTCGGCTGTTCCAGTACTTCTCCGTAAAGCCGTCTTTCTGGTTCTGGTACCGGCCTAGGATGAATAAGGTGTCTGAGAGGCGGTTTATATAGGTAAGCACAAAAGGATTAAGAGTAACC
Organism: Candidatus Nanoarchaeia archaeon; assembly: GCA_035289665.1. Classification (GTDB taxonomy): domain Archaea; phylum Nanobdellota; class Nanobdellia; order Woesearchaeales; family SM23-78; genus JBBSWA01. Next base: position 16,163 of record DATDWO010000080.1, read on the forward strand.
AATTGAGATAAAGCTACTAAGCTGCGTTCAGCTCTGCGACAAATCGCCCTGATTAGTTGCAGTTGTGCAGAGCAAGGGCTTCCTCCGGGCAAAATAAAGTTCTCAAGGGGAGGCAGTTGGCGCAATAAGCTTTCATCCAAGTCTTCTAAGGAATCCACTTGGTGTTGTTCAATTTTGGGTCCGCTGGCCTGGGCGATTTCACTACCTACATGGAAGAGAGTGTTTTGAATGGTTTGCAAGGCTTCAATAAGGTCAGGAGCTGGTTTGAAAGAAAGAACAAGACCCAGAGCGGCATTCAATTCATCCACATCGCCGATGCTTTGAAGGTAAGGCGCATTCTTCAGGATGCGGCATCCATTGGCTAAACTGGTCTCTCCTTGGTCTCCAGTACGAGTTGTGACGCAGGTGATGGATGGCATAGCATGACTTCAATTCGCTGAATCAGTTGACGCCCGATCGCTTAGCTGCATTCGCTGTGTCCACAGTCGAAGCATGTCGGTCCCGTACAGCCGCTCAGCATTTCCACATTGCTGCTATAGCATTTAGGGCAGTACAGTGAGACTTGAATGTCATTTTGGTTTTCAAGGTTCGGTGTGGGGGGAGCTGCATTGAAGGTGGGCAACGGTTGTTGTTTGAGGTCAAGGACTTGTTGTCCTTGCGTGTCTTTGAGTTTGCCGGTCTTGATCAGGTGGTCTCGCAGCGCCTTGGAAATGGCATGGGGAATACTATCCACTCGTTTCTGTCCAAATCCATGAGGTTTGTCTCCTTTGATGCTGTTTAGGTGTTTTAAAATGTTGACAGGGTCTCCACCCAGGCTAAGGTATTTGGAAAGTAAAATCGCGAGCGAGCATGTCAGTCCGCTGATTTCGGTTCCAGAGGGGGAAATATTGGCAAAAATCTTAGTCGGTCCAAACTCATCGTAGTTGATATGGACATGCAAGGGCCCGTATCCCGTCGGAATCTCATAGTACATGCTGCTTTCGCCTATGCCGCTGCTTTGTCGTTCGTGTCGGATTTCTTGGATGCCTTTGGGTTCTTCGACTTTTTTCTCGCTTAGGTTCAGGACTTGGACGCTCTTGCAGCCATCTCTATAGACGGTCACTCCTTTGCAGCCCATTTTATACGCTAATTGGTAGACTTCTTCCACGTTTTGTACAGTCGCGTCGTTTTTCATGTTGACTGTTTTGGATACGGCGTTGTCAGTGTGTTTCTGGAAGGCCGCTTGGACGCGTACATGGTCTAAAGGTCCTAAGTCATGGCTGGTTTGGAAGAGCTGTTGGATGGCTTCAGGGATTTCGGGTATGCCGATGACGGCTTTGTGGTTGGCTTCGATTTTGTTCCAAAGCTCAGCGGGTTGCATGCCAAAATACTGGTGTTCTTCGGCAAGTTTTTTGAAGTAGGGGTTGATTTCAAAGAAGGTGTCTTTTTCTTTGGGTTTGTTGCCTTCTTTCAATGCGTCAACGCCTGCTGCGTTATACCGTACATAGACAATGGCAAAGAAGGGTTCAATGCCCGATCCTTGTAATCCGGCAGTGATGGCGATGGTTCCGGTGGGGGCAATGGTGGTTCGTGCACAATTGCGGGGGTTTCGGTCTTGCCCTCGGAAGTGCTTGCCATTTTTGTCGTAGATGCTGTCTTTGAAGTTGGGGAAGATCCCTCGTTCTTTGGCTAAGGCTTCGCTGGCATTGAGGGATTCGTCGTTGATGAATTTCATGGTTTGTTCGGCTTTTTTGAAGGCAGCTTCGCTGTTATAAGGGAGGCGCATTTGGACTAGGCTTTCAGCCCATCCCATAACCCCAAGGCCGATGCGGCGGTTGGCTTTGCTGATCTCTTCAATCTCAGGTAGCGGGTAGTTATTCACTGAAATAACATTGTCTAGGAAATGCACGGATGTAAAGACGCATTCCTTGAGTCGTTCCCAGTCAAAGTCTCTTTTTTGTTCATCCACGAATTTGCTGAGGTTGATGCTGCCCAGGTTGCAGGGTTCATAAGACAACAGGGGCTGTTCACCGCACGGATTCGTACTTTCAATCTGTCCTAAGGCTGGGGTTGGATTGCTGTTGGTGTTGTTGATGCGATCGATGAAGATAATGCCAGGATCGCCCGTTTCCCAAGCGCCTTGGACCAATTTGTCAAAAAGTTCTCGGGCGTTGTGTTTGCCAGTAACTTTTTTGGTGTGGGGATTGGTCAGTTCGTATTCTTGGTTGTTTTTGACGGCATTCATAAACTTCTCGTCCACAGTGACGGAAATGTTGAAGTTTTCTAGGACGCCTGGTTTTTTCTTGGCATCGATGAACTTGAGGATGTCTGGATGGTCATACCGCATGATGCCCATGTTGGCTCCTCTTCTTGTGCCGCCTTGTCGTACCACATATGTGCTCACGTCAAATAGGTTCATGAAGGACAGGGGTCCGGATGCGACTCCATGAGTAGAAAGGACATCGTCATTTTCAGGGCGCAGGTTGCTAAAGCAAAAACCGGTTCCGCCGCCGCTTTTGTGGATAATGGCCATGCTTTTGACAGCACTATAGATGCCTTCAATGCTGTCCAGTACAGGTAAAACATAGCAGGCGCTCAGCTGTTGCAATTCACGACCTGCGTTCATAAGGGTGGGAGAGTTGGGTAGGAATTCCCAGTTGGAAAGGAGGCGGTAGAATTTAGCTTCAGCATCGGCCACTTTTTGTGCGGCAGAAGTATTTTCTTCAGCAAGGGCGTAAAGGTTTTGTAGGAGTTTTTTGAAGTTCTCATGTCGTTCTTTGTGACTGAGTATGTTATGGTGGAGAAGCATAAGTTCGGAGTGTTGTCCAGGGAGGGTTTCTACTTGGCTGGTGTGGTGTTTGACGTTTTGAAAGACGCGTTTGCGGTCGACGCTGGAATCATAGAAAAGTTCAGAGAGGGCAATGTTTTTGGAGATCAGTCGTAGCCAGGCTTCTACAGAGGGGGAGTTTTTGAGGTATTTGTCTTTGATGACTTTCCCTTGATTTTCAGTCACTTGGACTTTCTGGTTGTACAATTCCTCATGGGCAGAAACAGACACGGTTTTCATTTTCGGTTCCTCCTCTTGGTATTTTTCTTCACCATTAATTTTTTAAGTTCGTCTTGGAACGAGGTCAGATCGGCAAATTCGCGGTATACACTGGCAAATCGTACGTAGGCGACTTGGTCGAGGCGTTTGAGGACGCGCATGACTTCTTCGCCGACGTCGTGGGTGCTGATCTCGCTTCGTCCTTTGTTGCGTAGCTTGGCTTCAATGTCGTCAACGGCTTGTTCAATGCGTTCTTGGTCGATGGGTCTTTTCTCGCAGGCTTTAAAGATGCCGCTTTTGACTTTGTTTCGGTCAAAAGCTTCTCGGCCTCCGTTTTTCTTGACAACGGCGAGGTTGAGTTCAACTCGTTCATAGGTCGTAAACCGCTTTTCGCATCGGAGGCATTCTCTTCTTCGGCGGGTTACTTCTTCGTTGGTTTCACGGGTCTCGGTGACTTTGGTTTCCGGATGGGTGCAAAAGGGACACTGCATCTAAAAACCTCCATCGCCACGAACCACTATATATGGTGCTTTGTCACCATCAGCGACGCAACAAGTAGTGTCTAGAGCTTTTTGTTTAAATGCATTGTGGTTGTGGAAAGTATAGGTTTTGCCCGCAGATGATGAGTTCATACGATGGACGAACTGCTTTTTGTGAGATCGCAGTGATAAAGAAAAAAAACATACACATAAAAAGGCACCGGACAAAGACCCATAAAGCTTATATAGCTCTAAATGTTCTGGTGAGCGAATGGATCGACAAATGAAAAAGCTCGTGAACGTTCCCGAGCCCTTGGGTAATTTAGGAGATCAAGTAGAGATCTTATCTGAATTGGTCACCACGCAGCCCGTCACGGCCTTGAAGCGCTTAACGATTTTTTCACAAAGTCTACTGCCTAAGTATAAGCGAAAGTTTAAGGATGGTTTATTAGACGAACAAGAAAAGGCGCTTTTGGAACAGGACTTAGAAGAAGAGCGCATCATCGTCGATAACCTAGAAGAACATCTGCGCATCATCCTAGAAGACATCGATATGGAGTTCAATAACAACCGAAACATGATGAAAACCGTCATGGTGCTCTATCACCGAGAGGCAAAGTATAATTTTGGCAATCGCATCTTGCAGCTCTCCGACCTCATTGCCGGCAGTTTCCAAAGCGGCCTCAGTAAGGACCATATCCGTACCGTTCTCGAGTTCGCCAACTTCGAATTGCGCAAGATCAGTAAAGTCATCGGAAATGATTATTAAAGTACTATTCTAGAATAAGAACTTATTTATAGCAGTAGGAAGTTCTCAGATATATGTCTTCAGATATGACGGACAATGATGCCGTGGGTCTAGATCTCATAGTCGGCAAATGCTTAGTGGACAGAGAGATCAAAGAATGGCTTGAATCAGGAAAATTAAATTTTCCATTAATGCCGGATGAAGAGCAAGTACAACCTTCTTCTTTTGAGCCTGTAATCGGCGAGGAGGCTTTTTTATTAGATGCAGATAGTAGTATATTTCGTCCAGATAGAAACTCTACGATTTACACTAGAATCCTTCAACTAGGTCGTCGAAAAACACGGTTGAGTTTAGATGGAGGTATGGAAGTTATGTATGGCCAATCATATGCCATTCCCATTGAGGGAAACATAACCTTAGGGCCTAACGAATCCGTTCGGGCTTCTCCTAAGAGCAGTCGGGGTAGATTATTTTTGAATACACGTTTGATGGCAGACTACTCTTCATCATTTGACACGGTGAATCACGATGAAATTGGGGAGAGAGGGGTAAAACTATGGTTATTGTGTGAGCCCTTGCAATTCAATCTTGTTCTCTATCCAGGTTTGTTATTGAATCAACTTCAGTTTGATGTTGGAAATCCCTTATTAACACCTCAGGAAGTGCGTGAAGTGCTAAAGAGATATTCCATTGTAAATGATTTGACAGATGGAACGCTTACTCCGAAAAATCCAAGCGTGGGAACACGTGGTTTGATGATGCCCATTGGTTTAACTGGCAAGCACAGCGAAGGGGTATTGGCTCTAAGGGTGCGAAGAAATCCCCATCCAATTGATCTGAAAGAAAAAGGGGTGCTCCCAAGTGAAAATTATTTTGAACCCATCATGTCCAAGGATGGGATTTTAAAGCTCGGTGGCAGGCGGGGTTATCTTGTCTGTTCAGATGATTTTTATAGAATACCGCCTTGGTTAAATGGAGAAATTCGTATGCACGATGCTCCCACCTTTGCAGGGCCTAAGCATTATGCTGGCTTTTTTGACAATGGATTCAGCGGAGAGCCTGTGTTTGAAGTAATCTCTTACGAAGATCGCGAGATCGATTTGTCTCATGGAGCAGCCATGAGCGTGATGGATTTCTCTCGTACAGCCATTCCAGATAAACCCTATGGAAAAGATCGAAAATCTCATTATCAAGGACAGACAGGTTTGCGAGTTTCAAGCACCCTGCGCCCATTTGATTATGCTACAGCAGCAAAAAGCCATCCAAAATTGAATCGGGAAGTCTTGGTTCAAGATGCTCGACGTTTATTGAGACATCGTAAGCAAAGAGAAGGATTTGAACCTGCATCAGAAGAGGTGGCTGCGGCTTTGTTCGGAGACGTTCAAGACGGTTTTTTCCTATCCAGATATGAATGTGAGGAAGATCCTTTAGTGCTTCAACCCATTCCTTATGTTATGATTTTTGGTAAGGACAGAAAAGTTTTTTCCTACGTCCGTGCCAGCAACATTAAAGATTATGGGGATAAAAGACTTTTCGGTAAGCACTCCATTGGTTTAGGAGGCCATATTGCGCCTACAGATGCTCCTCATTTTATTATGAACTGTTTAGAAAGAGAAGTGTTCAAAGAAGAAGTACAGATGTTTGGAGATCATTCCCGTCCTAAATTTTTAGGAACATTGATGCAGTACGATCGTCCAGTAGATCAGGTTCATTTAGGTTTAGTATTCGCTCTACATGCTAAAGGGGCTGTAAAGGACAATGAGGCTTCCATTGTTTCAGGAAGAATGTTGCCCTTGGATGAACTCTTAAGTGACCCAGAGCGCGACAGCAGATACGAAACTTGGAGTAAAGTTTTAGTGCCTCATTTGCCAGAGTTATATGAAAGATCTCTTTCTTAGATTACCTTCAAGATGTAGGGTTTTTAACAAATAAAAGAGAGAAGAAAAAAAGAAATAAGTTGTTTGGATCTTATCCAAACAATTGGGCGGCTAGGCCGACTACACCGACGCTGTTTCGCTTGTTGACAAAGCGCTTGTCAGATCGGCTGGGTCCGAAGATCCAGGCTGCCATTCCCATGACGCCTTCCACTTTTTCATAAAGGGTGGCGGTTTCTAATCGGATGGGGAACAATCTTCCAGCCATTCCTAATACACCAATCGCATTGGTGACTTCAGCAGGCGTGTAGAACGCTTCTTCACTGGTTAGGCCTGGGATGCTTCCTTCTTCAATGAGTCGGAGTCCTTCTCGGTTTCGAAGAGCGGCTAGAGTGTTGGCTTGAACAAAGTCAGCGGCACCAGGGTTAATGGCGTCGTTGTTCCATCGTAGGAAGTATGGGTTGGTACCAATTTGGGGTACAACTCGTTCAGGATTGTATAGTGTGGGAGACGGCGCTCGGCTTGAGTCTTCCATAAAAAAGCTGGGCAAGTTTTTTCTCGATAACCCGTCATAGACGCTTACGACTCCGTATTCGCCATCTTGGGCTAGAGCAAAGACGCTCCCGAGTAAAAGCCCCATTACCATAATTAGCAGTCGGTTCTTCATTATTCACCCCTCCGATTCTTTTGGATGATTATCGTCTTGTTATGCTCTCCTTATATTTAAAGTTTTCCTTTGTCTAAGTGGCCTTTCCAGGCTCGTTATGGTTATAAGGAAATCAGACTTTCCTCTGAGAAGGGGCTTTGTTTTTAAAGCTTTGTATTTTTGGTAAAGTAAATTTTGGGGTGTTGGTTTTAGGGTCATGTGTTCCCGAACGGCTTTCTGGGCCGATTAGCCCTTTTCCGCTACCGTTCGTCTTGTCTTTTGAGAATTAAAGACTCAACTTTTGCCAATTAACTGGACAGTACCAGAAGTTGGTAATCTTTATAATCTCAAGCTTTCTAAGGCCAGGATGTCCAGTGGATTAGATCGAGAATTAACAGGTTTGGAAGAGCGGGAAGTGCGGGAATTAAGCCAGAGGGGAGCGGACTTAAGGGAGCTTCGTCAATTGCATGGCATCGTTCGGGATTTGGAGCATTTTTCAAGACAAGTCGTGTTGGCAGGTGCGTACCCTGGAAAGGTGTATGAGTTAAAAGTAGACGTTCAGCAGGCTCAGAAAAAGTTCTTGGTTTTGAAAGAGCACCTGAATAGATTAGAGAACCAGTTCGTTGAGGAAGTTAAGGAGAAGCCAGTGTTGTTGGTTAAGATGCGACGAATCAGGGCACAAGTGGAAGAAGCGTTTAGAGTACTGGATGAGCACCGGGTGTAATCAGGGTCCATCTCCCCAAACGTCACGTAAAGCTTGGAAGGTTCCTACGTTTCTCCGGTCTCGGTTAGGTGTACCTTCTGGAAAAGGGGGTATTCCAGATACGCCGATATGAAATTGAGTTTTTCTCATTTTTCACCTTAGGTAAATCGAAGAGTTATTTATATCTACGGATCGCTAAATATAAAATGATTTTTAGGGTTGCGTAGGTCTACGCCGCCAATAAAGGTGGGGATGCGGGCAAAGTTCATGTCGCCGGGTACAAATCCAAAGCGGTTTCTGAATTCCATGGGGCCTGGGAAGAATCCAGTTCGGTCGCGGTTTTCCATGGGTCCTGTTATAAATCCGGTTCGATCGCGTACTTCCATAGGGCCTGGGATGAATCCTCCTCGATTTCGATTTTCATCAGCACCGGGAATAAATCCTCCTCGATTTCGTATTTCCATGCCGCCAGGAGTGAATCCGCCTCGATTTCGAGTCTCATCTCCGCCGGGTGTGAAGCCTCCTCGGTTTCTCATTTCCATGGCTCCGGGTGTGAATCCGCCTCGATTTCGTACTTCCATAGGTCCGCTGTTGAAGTCGTTTCGGCCGCCGCGCATCTCATTTCTGTATCGGAAATCGACGCGAGGCAGTCGTTCTTCTAGGGTGTGGACAAAGGCACCGTCGTAACAGGGTTGAATGCCTCTGTTTCCGGCGTTGCCTCCTCCAGGGGTACTGGCAAAGAGTCGGTGATGGCCTTGTCTGTATTCAAATTGGTCTGCTAAAGATAGCTGTTTGAATCGTTCAGGTGAAATGGGGTCTATGGATTCATAGTAGTGATCAGTGGTTTGAGTTTCATCATCAATATGGGTGTAGTCTTTGTATAAGTCCGTGTAATGGTGTAAGTCTTGACTGTATTCAATCTCATTGTATTGGGTGGCAGGATCAATAATCGTGTACTCATTTCCGGATTCGTCTACATAGTTAGAAAGTTCATGTTCAACCTGTGTTTCTTCCCGATCTAAAACATAGTTAGGGTTTTCAAAGTGGCCAGGATTAGGGAAGACAAGGGCAGCTTCTCCACCTTGTCGAACTTGACTTTGGCTTCCTCCGCCGTAGTCGCAGTATCTGAGGTAAGTATCTGAAGGATAAGGGCTAACGACGCCGTTTAGGTAGCTAACTCGGGGTGAAGTCATGGCCGTATAGGGCTCGGTAAAGCCGTATTGGGGCAGTCCAAAGGCTCCGCCTTGGGCAAATCCTTGTCCCATCCCTTGGCTCATCCCTTGATCTTGAGGGGCGTAAGGGTCTACGTGGGCAAAGCTTAAGGTAGCTAAAACCAAGAATAGAGTAAGGTAAAGGAAGGCCTTCATAGAGGAGGTTAGAATGAATTCAGTATATAAATGTTTCGTTTATTAGTTACTTAATAGTAACAAAGTTAAGATTTTTTCTTCAGGTAAGGCACTCGCATATACTCCTTGCAAACCCCGCACGTATACACGACTTTATGCTGTGTCAGTCGTACCCGGCAATTCACGCCCGGTTTCAGGTAGGAGTGGCACTTCTTGCAGAATCGTCGTTTGAGTTCACGAGGCACACGTAGCCGGGTTTTCATCGCCAGTTTCCGAGCCAGCTCCACATACCGATTGGCCAGTGCAGGTCGTTTCTTGAACTGCTCCTCCGCTTGTTCAAACAATGTACAGATCCGCTCTAGAGCCATCTTCTTTTTTTCTTTCGGGTCTTTGAATTTTTTAGGCATATCGGATTAGATGCCAGTCTGGCATAAAAAGCTTGTGCAAAAGGATGAATCGCCGACTGGCTAAGGAGGCGTCCTCTCCGTACTTTATGTTTTTGAGTTCCTAAATCCATTTAAACGAAAAGGTTCTTACCTAGGTATGCAAATCCTCAATCTAGACATCGAGCGCTTAAATCACGCAGCCTTCAAGATCAAGGGCACGCAGACACTATATATAGATCCCTTCCATATCAAAGATAATTTAGAGCCAGCAGACATCATTCTAGTCAGCCATGAACATTATGATCATTGCAGTCCAGAGGACATTAAGAAGATTGCCAATGAAAATACGATTCTAGTTACAGTGGCGGACAATCTCAGCAAGCTTCATAACTTAAAACTCAAGGAAGTCTTGCTTGTGGAGCCTGGCAAAACTGTCATGATTGGCAGCGCCAAGATCGAAGCCGTTCCGGCTTACAACACCAACAAGCACTTCCATCCGAAAGACAATTGCTGGGTAGGTTTCATTGTGGACATGGATGGCAACCGTGTCTATTATGGCGGAGACACAGACTTCATTCCAGAGATGGCAAGTTTCAAGACTGACATCGCTCTCCTCCCAGTCTCCGGTACGTACGTGATGACGGCCGAAGAAGCCGTCCAAGCCGTTGCTTCCATCAAGCCCAAGATCGCGATTCCCATGCACTACGGCGACATCATCGGCACGGAAGCAGATGCAATAAAATTCAAAGAATTGGTGAAGGGCTGTGAAGTGAGGATTTTGTGAGACAATGCCTTATTTATCGACTATAAACGACAAAAAATAAGTATTTTATATATTATAATCGATAATTTTATAAATAATCAGATATTATGATCTATATATGGACCCAAAGATTCAAGAAGCCTTAGAAAAACAAAATCCTTGGTGGTTTAATAAAGAGTATTCTATAGGAATACCTAGACTGGGCCATTATCCTCAAATTTTAAAATACCTCGATACGCCCGAGATCGTACTCTTGCTGGGCGCCCGAAGAACCGGAAAATCAACTCTCCTCTATCAGCTAATAGCATCCTTAGAAGTTAAGCCAGAAGCCCTGCTACTTATAAATCTAGATGAGCCTCTGCTCCAAAGTAAAGCAGAAGATCCAAGCTTTTTGAGTGCACTTATAGAAGAATACCTCTCTCAACATACAGATTTATCCAAATTCTACGTTTTCATAGATGAAGTTCAGAACTATAACTACTGGGTACAAACCATAAAAACATTGCATGACACCAACAAGCAGATAAAACTTATTCTCACAGGGTCAACATCAGCCCTTCTCAAAAACGCAGCAAGTACCCGTCTCTCTGGAAGGTATTTTACCACCACGATATATCCTCTCACTTTCCAAGAATACGTAGAGTTCATGAACCTACTCAAGCCATCGCTACTCCAAAAAAGACAAGCAGCCAGCCAATATTTGCAATTTGGCGGATTCCCAAGAGTAGTCTTAGAAAAAGACGAGCTGCTAAAGCAGGATCTTCTTAAGAATTATTTTCAAACTATATATCTAAAAGACATAATCTTTCCTCATAAAATTCGCAGCAATAGTGACGTTTTTGATTTATTATATTTTGCCCTTTCTAATGTAGGATCTCCTTTTTCTTATACAAATATGGGCAAAATGCTCAAGATTTCAACAGACACAGTCAAAGACTACTTAACGTATGCCGAACAATCCTATCTTATATACACAATTACAAAGTATGACCCTTCTATAAGAAAACAACTGGCAAATCACAGAAAAATATATTGCGTTGACACGGGCCTTATAAATTCCATATCCTTCAAATTCTCAGAAAACCGGGGAAGACTGATGGAAAACTTAGTATACATGAATTTAATTAAAAAGCAGAAGGAAGTGTTTTATCATAAGGAAAACAAGGAATGCGATTTTCTTATACGAGACAACAACAAAATCGTTCAGGCGATTCAAGTGACTGTTTCTTTGCAAGATGAAGCTGTAAAGAAGAGAGAGCTCAAAGGGTTGCTGGAAGCATTAAACGTCCATAATCTCAAAGAAGGGCTCATAATTACAGAAGCCGAGAAAGAAACCCTAGAAGTTGAAGGGAAAAAAATTCATGTCATGCCCTTACATGAATGGTTGGAATAGAGGTGAATTTGCAGGGCATGCACTTCGCTGAATAGGTCAAGCTCAATAACCATTCCCATGCATTACGGCGACATCATCGGCACGGAAGCAGATGCAGAACGATTCAAAGAATTAGTGAAGGGCTGTGAAGTGAGGATTTTATGATTTCAATGGCTGGAATGTATAACAATCAGGCTTTGTGTTTTGTCAATGCCTTCTAAAAGTTGAAGCTTGCCGAGCAGGATTTGGTCGTATTCTTGTACATCTTTGACGCGTATAACGGCCACCAAATCGGTTCCTCCGCTTACAATGTCGGCTCGTTCGACAAAGGGGAATTTTTTGATTTCTTTAAGGAGGTCATATTGGGTCTTGTTTTTTTGTTTAAGAAGGGGGAGGCTGGCGCTGATGAGGACATAAACGACGAAGCTTTGGTCGGTCTTGATAGGGTCTAATTGGACAGTGTATCTTTGAATGATGCCTTCTTTTTTGAGTTTCTGGATTCGGTGATGTACGGTTGTAACGGGGAGTAAGATCTTCTTGGCGATTTGTCGTGTGGTGTAGTCGGCGTGTTCTTTGAGGATTTCAAGGATTTTCCAGTCTTTCTCATCTAACTTATAGGTCATAATGGAACATATGTACAATAATATATTAATATTTTTCTATTTTTTGCCATTTTTACAATAAAATATAGGATATTTATTTATATAAGAACAACTATTTGGTAGTAAAAACAATAAAAAGGTGATTAAAATGAAAAAATTCGAGGAAGTAAAAGATAAACTTGACCAAGCAGCGTTAGGTTGGGCCGTAGACTTTGGTAGGGTTCCTCATACCCCTGGTGAATCTGACTCTGGCTTCCCTGTTACCTATGGAGAAAGATTGGATTGTGTTAGGAGGATCGTCACCCCACATTCTTTGGTTTATTGCGTTATAAGGTTTGGGTATAGGCCTTCCGAAGGACATGATCTGATTGAAGCCGAATACGCTGCCGTTCAAAAACCCATTATGAAAGCCGGAGGGATCATAGCGTATGAATCAGGGATGTACGGACGGTCAAGGAGAGTTTTGGGAGATGCAGAGATAGATGTTTATCAGACTTGGATGATTTCTTCGCTGGAGCAAATGAAGCTTTTTTTCCAATTATTAGAGGATGAAAAACTACGCAAATTCGTTGATCTTAGGAAATCAAGAGAAAGAGAAGTTACGTCTTTATCGCTTGAACAATTAATGAAAATTGGTGCTGTACAAGATATTGAACGCTTTGCTAGTCCTGAAGGAGAAAAACATGTTTTATACCCTGCGGGCTGTGGCCCAGACCATCTAGGTTATTACCGAGATTTTCCCGAATCTTCCAAACGAAGACAAGAATTCACCTTACAAAAAGCACAAGAATTGCTTCGAGGGGGATCAAAATGATAATCGGATTGCGAGATGATCTAAAGGATGTCGATCTATTGAGGCTGGTCGTTGAGAAAAAAGATGAGATTCGTAAAAGAGAACGAGAACTATTTGATTCCGCTACGACTCAGTCTCGGGAGGAGAAGATTAGGGAATACGGA